>NZ_JBFAPO010000025.1:0-144888 GCF_040676755.1 Dactylosporangium sp. NPDC049525 | reverse complement strand
CGCTCGTCTCGCCCCCCCCCAACAAACCCCGACCCGGGAGAAAGGACACGACGTGCCGAACACTGTCGAGTCGATCGTTCCAACCGATGAGGGAGTCTTCCTCATCCGCGACGTCTCCGCCGACACCCCGGAGTCGCAGCAGCCGGCATGGATCGCCGCTCGCAACCCCGGCAGCCGCGGCGGCCGGCTCCTCGGCGTCGCAGGTCCCGCCATGCTCGTCCGTTGCGCCACCCAGTACGGCAGACCCCTGCTGCGGATCGAACCGCTCGACGCCGAACCCGACACCACCGAACCGCCATGGCAATGGGAACCCCACGCTGTCCTCACCCTGCCCACCGGTCGGCTCCAGGTCGATGTCGTCGAAGGGCGCGTCCCGGACATCATGCTCGACATCCCCGTCGGCCCAGGCCCAGGCGACTACGGCATCCGCCTCGGTCACACCGGACGCACCGACATGCAGACACGCGCCACCGAAGTCGAACGCGACACCCAGACCGCCGACACAGAAACATCCATCGCCGCATGGCGCACCCTCGACGGCGTCGAGCAGTATGTCCTGTGCATCTGGCCGATCACCGTCACCAACTGAGCTACCGAACTGGCGCTGTTGCATTTTGCGTCGGGAGACGCGGTTGAGCTGGTGCATCCGGCTTCAGATGGCGGCGGCGAGTTCGGTGAACACCGCCGCGATGCGCAGCCCGCGGGCAGCATCGAGGCCGAGTTCGTAGTGGCCGCGGCGAACGTTCTGCATGAAGGCGTGTCCAGCGATGATCACGGTGGCTGTTCGGTCGGTGCGGAGTCCGCGCATGGGTCTGAGCCGGTGTTTGAGCTGGCTGTGATCCGTCTCGATCCGATGGTTGGCGTAGCGCTCGACGTGATGCCACGCCGACGGGACCAGCTCGTCGAGCACCGCTGGATAGACAGCCGCGGCGTCGGTGACAACCTCGCTCGGCGTCACCTTCAACGTGGCCAACGCTCGGCGGAAGAACCGGCGGGCTGCGGCGGCATTTCGGTGGGCGGAGACGAGTACGTCGATGACCTTGTTCCTGCCGAGAAATACATCCGTACCGGTCAGCAGGCATCTCGATCTTCGAAGCGGATCTTGGTCAGCTCCTCTCGTGTTTCCCGACTCATCGTCGTCGGTGACTACGCGATGATGCCGCTTCATGCTGTTGCGACTGGCGTACCTGGGTGCGCACCCTCAGCCGACCCGCAACCGATCGAGGGCGGCCGTCCAGCCTGCGTCGTACAACTCTCGGGACACTCTGAACCACCTGGTGTAGGTGTTCTGCTCCCGGTCCGCATCCCGCTCCCCGTCGCCCTCTGCGACGAAGATCTGGTCGTCCAGCTGCCAGACCACGATGTTCCATCCCTGGTCCGACTGGTAGTACGGTTTCTCGAGCGTGCCGCGGGGGATATCCGCAACGGTCCAGGCACGGATCTTGTCTACCGGTTCGCTCCACCAGACCCAACGGATTCTGGTGGCGGGCGATGCGACGATGTAGGCCAGATTGAGCGACTCCACCCCCTGGTCTTTCCCCCACATTGTGAGCTCGACGGTGAAATCGTGGGCATCAGGGAATTCGTCCAGGCTGAACCCGGTCAGGCCGCTGGTGAGGTAGTCGATCATCATTAGCTTCACCTTCTCACAGGCGGTGAGGTAGAGGCGAGCGCCCTGGAGCCTTGGCTCATCGCTATCCGGGGTTCGCTGCACCTGCTGTGACCCGCACTGTCAGGTTGGAAAAGACTCAATGCCCGTGGCCGTGGCGGGCGCACGGTTCGAGCAGGCACTCAGCAGTGCCATCGCGAAGATGACGGCCGCCGCCCGGGCTGTGGTCAGCATGCCGGCGCCGACCAGCTGAGGTAGCCGAGGGTCTTGCGCATCCGTAGGCACTTGCCACTGGTCAGTACGGCGATGGCGATCTTGGTCTCGTTCTTGGCCTCAAGGTCATGGCCGAGTTTCGAGACCGTGATCTGATGCGAAGCCGTGGCCGCGACCCGTTCCGGGGGTTGCGGCTGAGCTGCTCTACCGCAACCTCGGCGACTTGAGGGCCGCTGCCTCGCGGGTGCGGCCCTGGCTCTCGTAGAGCGTCAGGGCCGAACGCCGGGCCGATGTCGCCTCGGCGTCGCGGCCGAGGGTCAGAAGGACGTCGGCGAGGTGCACGAGCGTGTCGGCCTCCTCGTAGGTGTCGCCGAGCGCCCGGCGCAGGTCCAGTGCGGCTCGGTAGTGCTCAAGGGCGTCGGCGGGCCGCCAGCCGTGGTGGGCGATGTACCCGAGGCTGTCCCTGGTGTACGCCTCGATCTCCCGGAACCCGTGGACCTGGCTCAGCGAAAGGGCCCGCCGACAGTATCGCTCGGCGGGCTCGAACTCCTGGACGCGGGCGTGGTACCAGCCGGCCGCGTTGAGCGCCTCGGCCTCGCGGGCCGGGTTGCCCAGTCTGGAGCGGATACGCAGGTTCTCCCGAGCGTGGTGCAGTGCCTGCCGATCGTCGCCGACCCGTTCCCAGGCCAGCGCCAGGTTGAGGTGTGTCTGGGCCTGGCCGTCGGCGTCGCCGGCCGCTGCGAAGCCCGCCGCAGCCCGCTCCAGGTGGTGCAGCGCAAGGTCGTGCCCGCCGAGCGGGACGTGTGCGCGACCCAGCAGCCGGTGGCACAGCGCCGCCGCGGCCGGGTCGCCGGTGGTGGCCGGGAGCGCGGCTCGCAGCGCCGCGACCCGCTCGGCGAGCCGGCCGCCGCGCCAGTGGAAGGTGTCGAGGGCCCAGGCGAGGCGCCACACCGCGGCCTGCGAACCGTGCTCGGCCGCCGTCTGCTGGGCCGCGGCGAGACACTTGTGCTCGGCGGCGAACCAGTCCATGGCCTCGGAGTCGGTGAAGGAGCGGGTGACGGCGACGCCGTCGAGCGGAGTGCGGTGCGGTGCCAGTGCGCGGTCGGCGGCCACGGCGGTGTCGGCGTACCAGTTGGTGAGCCGCTCCCGGGCTGCGGCGATCACCTCGGCCGGCTGGTCGTGGGCGCAGCACTCGGCGGCGTACAGGTGCACGAGGTCGTGCATGCGGTACCGGCCGGGTGCATGCTCCTGGAGGAGATGGGCGGCGGTGAGCCGGCGCAGCGCGGCCCTGGCCGATCCGGCTGGCTGCCCGGTGAGCGCCGCGGCGGCCGGAACGCCGATGTCCGGCCCGGGCGCGTCGCCCAGCAGCCCGAAGATCCGCGCGAGAGCGGGCTCCAGGGCCTGGTAGGAAACGGCGAAGACGGCCCGTAGGTCGGCCCCGAGGTCGTCGGCGTCCAGGGCGTCAAGCCGCGCCGCCCGGTCGCTGAGCTCCTCGGCGAGAGCGGCCAGTGGCAGCGCCGACTGGATGCGGGCCCGGGCCGCGACGATGCTCGTGGCGAGGGGCAGCCCGGCGCAGTGGGCGACGAGCGCGTCGGCGGCCTCGGGCTCTCGCGCTGCCCGGCCCCGGCCGACGTGGCGCATCAGAAGCTCCCGCCCCTCGGCGCTGGGCAGTGCGTCGAGGGTCACGGGCCGGGCGCCCGTGGTCGTGACCAGCCCGGCTAGCTGCCTGCGTCCGGTGACCAGGACCATGCAGGCCGGGCTGCCGGGTAGCAGCGGTTCGATCTGGGCGGTGCTGCGGGCATTGTCGAGCAGCACGAGTACTCTGCGGCCGGCGAGGAGGCTGCGGTACAGCGTCGCCCGGTTGTCCAGATCGTCGGGGATCTCGCCGGGTGTGACGCCGAGTGCCTCCAGGAAACCGCGCAGGGCGACGGTCGCCGGGACCGGCTCACCGGTCGGGTCGAAGCCGCGCAGGTCGGCGTAGAGCTGCCCCTCGGGGAACCGCTCGGCGTTGCGGTGTGCCCAGTGCAGGGCGAGCCAGGTCTTGCCGATGCCACCGATACCGCCGATGGCTGCGATCCCCATCGCATCCGCGGTGGCGATCCGGTCCAGCTGAGCCAGTTCCCCGGCCCGCCCGACGAACACCGCTGGCGGTGCCGGCAGCTGCCGGGGCGGGTTGCCGGCCGACGCCGGAACGGCCGGCACGACAACCGGGGGAACCGTGCCTGCCAGCAGTTGCTTGTGCAGTCGTTGCAGTGCCTCGCCCGGGTCGTTGCCCAGTTCTTCGCGCAGCCGCGCCCGGGCCAGCCGGTAGTGGGCGAGAGCGTCGGCAGCGCGGCCGACGCGGTACAGGGCGAGCATGAGCTGCCCGGAGGTGCGTTCGTCGAGCGGGTGCGCCTCGGCTCGGGCGAACAGCCCGGCCAGCGCCTCGCCCGCACGGCCGATGCGCAGCCGAACGTCGTCGCGGTCCGCCTCGGCGGCCAGCCGTTCCCGCTCGGCGGTCGCCCGTAGCAGGTTGAAGTATGGCGTGTCGAGGTCGGCGAATGCGGTGCCCTGCCACAGTCCGAGCGCCTCGTCGAACAGCGCCGCCGCGGCCGGGTCGTCGCCTGCGGCCCTGGCCCGCGTGCACAGGTCGCGGAAGCGGTGCAGGTCGACCGTGGCTGGCTCGGCCGCCAGCAGGTAGCCGCCAGCTCGCCGGATCAGCGCCGGCCCGCCGTCGAGGGCGGCTCGTAGCCGGGACAGGTAGCTGTAGAGGGTCGGTGTCGCCCGTCGCGGGCGGGCGTCGCCCCACACCCGCTCGACGAGGTCGCCCGTGCGTACCACCCGGCCGGCGTCGGCCAGCAACGCCGCCAGCACGCCCCGCTGCCGGGCGGGGCCGACCGCGACGGGCACGCCAACGCGGACGGCCTCGATGGTGCCGAGCAGTCGGAACTCCAACGTCGCCTCGACCGTCCTTCTCCGCGCTGGGGCCGCCGATTCAAGGTTTCTTCAACCTTTGCGCATCCATGATCGCGCATGGTCGTCCCATCACCGGTACCGGCCACGGGGAGGCACCGATGAACACCACATTGACGGTCGCCGCAGCGGCAGTCAGCAGCCGGGTGGAGGTCCTCACCGATCTCGGCCTGACCGGCCAGGACGTGGCCCGCCACGTCACCAGGTGGGTCAGCCGCCTTGACGTGCTCGCCATCCGCGTGCCGGCGACGAGCCGCGCCTGAGCGTTCAACGGCAAGAGTTCCTCAAAGCAGGGCCGGGTGATAGTCCACGGTGGATGGCACTGGGAGTGAAGCGTCGAAGCCCCTGGCCGTCCGGAACCGTTCGGAATCATTCGTGAACGGTTCCTTCAGTCGCATCGAGTGATATACATCTCGATCATTTCCTCCGAGACGGATGGGAGCACATCATGCCGAACCTTCGTCGCAGGCTTACCCGAGTCGTGGGTGTTGCACTGCTCGTCATGGGCGGGCTGGTAGCGTTGGGCCAGCCAGCCTTGGCCGCCGCCCACACATGCAATGGCTCGGAGCAGTTCGTCACCTCAACCACCGGGGCCCGGGTCTGCTACTACGACGACACGGCGACCTACAAGATCTGTGACACCGCGACCGGGAACCACCCTGCGGTGACGATCTACTATGGCGACGGGACCTCGGCGACCTGGCACGAGTACCCGGGCTACAACAAGTGCGGCCCCGAGTACTCCCTGGACTGGGACGCCACCGGCATGCGAGCCCGCAACTACAACGGGAGCACTCTGGTGAATTCGGGTCCCTTGGTCCTCTTCGCGTAGGCAGCGGCCCGCCGGGCCCGTCGGCATCCTGCTGGCGGGCCCGTGCTACGGCCCGGCCAGGGACGGGACCGTCTTGAAGCGGTGTAACTCGAATAAGAGGGATACCGTTTTGGGATCTGTGACTACCGAGATCGAGACCGCTGACGCGGCTGTGGATGAGTTGTCGGCAACGGTGCCGGTGCAGGCTGGGCCGGTGGACGGGCGGCAGGCCGCGACGGCCGAGGCCCCTGGACCCGGCGTTGGTGGCCCGGTTGGCGGGTGGACGCCGACGGCGGCAGGACCCGGTCGTCGGGTAGGCCGATCCGCAGTCCGAGCGCCGGTGCACCGAGCACCGCGACGCAGGCGAGCCCGGCGGTGGCGAATACCAGTGGCCGGCGCATCACCCGGCCACCGAAGCGGTGCCAGCCCAGCCCGCTGGCCGCGGCGGGCGCCTGGCCGCGCCGCAACGCCCGCGGACCCGAGGACGGCGAGCGCGGCGGGCAGCAGGGTGAGCGAGCCGATCACCGCCATCGCAACGACGGCACCGTCCAGCCGAGTCCGCATCCGTGTACACACTGGTCTCCCAGGCGCCCCGTCATGCAAGACGCGGATCAGTTCACCGTTGTACGAGAGGCGCTGTTGCATTTGCCGATCGGAGGGCGCGTTGCGGCGAGTGCCGCCGGTCATCAGATGGCCGTGACGAGTTCGGTGAACGCCGCAGTCACGCGGAGTCCGCGTGGGGCGTCGTGTCCGAGTTCGTAGTGTCCGCGGCGCAGACATCCCACGCGGTTGATCTGTCAAGCTGCAGCCCCTTGTTCTTCGGTTTGGGTGGTCGGGAACGCGGTGGCTTCGTTGTAGCGTTGGCCGGTTTGTAGGCAGTGGTGCAGGCAGCCGAGCAGGCGGTTGAACAGGTTGCGTTGGGCGGCGGCGTGGCGGTCGCCGGCGGCGCGGCGGCGGTCGTAGTGCGTGCGGGCGCCGCGGGATGCGCTCAGGGCGGCGAACGCCCACAGGTAGCCGGTGGTGGCCAGGCGTTGATTCTTGACTCGGCGGTGCAGCACCGCCGTGGTCTTGCCGCTGGCGCGGGTGATCGGGGCGGCGCCGGCATAGGCTTTGAGTGCTCGCGGATCGGTGAACCTGGACCGGTCGTCGCCGATCTCGGCGAGTATCCGGGCGCCGGTGAGCTGGGCCAGGCCGGCGAAGCTGGTGATGATCTCGGCGTCGGGGTGCTGTTCGAAGGCCTGTTCGGTGGCGTCGGCGAGTTCGGCGGCGCTGGTGGCGGCGGCGTCCAGGGCACGTAGCAGCGCCAGGGTCCGGGTTCCCATGGCGTCTTCGACGCTGGGGAGTTGACGCAGTTGTTCGCTGCGCAGGGCTTGGCGCAGGCGGGTGGCTTCGGCGTTGATGCCGCGTTGCCTGCCGGCCCGGCGCAGCAGCGCCGCGATCTGAGGGGTGGTCAGCTTCCGGGCTCGGGCCGGGGTCGGCGCCGCGGCCAGCAGGACCCGCGCGTCGGGGCGGGTGATGCCGTCGCGGACTCCGGCGAAGGCGTTGAGGAACGCGGGGAAGTACTCTCGCAGATGGGAACGAAGCTTGTTGTGCGCCTGGGTGCGGTCCCATACCGCGTCCTGCTGGGCGCGGGCCAGTACCGCGATCGCCTGGGCCAGTTCGGAATCGTCGGGCAACGGCCGGTGCGCGGCCATGTCGGTGCGCAGGATGTTGGCCAGGACCATCGCGTCGCCGTGGTCGGACTTCTTGCGTGAGACCGTGTGCCGGTCGCGGTAGCGTGCCACGGCCATCGGGTTGATCGCGAACACCTGCCGACCGGTTGCCCGCAAGCAGGCAACCAACAGTCCTCGTGATGTCTCGAGCGCGACCGGCACTCGCTGCCCGGCGTCGTCGCCGTGTTCGGCCAGCAGTTGCAGCAGCTCCCGCAGGCCGGCCGCGTCGTCGTTGATCCGTCGCCGGACCAGCAAGCTGCCCTGCTGATCCACCACGGCGACATCGTGATGATCTTCTGCCCAGTCAATTCCGCAGAAGACGCCCGACATGAAGTCCTCCTTCGCTCTGACGTGCTGTTCAGGTCCGCGTCTGTGCGAGGCACGCAGCTCCCTAATGGCAGGGCTCCGGGGCCCGACATCCCACCAGCCGTTCGTGACCCCAGCTCACCGCACAGCCCTCGGTCTTGCGCGAAGCTCGCAGACTTCGGTCCGTCAAGAGGTCAACCTGTGCGGTCGGCTCGGACCAACACGACTCCTACCAGCACAACGCCGGGCACGCACACGGGATGGGTCCGGGCGCGTCGGTCTGCGCCAAGAGATCGAATCTCAAGTTCTGCACAGACGTCACCCGCACCCATCCCGTGATCTGCAAGAAAGGCCACCGCGATGGCGTCCCTCCACCCTCAGAGGTCATTGCCCCTGGTCCAGTGCGGACAGCCGGCTCAGCGCTCCCTTACATGCCCATTAGGTTCTGCATGAACGCGTGTCCGGCGATGATCGTCTGCGCGGTCCGGCCGGTGCGCAGCCCGCGCATCGGTTTGAGCCGGTGCTTGAGTTGGCTGTGGTCGGCCTCTATCCGGTTGTTGGCGTGGCCTTCGACGCGGTGCCACGCGGATGGGACCAGCTCATCGAGCACCGCTGGGTACACCGGTGCAGCGTCGGTGATCACCTCGGCGGGTCGCACCTTCAACGTGGCCATCGCCCTGCGGAAGAACCGGCGTGCCGCCGCGGCGTCGCGGCGGGCTGAGACGAGTACGTCGATGACCTGGCCGTGCTGGTCGACGGCGCGGTACACGGACCGCCAGACGCCGTTGACCT
Organism: Dactylosporangium sp. NPDC049525; assembly: GCF_040676755.1. Taxonomy (NCBI): domain Bacteria; kingdom Bacillati; phylum Actinomycetota; class Actinomycetes; order Micromonosporales; family Micromonosporaceae; genus Dactylosporangium; species Dactylosporangium sp. NPDC049525. Next base: position 136,493 of record NZ_JBFAPO010000025.1, on the reverse strand, counting down.
TGACATAGGTCTCGTCGGTGAACCACCTGTCACCGGGTATATGCCGGCAGAACCTGGCGGCGGCGGCCAGTAGCGGGGTGAAGCGTTGTACCCACCGGAAGATGGTGACGTGGTCGACCTCGACGCCACGCTCGATGAGGAGTTCCTCGACGTCGCGGTAGGAGAGGTTGTAGCGCAGGTACAGCCGGACCGCGACCACGATCACCTCCGGCGGGAACCGGAACCCGACGAAGGCGGACTGCGGTGGCGAGGGCGACCGCCGGCTTGGGAGCTTCACTGCTCAAGCCTCGATCTTGCCGAACGACGAATGCAACAGAGCGGACCCGGGTCACTGACGACGGGAAGAACGGGGAACTCCCCGCCGCGACCGGGCACCCGCGTCACGATGCCAGCCGCCGATACACATCCGGTACATCCGTGGTACGCCCCGGCCGGAGCGCCGCGGTGCGCAGACGACGGTAAACAAACCGTAAGGGCGAGGTCGCAGAGTTCTGTCCAGCCACCGGCACCAGTCCGGCGGCCGGCCCGTTCCAGTCCGACATTGCCGCGAAAGGTCGTCCGATGAGTTTTCCATGGAAGCGCACCACCATCGTGGGAGCGGCTATTGCTTTGGTCGCCGCGGCCGCACCGGCCGCGTCCGCCGCCACACCGGACCACCGCCCGGCAGCCGCCGGATGGCAGGGCGCGTGGGCGGCCGCCCAGCACCACCCCCTGTCGGACGGCGGCAGCGGACCCGGCTGGTTCCTGGACGGCTTCGCCAACCAGTCGGTGCGGCAGGTGGTCCGGGTCAGCACCGGCGGCTCGCGGGTGCGGATCCGGCTGTCCAACCGGTTCGGCGTCGAACCGCTGCACGTGGCCGGGGCGACAATCGCCAAGGCCGGCTCCGGGGCGGAGCTGAAACCCGGCACCTTGCACGCACTGACGTTCGGCCGGCGGCTCTCGGCCACGATCGCGCCGGGTAGGGAGCTGACGTCGGACGCGGCCGGCCTGCCGGTCTCTGCACTGGATTCGCTCAGCGTCACGCTGTACTTCACCAAGCCGACCGGGCCGGCGACGTTCCACGACCTGGGATTGACCACCGCGTACCGGGCGTCCGGCGACCACCGGTTCGACCCGTCCGGCACCGCCTTCGCCGGCGACACCAGCAACTCCCGGTACTACCTGGCCGGCATCGACGTCGACGGGCAGCGCACCGCCCGCGGCACGGTTGTGGCGTTCGGTGACTCCATCACCGATGGCTATGGCACCGCGACGAACACCGACAACCGCTACCCTGACGAGCTGGCCGAACGACTGGTCTCCGCCGGCAAGCGATTCGGTGTGGTCAACGAAGGAATCAACGGCAACAAGCTCCTCGGCGACTCGACCTGCTATGGCGAAAAGGGGGTCACGCGCTTCCACCGCGACGTTGTCGCCCAGCCCGGCGTACGCACGGCGATCGTGTTGCTCGGCACCAACGACATCGGCGGTGGCGGCTATCCGGACTTCGGCTGCGGCGCCTCCGCGGTGGTCACCGACCGGCAGCTCATCAACGGCTTCCGGGCATTGATCCGGACCGCGCACGCCCACGGCATCAAGATCATCGGCGCTACGCTCCCACCGATGAAGGGCGCCGCCGGCTACGACACCCCGCGCAATCAGGACGTCCGCGCCGCCGTGAACCAGTGGATCCGGACCAGCGGCGAGTACGACGCCGTGGTGGACGTCGCCGCCGTCCTCACCGACCCCGCCACCCAGGCGCTGCGCGCGGAGTACAACTCCGGCGACCAGCTGCACCCCAACGACGCCGGGGCGCGGGCGATCGCCGCGGCCATCGACCTCGCCACCCTCTAACCGACATTCGGAAAGGGACCTCTGATGACTGGCCAAGACGTCACCGATTACGTGCAGAACCGGCTCTCACCCAACCACCGGGACATCGTGCTTGTCCTGCGGGAACTCGTCACCGAGGTCGCACCGACCACCAGCGAGGTGATCAGCCGCGGGTCGCTCGCGTGGAAGGGGAACCAGATCCTCGCGATCATCAGCCAGAGCAGGACCCACCTCACGCTCGCCTTCGCCCGGGGAGCGGAGTTCACCGACGAGCACGGCCTGCTCGACGGCATCGGCAAGAACACCCGGCACATCAAGATCAAAAGCTTGGAGACGATACCCCGGGCTGCGGTACGCGACTATCTGCAGCAGGCCGTGGCGCTCGACCGGACATAACGTCCGATCGAATCCACCCTGCCGGGCCGCCCGGCAGGGTGGATCTGCTTTCGTCAGCCTTTTCGTCAGTCGGCGCAGGTCTGCTGGACGGCATCCTCGAGCTGCAGCTTCCGGCCCTGGCCGTGGGCGGCGTCGAAGATGTCGTCACCGAGCGCGGCCCGGGTGGCAACGGTCGTCCGACAGACGTCGCTCTTGTCGGCCGGCGTGAGCGGCGTCTGGAGCGACTCCCGTACGGCTGCCGCCGCTCCGAGCAGTTGAGCCGCCTGCTGGTGGCAGCCGCCGAGCGCCGACGCAGCCGCGAGGCCACCGACGGCCTGCACCATGTCGCGGACCGCGCCCAGTTGCTGCGCGATGGCAAACGCCCGCAGGTGCCGCGCTCTCGCCGCCTCCGCATTGCCGCGCAGCACCTCGAGGTATCCGAGTTCGACGAGGACGCTCGGGGTGTGCAACGGCTGGCCCCGCTCGACGTCCCGGCTCTCGGCCGCCTCCAGCAGGCTGGTGAGGTGCTCCTCCGCGATGTCGAGCTTGCCGTCCCGGCGGGCGGCGAAGGCCAGGCCCATCTGCGCGAAGATGACCCCAAGCGGGGAACCCTGCTCCTCCGCGAGCCGCAGCCCCAGCTCACAGTGCTCGCGCGCGGCCGAATAGTCGCCGCGCTGCATCAGGCTCCAGCCCAGCCAGGACAGCCGCCCCGCGACGTCGGGCCAGAGACCGAGCTCCTCAGCCATGCGCAGCCCGTCGCGGTGCACGGCGATCGCCCGCTCGAAGTCTCCGGTCATGTCCGCGTGGGCGGCGAGCCATTCGTTCGCCTGCAGCAGGCCCCACCGGTCGCCGAGCCGGCGAAACATCGCCACGCTGCGCGTGGCGTCGTCCTCGAGCGCGACGGCATCGCCTTTCACATATGCGTGTTTGGCCCGGATGCTGAGTGCGGCGGCGACGCCCCATTCATCGCCGACGCCGCGAAACGCGTCCAGGACACGGTTGATCAAGATCCCCGTCGCGGCCACGTCGCCGAGATCGATCTCCGCGTACGCCAGGAACCATTCGGCCCTGGCCTGCGCACGCGCGTCCTCCACGTCCGCATACAGACCCAGCGCGGCCTCGTGGCGCGCGGGCCAGTCGGCGATGTCACCCAGCAGGAACGAGATGCCGGCATGCCAGCCGGTCGCCTTGGCGCGGCCGGCCAGCGAGGCCTCGCCCGAGGCGCTCAGCGCGGCCTGCAACGAACGTTTGGCCTCGGCCAACCGGCCACGCAGGAACCAGTACCAGCTCAGCGAATTGACCAGCCGCAGCGCCAGATCGGCCGCACCCTGCCGCATCGCGTTCTCCAGCGCGGTGCGCATGTTGGCGGCCTCGGCATCGAGTCGCTGCAAACATCGCTGTTGCCCGGGTCCGTACAGGTGCGGCTCGGCCCGCTCGGCCAGGCCGGCGTAATAGTGATAGTGCAGCCGGCGGACCTCGAGGAGCTCGCCCGCCTCGTGCATCCGTTCGACGCAGTAGGCGGCCACCGATTCCAGCAGCCGGTACTGCGGGCCGTCGTCGTCGCGTTCGGACATGACCACCAGCGAGCGGTCGACCAGACGCGCGAGGATGTCGAGCACCTCCCCGGGCCGCACGCCGTTCGCCGCGCACACCGCCTCGGCGGCCTCCTGGGTGCAGCCGTCGGCATGGACCGCCAGCCGCCGCAGCACCACACGCTCCGCCGCGGTCAGCAGCTGCCAACTCCAGTCGATCATCGCCATCAGGGTCTGCTGGCGTGGCGGTGCGCCCCGATGCCCGGTTGCCAGCAGGCGGAAGCGGTCGTCGAGCCCGGCGATCAGGCCGCGCATCCCCAGCGCCCGTACGCGCGTGGCGGCCAGTTCCAGCGCCAGCGGAATCCCGTCCAGCCGCCGACACAGCACCGCGACGGCGTCGGCGTTGCCCGCGTTCAGCGTGAAGGTGTGCGCCGCCGCGGCTGCCCGGGCCACGAACAGCCGCACCGCGCTTGACCTCTCCAGCACTGCCAGGTCGATCTTGCCGGCCGGTCCTGGCACCTCCAGCGGCGGCACGGGCCAGACCACCTCGCCGGCCAGGCCGAGCGGTTCCCGGCTGGTGATCAGGACACGCAGCCCGGGTACGGCGTGGAGCAGGAAACTGGTGAGTTCGGCAACCTGCTCGATCACGTGTTCGCAGTTGTCCAGCACCAGCAGCAAGTGCCGGGTGCGCAGACCACCGGCCAGCCGGTCGCGCGACGTCCATGGTTCGCCCATCGCGGCGCTGTCCCGGATGCCCAGCACCGTCATCACCATCTCGGCGAGGGAGTCCATCGCGTCTGGTGTGCCGGGCCGGTCGAACGCGGCCAGCTCGATGAGCCACACGCCGTCGGTGAACGTTTCGATCAGTGGCGTGGCGGCCTCCACCGCCAGCCGCGTCTTGCCCACTCCCCCGCTGCCGGTGAGCGTCACCAGCCGGCGCTGCTCCAGCAGCGCCCGGATCTCGGTGACCGCCTCGTCGCGTCCGATCAGCTCGGTCACCGCGGCGGGCAGGTTCGTCGCGGGCCGGTCGGCAGCCGCGAGCAGCTCCGACGGCGACGGCGCGTTCAGTCGTGGGTCCTGACTCAGCATCGCCACATGCAGGTCGGTCAGCTCGGCGCCCGGATCCAGGCCGAATTCGTCGGCCAGGTGGACGCGGATCGCCTCGTAGCTGCTCAACGCCTCGGTCTGCCGCCCGGACCGGTAGAGCGCGAGCATGTGCAGCGCCCGGGGCCGCTCCCGCAGCGGGTACTGCACCAGCAGATCGGTGAGCTCGCCGGCGAGCGCGGCGTGCTCGCCGAGCGCGAGCCGGGCCTCGGCCAGATCCTCGATCGCCGTGAGCCGCTGCTCCTCCAAGCGGGTGATCGTGGCCCGGGTGAAATCCTCGTCGCTGAAGTCGGCGAAGGCCGGTCCCCGCCACAGGGCCAGCGCGTCGGACAGCAGCGCCGCCCTCGACCGGGGATCCTCTGTCTGGCGGGCCCGGGCGGTCAGGGCCTGAAACCGCTGTGCGTCCACCGAATCGGCGTCGGCATGCAGCCGGTAGCCCGGGGGTGGCGACACGACCAGCCGCCGGCCGCCGGGCTCGGCGTCCTCCAGCGCCCGCCGCAACTGCGACACCTTCACCGACAGCGCACCGGACGGATTGCCCGGCGGATCGTCGCCCCACAGGCGTTCGATCAACTGATCAGCCGACGCCGGGCGCCCCTCATTGATCAGCAGCGCGGCCAGCAGGGCGCGGACCTTCAGGCCGGGGATCGTGACCGGCCGGCCGTCAGAGGTCCACGCCGCCACCGCACCCAGCACCCCGAAACGCATGACCGCCACCATACGACCTGGTCACGACAATCGCGGGGGCCGGCCGCGGCAGCGGCGGCGAAACCGCCGGCAGGACCGTAAGAAGACCGTAAATGCCTGCCGCACAGTGAACAAAAGCACGTCGACCAGATGCCCCGAGGGAGACGGAGATGTCAGATAGCGCCCGCTGCGGCTGGCGGTCATCATTGGCAGCACCCGCAACGGCCGGTTCGGGCCGACCGCGGCCAGTTGGTTCACCGGTCACGCCCGCAGGTGCAGTTGCGTTGTCTGATCGGCAGGCCACGGTGAGCCCCGTAGTCCGGTCCGACTGACTCAGATAGCGCCGGCGAGCTCGGTGAACGCTGCGGCGAGGCGGAGCCTGGGCCGGACGTCGACGCCGAGTTCGTAGTGGCCGCGTCGAGGTTCTGCATGAAAGCGTGTCCAGCGATGATCACGGTAGCGGTTCGGTCGGTACGCAGTCCGCGCATCGGTCTGAGCACAGTGCTTGAGCTGGCTGTGATCGGCCTCGATCGGATTGTTGGCGTAGCGCTCGACGTGATGCCACGCCGACGGAACCAGCTCGTCGAGCACTGCCGGGTAGACCGGTGCCGCGTCGGTGACCACCTCGCTCGGAGTGGCAGGTGACGCTCTCGGCCAACCAGATCGGCGGGCTCAAGGCCGGCGACGGCAAGGTGCTGCAGTCGTACGTCAACGGCAAGCCGTACCAGGGCGATCCGGCCGGCATCATCCTGCACGCACACGACGAGATCGCGATCGCCTACAGCACCCCAGCACAGCAGGCCGACCCGTCCTCGACCTATGCCTTCTCCGCCGGGCTGTAGAGCCCGACATCCATTCGGTGTCGACGGGCGGCGATGTGCGATGCTGCCTGGTCAGGTGGGGCCGGGACCCGGTGTCACCGGCGACAGCAGCAGCGGTTGTGAGGAGCGACGTATGCAGTACCGTCCGCTTGGCCGGACCGGCCTGTCCGTTTCAGAGATCGGCTACGGCGCCTGGGGAATCGGCGGATCGGCGTGGATCGGCGCCCGGGAGGACGAGTCGGTACGCGCCCTACACCGGGCGATCGAGCTCGGCGTCAACTTCATCGATACCGCGCGCGGGTACGGCCAAAGCGAACGGATCGTCGGCCGGGTCGTGCGGGACCACCTGGGCGATCACCTCTACGTGGCGACCAAGGTGCCGCCCAAGAATGGCATCTGGCCGGCGCCGGACGGTGTGGACCCCGCGGAGACGTTCCCGGGCGAGCACATCCGCGACAGCGTGGAGACCAGCTTGCGGGCGTCCGGGCTCGACGCCTTCGACGTGCTGCAATTTCACGTCTGGAGCGACGAGTGGGTCGGCCGGGGTGACTGGCTGGAGACGATCGCGGCGCTCAAACAGGAAGGCAAGATCCGTTTCTTCGGGGTGTCCATCAACGATTACGAGCCCGACAACGCCCTGGAACTGGTACGCACCGGTCAGGTCGACACCGTGCAGGTGATCTACAACGTGTTCCACCAGCAACCGCAGGAGCGGCTGCTGCCGGCGTGTGCGCAGCACGACGTCGGGGTGATCGTCCGGGTGGCGCTGGACGAAGGCGGCCTGACCGGGCAGCTCCGTGCGGACACCACCTTCCCGGAGGGCGACTTCCGCAACCGGTACTTCGGCGGCAACCGCTTGGCACAGGTTGAGCAGCGTGTCGACGCTCTCGTCGCCGATCTGGATATCGGAGCTGACGACGTCGCGGAAGCGGCGTTGCGCTTCGTGCTGGCGGCCCCAGCGGTCTCCACCGTCATCGCTGGGATGCGCAGTGTCCGCAACGTCGAACGCAACGCCGCCGTCAGCGACGGCCGGACGCTGTCCGGCGAGCAGCTGGGAGTGCTGGCCAAGCACCGTTGGGAGCGCAACTTCTACCAGCCGGCCTGAGGGTCACTGGTCCCCTGGCCGGGCATGGCGGGGCAGCCGCCAGTCAGAGGCCTTTTGGGATGCCAGACCGTCTTGGTCTCGAGGAAAACGGAGGCCGCAACGCGGGGCGCGCTCACCGCCGAGGAAAGGGAGTACCTCCGGCTGGTGCTCATCGTCGGCTATGGCCGTAAGGCATCGCAGGGCGATCCTGAGGCCTTCGGCGCGCTTCGCAGTGGTGGGACCGGCACCGGGTCGGCCGGAAGGTCCGGCCGCGGTGGCGGTCAGGGCATCTGTCGTGCCCCGCCCGCCACCGTGACTCGTGGTTACATGCCGAGCGGTTCCCAGTCGCCGAACGGCTCGTCGCCGCCCGCGGTGACCTGCCGGCTTGCGTAGACGCCGTCGGTGCCGATGGTGAACATCGAGATGATCCGTATCATGAATATGATGGGCCGGGAGCTTCTGCTACCACCCGTCCGCGCAGGAGGTCGGGACCGATCTCGGCCACCGACGACACGCCGCACAGTGCCATTGTGCGCAGCAGATCCTCGCGCAGCGCGGTCAGCAGACCACGCACACCCGCCTCGCCACCGACCGCCAGGGCCCAGAGGACCGGACGACCCACCAGGACCGCGTGGGCGCCCAGCGCCAGCGCCCGCACCGCATCCGCACCGGTGCGGATACCGCCGTCCACCAGGACGTGCGCGGGGGTACCGGACAGCGCCGCGGCGACCTCGACCAACGCGTCGGCGGTGGCTACCTCGCCGTCCATCTGCCGACCGCCGTGGTTAGAAACGACGACCCCACTGGCCCCCGCTGCGACGACGACCTTCGCGTCGTCTCCGCGCAGAACGCCTTTCACCGCGACCGGCAGGCCGCTGACGTCGGCGACCCAGCCGATCAGGTCGGGCGTCAGGGTGTTCTCCAGTTCGATCGAGTAGCTGGCCGAAACCTGCCCACTCTCAGGGAAGTTGGCCAGCCGCAGGTTCGCGCCGGTGGGCAGCCGGTAACCGTGGCGGCGGTCGCGGCGGCGGTCGCCCGCGATCGGCGCGTCGACCGTCAGCAACACGGCTCGGTAGCCGACCGCCGCGGCGCGCTGCAGCAGATCCCGGCTCAGGCCGCGGTCTCGCAGCACGTACGCCTGGAACCATTGGACGCCACCGGCCGCGGCCACTTCCTCCACAGTGGAGGTGGCGTAGGTCGAGACACTGAGGACGGTGCCTGTCGCCGCCGCCGCGGCCGCGGTGGCGATCTCGCCGTCGGGGTGGGCCATCCGCTGCAGACCCATCGGCGCCACCGCGATCGGTGTGGTCATCCGGCAACCCAGGACCTCGACGCCGGCGTCCACGCCACTCACGCCACGCAGCACGCGCGGTGCCAGAAGCCGTTGCCGCCAGCTCGCGACGTTGGCGGCCAAGGTCGTTTCGTCGCCGGCGCCACCGGCGAAGTAGTCGTACACCTCTTCGGGCAGCCGCAGCCTGGCGGCTGCCTCGGTCGCCTCGAGGTCCGCCCAATCAGTAGCCGGCACGCGGATCCACCACCCCGTCGAGTTGAAGCCCCGCGACCCGCCGCGCGACGTTGTCCCGAATTCGTCGCAGCAGCAAGGGCGCGGCCAACTCGGCCGGACAGCTGGTGTGCGGCGTGATCAGGCAGTTCGCGAGGCGCCACAGCCGGTGCCGGGCCGGCAGCGGTTCGGGTTCGGTGACGTCCAGCACCGCACCGCCGAGGCGTCCTGTCTCGAGCGCCACGGTCAGGTCATCGGTGACCACCAGCGGGCCACGGGCCACGTTGACCAGCCAGGCGTCGTCCGGCAACCGTTCGAGCAACCGGGCGTCCACCAACCCGACCGTCTCCGGTGTCAGGGCGAGCGCCAGCACCAGCACGTCCGTCTGCGGTGCGAGCTCCTCGAGCAGCTGCGGCCCCACGGTGCGACGGACCCCGGGTACGTTCACCGGAGCCCGGCGCACCACGTCGATGGTCACCTCGAACGGCGCCAGCAGCCGGATCAGGGCGCCGGTCACCCCTCCCCCGCCGACGATCGTGACGCGCGCGCCGAACAGCGAGCGGGTGGGCTGCGGCTCCCACCGGCGGTCGCGGGCGTAGCCCGGCACGCCGCGGAACCCGGCGAGGAGCGTGGCCAGCACCCACTCGGCCATCGGCTCGGCGTAGGCGCCCTTGGCCGACGTCCACACCCGGTCATCGGTGATGAGTGGCCCGAACGCGTCCACGCCCGACGTGACCAGCTGCACCCAACGCACCTGCGGGTGTTCGCGCAGCGTGGCGCCCAGAGCCGCCGGGTCGGACCAGTCGGTCCAGATCACCCCGTCGGCGTCGGCCACCCCACTGAGCGTGCCCCCGCCCGCCCGGACCGCATCCTCGATCCGGTCGCGGTCGGCCGGAGCGGAGTGCGGTGCGGCCGGCAGCACGCAGATCCGCGTCTCGTCGGCCACGTCAGTCCTGGCCCACCGGGTGCCCGGCAACGTCGGCGAGCGAACGCCGACCTGGACTGGTGTTCACGCCGAATGGGGCCCGCGTGCCCTCATAGTTGATGGCAAGAGATGAGGTCTCAAACATGTCAAACTCCCAGGTTGGCGCCGACAACCGCGGGGATCTTGAAGACCTCGTCCGGATCATCGCCGGCGATGATCACGCCGGGTTGGAACAACCATCGCACGGTCGCAGATGTCCCACCGGAAGTCAATCTTGTAATCCACCACGAGGACCCAGGCGCACTGTGGATAATACGTTCCGACACCGACCTTCCCGTCTGCCTCGACCTGACTTGACACGCCCCGAGAGCCGAAACAGAATAGCACAATCAAGCGCTTGTTAGGCGCACACGATAACGGGTGTTGACGGTCAGCGGCGCCACCGCGACGAACTGGATCCACAATCGAAGGAGCCCGCGCCATGCCGATCCGGATCGCCGTCCTTGACGATTATCAGCGCGTCGCCCGGTCGAGCGCCGATTGGACGCCACTTGACGGCCGGGCCGACGTCACATTCTTCCACGACCACATCACCGACCCGGCTGACTTGGTCCGCCGGCTGGAGCCGTTCGACGTGGTCGTGGCGATGCGCGAGCGGACGGCGTTCCCGGCAGCGATCCTCGACAGGCTGCCCAACCTGGCCCTCCTGGTCACCACCGGTCCGTTCAACGCGGCGATCGACGTCGCGGCCGCACATGCCCGCGGGATCGTGGTCTGCGGAACTGGCGGCGTGCCGCACACCACGGCCGAGCTGACCTGGGCCCTCATCATGGCGGTCACCCGCCGGGTGCCGGCCGAGGATGCCGCGCTGCGGGCAGGGCGGTGGCAGACCACGATCGGTCCTGAGCTGGCTGGATCGACCCTCGGCATCATCGGGCTGGGCAATATCGGCTCGAGGATCGCCCGCTACGCGCGGGCCTTCGACGTTGACGTCGTCGCCTGGAGCGAGAATCTCACCAGCGAGCGGGCCGAGGCGATGGGCGTGAAGCGCGTCGGCAAGCGCGAACTGTTCGAGCGCGCCGACATAGCTACCATCCACCTCAAGCTGAGTGAACGCACGAGGAACCTGATCGGTCGACCCGAGCTGGAACTGCTCGGCCCGCGCGGCTATCTGGTCAATACCTCGCGCGGGCCGATCGTGGACGAGTATGCCCTGGCCGAGGCCCTGTCGGACGCCGTCATCGCCGGCGCGGCGCTGGACGTGTTCTCCGTCGAGCCGTTGCCAGCAGACCACCCGCTGCGCGACGCGCCGAACACCGTCCTGACGCCACATATCGGCTATGTCTCGGTGCCGATGTACGAGCGGTTCTTCTCGCACGTGGTGGAAGACGTCGTGTCATGGCTGCAGGGCACCCCGGTTCGGGTAATCCCGGCTGAGTCGTAAGCGCCGAAGGCGGGCTTGGCCGACGCCGAGGGTTTGCCGGGGGTCAGCGCACTCCCGGTCACTGGCGTTTCGACCCAGCGGCATAATCTACTGAGTTCCAGTCCGCTCCGCGATCAAGAAAGACCCACAATGGGTCCTTTCGATCCCTCTCCGATCGAGTGGCTGCCTGTGGCCTGCTGTCCCGAATCTCGCCGACACACAGTTCGTCAAACACCACCATGCGGGAGGCGATACGCCACCGCCCAACGGCATCCGGCGTGAATTTGTCCAGGTAGCGACATTTCACAGTCGTCAATTGCTGCGCGCCGGAGGCATCTTGTTCACGGCGCCTCAGATAGCACAGGCAGTAGGACTCGACCAATGCGACATCCGGGTCAGGCAGGTCAACGAGGACGTTGGTGATGAAATGAACCGACGAGTCCAGTTGTGCATGGCGAACTTTCATGTCCTCGATCAGCCCGTCGACCCCTCCTCGGTACGCACCGTGGTGATCGAAGGCGTTGTCGTGGTAGCACGCACGCACCGAGTCCCAGTCACACCGATCGACCGCCCTCGCATACCGGTGCAGGCAGTCAGTAACGGCCATGGTCACCTGGACCCGTGATTGCTCGAACTGGTCGTCCCGCGGCATTGGTCACCCACTTCCTCGAGTCTGTCGATGCTGTGCTGCGTCATGGCCGCTGAACCAGGACGGATGACGACCGTGAAGCGGAGGATGTCCGCCCCACGGCCAGCTTTCGGTCCAATCAGCAGAGCGGCTGGTAGGTCGCCCACGGTCCCTTCGGCTTGTTGTCCGCGCCGAACTCGATCAGCGACAGGCCGCACAGGCCATCCGTACCGAGGTGCTTGGTGGCGGAGTAGGACAGGGTGAAGCTTGCCTGGCCGAACGAGGCCTGGTATCCGGTGATGCTCTGGATCGCCTCGTTGAGCTTCTTCGCGTCGTCCGCGCCGCCGGCCTTCTCGATCGCGAGCTTGACGATGTGCACGGTGTCCCAGGCTTGGGCATCGTAGGCCGTGATCTCGTAGTCGGCGCCGTTCTTGTCCTTCAGGAACTTGGTGAGCTCCTGGGTACGAGGGTTCTGGCTGTTGATGGAGCCCATGAACACCAAACCGTTGAGGGCGCCCGGGTTGGCCAGCTTCCAGGAGTCCGGCTGGTTGCCGATCGACGCGAGGGAGAACCGCGGCTTCGCGGCCAACTGGCTGGCGAGCGTGTTCTGCGCGAGCACCTCGAACGCGCCACCGAGGCTCGTCACCATCACCGCGTCGACGTTCGCGTCCTTGAGTCGGGCCACCTGTGCCGACAGGTCGGACGCCGCGGTGGCACCCTTCTCGGACGCTGCGATCTGCACACAGGGCATCGCGTCGAACAGCGCCTTGTCCACCGCGGCCATGGTCGGGGAGTCGTCGGTCAGCACGCCGATCTTCTTGATGTTGGCCTTCTCGAACGCTCCGCAGTACACCTTGGCCCAGTCGCCGGTCGCGTTGGCGAGCATGTAGATGAACTCGTTGTTCGGCGGGTCGACCAGCGTCTGGGTCACGCTGGTGGGGGCGATGGCCGGGATGCCGAGCTGGGTGAGGATCGGCTTGGCCTGCGCCGTTGCCGCGCTACCCGTCTGCATCAGCACCAGCTTGGCGCCCTCGCCGACCAACTTCTGCACCACGGCCGGCGACCTGGTCGGGTCACTCTCGTCGTTGCCCACCACGAGCTGCAGCGGACTACCGAGCACGCCGCCCTTGTCGTTGATGTCCTGAATGGCCAGCCGGATCGTCTTGCCGGAAATGTTGCTGTATGAAGCGCCCGGACCAGTGCTGTCCTGGTCCAAGCCGATGATGATGGGCTTACCAGTCGCAGTGCCGGTGTCCGGTGCGTCGGAGCCACTCTTGTTACAGCCCGCGAACGCCACCAACGCGGCGATCAGCGCTCCAGCAAGCGTCGCTGATCTCCTGAATGTGGCCACGTCTACCCCTACCTCACTGGGACAAATGAATTGGGCTCAACCGTTGCGTCGCTACCGCCACGTCGTTCCTGCGTGCGGTCTGGCGAGGAGTCCTCGAACCTAACAAGCGCTTGGTTGACCAATATCTCTTCGGGCGCGTCCCGTGTCAAGGGTTGCTTGGTCGCGAGCGGGTTACAGAACGATCAAGCCCGTAACCTTCGCGGTCAGCAGCCGCACCGGCGTCACTGCGCCTGCCGAGAATGTCATTCATGCAGGCGGTGGGCTCCGTCCGCTCCCTCTTGGCCAACACGTCGCCCGGCCGTCAAGATCGGAGCGGAACGCGGCAGGATGAGCTCTCGTGCTACTGCGCTTGGCTTACCTGACTGTCACGAACACGTTCGCCGCGCTGCGGCTACTGCCGATGGGCGACCTGAACAAAGACGTCGAAATTCTGGCGCTGCGGCATCAGATCACCGTCCTGGAGCGGCAACTCGGCGCTGACCGATTCAAGTTCGCACCGAGGACCGAGCCTTTCTCGCCGCCCTTCTCGCCCGGGTTCCGGGCAGCGACCTCGGCCCGCTCCGCGACAACGGATCCCGCTTCGGCGCCGACCTTGGATATCCGTGGCTTCGCCAGGGACGCGAGGCTCCAGACCAAGACAGCTCAACGCCTAGTAACGCACTGGCCGGCGATGGGACCTTGCACGATCAGAGATCGCAGATTGCTACCAGCACATGAGGAAACGTAGACCGCTTCCGGCTTGGACGTAGAGTCTGAATGCCCTCACGTATCGGTGCCGTCCGAGCCTCCGGCCGTGGGCTCGTTGACGATGGCGACGTAGTCGCGGCCTGTTTCGTCGAACCCGTCAAGGCCGGGATCGTTGACGGTGATCCAGGTGCACCAGGGACGCCACGGATACACCCGAGCGACCGGGTATGACCGCCACCATTCATCGGCGAACTTCACAGCAAGCGCGTCGAGCAACGCCTGTTGCGCATCCCACCGGCGTGCGTCGGTGGTACCTCTGACCTCGACACGCACCACACCCGGACGCACAGACCGAATCCGGCCGTGACGGACGCCCGATGCGACCAGAACGGCGTCGACGGAGGCAGCGGTGATGCGTTCCAGATCGCGCGGATGTCTACGCCAGTGCGACCACCGCTCATCGCTACCTCCGGCACGTCATGCGGGCCAGCGATGGCAAACCCGCCGCAGCACAATTTCTCCGATGCAGCGTAGCCGATTCGCACCGACGACTGTGCTTTGTAGACATGCCGGAACCGCGGCGCGGACTCGTCGTTCGAACCGGGATTTCCGCAGCATAGTGCAGGTGGCCAGGCCCAACCGCATCGCCAATGCCGGGTTGGATACCCCGCCCAGCACAGCCGCAACGGCTCACCGCCCAACTGGCAGCTAACGAGAGCCAGGAGACTCTTAATCTGCGGGTTGTAGGTTCAAGTCCTACGCGGCGTACCAACGATCAGGGGCTCCGAGCTGGGCTTATACCTCAGCCGGGGCCTTTCCTATTCGCTTTACCCGGGGGTGCGCTCGGTGGGTGCTCATCCGCGTTTAGGTGTCCAAATCCACCACGACGAGCACGGCCATCGTCGTCCAGGCAGTGCCATTGCACATGTCGTCACGTCGGCCTCGGTGATCTTCTGTCGCAGCCGACTGACGATGTTCCACTTGCCGGTGAGGTTGCCGCATTCCCGGCGACGGTCGGTACGCCGATGCCGAGTCGTGCGGCGATGACGATGAGGTCCTGGATGGTGCTGGCGTGGGCGATCTCCGCGCTGCTGCCCTCCGGGAACAGCAGGTTGTTGGCGAAGGTGTCGGCCTCCAGTTCGGCCGGGTCGGTTCGGTCACGTTGGTCGTCAAGGTCGAGGAAGCTTTCTCGTCGCGGGTGGAGCAGGACGTGGCCGACCTCATGGAGCAGGCTGAATGCGGGAACACGGCCGGTCTCTCACCGCCAAACGAATGGTCCGCAGTAGACGACTACTGCGGACCACGTACCGCTACTCAGCGTTACTCGGGAGAGTTACCTTTTGCAGCAGAAGTGCTGGTGAACGACGTTGGATCTGGCACCGGAGGCGCCGTCGTCACCGTCGATGAACCACACGCTGAAGTAGACATCGTCCACGTATTGGTTTCGGAGCCAGTCCGCCGGATCCTCGTCGAGTTCACTGCCGGGCGCCAGGAACGTGAACCGTAGGTGGATGCCGTCCGATTCAGCCGTGTATCCCGGGTCGCCCGCGACCCAGGTCTTTACGGGATCGAACCCAGAGCCGCGCGGGAAGACCACCAGCAACGGGTGAAAACTGCCGTCGTCCCCTTCGAAATGAGCCTCCATACGGGCGCCGTTGTTGTAGTACCCGTGCGAGTCATACTCGTTCATCGGAATCCACACGTTCATGGTGACCCGATACTTTCCGGTGACCTCCGGACTTCGGCCGATGCTCAGCGAGGCATGTATGGTCTTGGCCTGAGCCGGCGCGGCGTCCAGACCCACCGCCACCCCGAGCGCCATCGCCAGGCCGGCAACCGTCACGCCGATCCGCGTCGCGATACGCCCCGACGACCCGGTGAAACTCATCATTGGCCTACTCCCTCTCCTAGATACGCGCCGGTCCGGGGTCAGGACCTGACCTTGGACTGACGTTTGGCCACGAACATTAGGTACTCGGGCGCGTACTGAATCCCGGAACGTGCCAGCGCGGGCGATCAACCGATCACAACCAGGTGAGTCGTCGTGTACTGCTTGCGGGTACGGATGCTGCGTTGGGGGCCGGCCTTTGGTCGTCGGCATCATCGGCCCGGTGGCGGCGGTTCCGTCGATCTTTACGTGTCCCGAGACGATGCGATCGTCTGCATGTGCCCTCGATCGCACTCAGCGACTCCACCAACACACTCCCGCAGGTGCTCGCCGTGCTCGGCGTTCTTTGTGTGTTGCTCGCCTTCGTCCTAACCGAGCACACCGCCCACTGCAACGGCCACCGGCCGCACCGACCACTCGGCCAGCAACCACCGAACCCACCACCACAGGTCATCAACCTCACCGCCGCCCGCATTCAACGACGCCCGATCCTGGGCGGGCTGATCAACGAATACACGCAGGCCGCGTAGCCAAAGCCCGATTTGCGAGCCCTACACGGTCATCCGCCCGGCATCGCTGGTTGTGTGAGCACCTGGCTCCACCATGGCTGCGACCTTGACCCTGACGCCAACGTCGATTTCCGCCGGCCGCCGGCTGATGGCGGGGGACGCGGCTGCCGGGGGGAGCGCGCCGGCGTAGGCGCATGCCGGCACGCATCTTTCAGTGGCAGCATGGGCCCGCCCAGCGTCGGGGCCGTTCGCTGCTTCCGTGTATGCCTCCGCGGTCGTCCACGACCGATCCTGCGGTGGCGGCCGCATCCGGGAATTGGGACCTCATACGGGTGACCCGTTCGAGCGCCCGGCCGTGGCGATCGCCCGGCCGACGGTCAGCACCTGCCGCAGCTCCGGCTCCAGCGACGAGCGGTACTCCGCGTCCGGTTCGGCGCCGACAGCGTCGACGACGGTACTGAAGAAGCAGCGCGCCGCGGCGGTCAGCGCTATGTCGAAGATCTCCATGTCGCCCAGGCCGTGGCAGCGAAGCGTCTCGACGTCGGCGGCGGTGACGGCGGTCGGGTCGCCGGCGACCTTCTCCGCGAAGTCCATCACCGCCACGTCCACCGGGTCTAGGCTGGCGTCATGGTGGTCGACGGCGACGCGGTGCAGGGTTGCCGCATCGAAGTACCGCTGCCGCAGCAGCGCGCCGTGCGCCAGCGCGCAGTAGCTCGACCGGAGTCGCCGGGCCGCCGCCAGGGTGGCCAGCTCGTACCGCCGGTGGTCCATCCCGGCCTTGATGGCGCCGTTGAGCCCCGCCCAGGCGTCCAGTACGGCTGGGCGCAGCGCGAACACCCTTGTGTAGTTCGCGACGTACCCGTGGCGGGCGCGGTCGGCGGCGAACTGGCGGGTGACGTCGTCGCCCGCCTGCGCCTCCTTCGGAGTATCCAGGTAGGACATTTCAGCCGACCTTGACCGTCACCGGCACGGGGTTGGCGAGGACGTCGAGCACGGCCGAGCGGGCCTTCGACTGCTCGACGATCTGCCGCAGCGTGTCGGCTGGGGCGTCGCCCTCGATCGTGAACCGGACCGTGATGTTCTGGTAGCCGTTGCGCACCCCCGGGTCGAGGCCGAGGATGCCGTTGAGGTCGATGTTGCCGGCGACCTCCGAATGCACCGAGGTGAGTGTGACCCCACGGGCGGCCGCGATGTTGGCGATGCCGGCGGTCAGGCAGGCAGCGAGGGCGTGCAGCACGTACTCCACCGGGGTCGGGCCGTTGTCGTTGCCGACGAGCACGGCCGGGTGGTCGGCGTCGAAGGTGAAGCTGCGCTCGTGGGTGTGCTCCTCCCCGACGCCGAAGTAGCCGTGGATGGTGCTGCGGTTGTGGGTGCCGCTGACCCAGCTGTTGGCGGCGCGGAACTGGAACCGGGCCGCGTCGGGGGCGGCCTTCACCGCGTCGATGGTGGCGAACAGGGTGGCGGTGTCGACGCCGTTCGTCATCGGGAACTCCTCACAAGTGGTAGGGACACCAGCTCCTCTGCCTCCGTGTCCAGGGCGTGGGAGAGCTGTTTCTGCAGTTCGACGAAGTCGGCGACCGGCGGGTAGGCCGCCAGGGCGCACGTCAGGTCGAAGACTTCGCGTAGGGCGCGGTCGCGCCGCCGCTGGTACTCGGCGAGATCGCCGTCGCCGCCGCCGCGCAGCGCCCGGTCGAGGGCGACGGCGAGCAGTTCCGCGTCGCGGTAGGCGTCGCTGAGCCCGTGGCCGGTGACTGCGTCGCGGTGGTAGCCGGCGTCGCCGACGAGCGCCCAGCCCGGGCCGTGAGCGCGGCGCAGGATGTTGGGGTGGCGCAGCATGCCGGCGACTGGGGAGGTCCGCCGGCCGTGAGCCAGCCGGTCCGCGAGCTCGGGCGACGCCCGCCGCAGGAGCACTTCGAAGGCGGCGGCACGCGACGGGGCCGCGCGCCGCTCCTCCCGCGCGTCCTCGGTGGGCGTCGTCACCCAGATGCAGGCCTCGCCGCCGTTGGTCGGGAACACACCGGCGAGAGCCCGTTTGGCGGCGATGAGCTCGATGCCGTGCCAGGGCAGCCCGCCGTAGTAGGCGTAGTGCGCCGCGCCACGGTCGCCGCGGTCCTCGATCACCTCGGCGGTGACGGACCGGGCGACGACGGACCGCAGCCCGTCGGCGCCGACGACGTACCGCGCGGCGATCGACACCGGGGCGCCCGACGCGCAGTGCCCGACGACGCCGCAGGCGCGGCCGGTGCTGTCGAACTGGACGCCGTCGACGGTGACGCCGGTGACGGCGCAGGCACCGGCCCGAGCGGCGGCGTCGAGGACGATCTTGTCCAGCACGGTTCGGCGTGGCGCGACGAGCAGGTCGACGCCGGCCTTGCGCTTGATGATGCGAGTGACGGACGCGCCGGCGACGCTGAAGGTCACCTGCCGGATGGCGGGCGCGCCGCTCGCCAGTACCGTGTCGAGCAAACCCCAGCGGTCCAGTTGGACGACGCCGGGCCGGGCCAACTGGTGCGTCGAGATGGTGTCAGACGGGAATGTCGCCCGGTCGACAACGACCACGTCGTGGCCCAGCCGGGTCAGCAGCAGCGCGGTGGCCGCCCCCGCGGCGCGGCCACCGACGATGACGACGTCGTGTAATACGTTCACGGAAACAGACGGTAGGTTCGCCCGCCGTTCGCCGAATGGGGAGCGCTCCCTACCTTGACTTCCCGACACCACCCAGATTGCGGCGGTGGGCGACGGCGACGGCCTGGGCGCGGTTGGCGACGCCGAGCTTGGCCAGCACCGCCGAGATGTGGTGGTCAACAGTCTTCGCCGCCAGCGTGAGCCGGGCGGCGATCTCGGCGTTGGACAGGCCCTCGACGAGCAACTCGAGGACGTCGGCCTGGCGCGGGGTCAGCCCGGCCGCGTGCCCGGCGGTCGCCCGGCGCGGACCACGCGGCACCTTGGCGATGCCGCGCCGGCGCAGCTGCGCCCGCAGGTGGTCGGCGGCCCAGACCGCGCCGAGCTCGTTGTAGCGGCGCAGCGCCTCCAGCGCGGCCGGCTCGTCCCCGGCGGACAGCGCCTC
The DNA here is from genome assembly GCF_040676755.1 of Dactylosporangium sp. NPDC049525. NCBI lineage: Bacteria > Bacillati > Actinomycetota > Actinomycetes > Micromonosporales > Micromonosporaceae > Dactylosporangium > Dactylosporangium sp. NPDC049525. The sequence goes on along the minus strand of NZ_JBFAPO010000025.1, from coordinate 117,099 downwards.
AGCCCGCAGGTAGGTCGCGCCGCGGCGCTCCCACTCGTCGGCGGCCTGTTGCCATTCGCCGTCGATCATCAGCTGGTACGGGCGGGCGATGCCGTCCGGCAGCGGGCCGGCGCCGCCGGCGCGCCGATACCGGTAGGCGAGCCGGCCGGTGACGAACGGTTGGCCGACGACGGTCCCGGCGAGTTCCAGCCCGCGTAACGCCTCTTGCTGGGCGCGCTCCGGTTCGCCGGCCCACAGGAAGTACTCCGAGCGGCCGTCGGCGACGGGCGCGACGAACTGGACGGCGTTGATGCGCAGCGCCTCCCGCAGCCCGGCGTCCAGTGTGGACAGCGCGTCGGGGTGCCCGCGCGCGGCCAGGATGCGGCCCTTCAGGGCGAGCGGCAGCACGGCGTTGACGCCGACCCCGCTGCTACGGGCGATGATCTCGTCCGCGTCGGCGAGCGCGCCGTCCCAGTCCCCGCGCTCCAGCCGGATCCGGGTCCGGATTCCGAGCGCGAACAGGGCGTAACCGTCGAGGTTCTGCGCGACCGTGTACGCGTAGACCGATTCTACGGCCGCCGCCGCATCGGTGTACCGAGCCAGCTCGTCGGCGAGGATGCCGGCGATGTTGCCCAAGGCGCGGGAGGCGTGCGCGGCGAAGCCATGGGCGGCGGCGGTGTGATGCGCGGTCTCCAACGCCTCCCGCGCACCGGGGGCGTCCAGGGCGAGCCGGGCGGTGTTGACGCTGATCATGGCGTAGAGCGCGGTGTCGAGGTCGCCGAGCCGTTCGGCGCGGGCGCGGGCGCGTTCGCCCCAGGCGACCGCGTCGTCGAGCTCGTACGTGAGGCAGTAAAGGTGCGCCAGGTTCCCGTACGCCGTCGCGAGCTGCTGCTCGTCGCCGTGCCCTTCCAGAACGGTCGCCGCACGGTTGGCCGCCTGCCGGGCCAACGTGGCGTCGCCGGTCCACCAGGCCAGCCGGGATATCCAGCGCAGGTTCTCACCCACCCGCTCCGGCTGGTCCAGGCCCTCACGGAGCGCGAGCGCGGCGTGGCGGGCGCGCAGACCCTCGTCGTGCAGGCCGGCGAGGTAGGCCTGCCCCGCGTACTCTTCCAGCAGCGCGGCCCGCTCGGCCGGGGCGAGCTGCGCGGCGTGCCCGACGGCGGCGCGGTAGTGCGCGGCGGCCTCGCGGTGGGCGCCCTGACGGGCGGCGCCGGCGCCGGCGACCTGCCCGTATCGCAGCACCGCCCCGCTGTCGCCGGCGTGCACGGCGTGATGGACCAGCCGGCCCGGGTCGACGCCGGCCACCCGGGCCAGGACCGCCAGCACCCGCCGGTGCAGGGCGGCTCGGCGGGCTGGTGACAGCGCCTCCTCGACCGCGCCGCGCAGCAGTTCGTGCCGGAACGCCACGCCTTCGCCGGACGGCACCAGCACCCCGCCGGCGATCGCCTTGTCGACCAAGTCGGGCGCGTCCGCAACGAGCACCGCGTCGGCGCGGGTCGGCACCACAGACACCAGGTGCGCCAGCTCCCGGGCGGGCGCCGGCAGCGCGCGCATCCGGTCGAGGATGAGGTCCTGCACCGCGGCGGGGACGGCGTCGCCGTCGAGCAGATCGGTCTTGAGCAGCTCGGTGACAAGCAGCGGATTGCCTCCGGTGAGCCGGTACACCACCGCAGGGTCGCGGCCGCCCAGGCGTGCCTGCTCGGCGACGGTCGCCTCGGACAGCGAGGCCAGCGTAATCCGGTCGACGGCCCGGCTCGGCAGGGCGGCGAGCGCGCCGCGCAGCGGGTGCTCCAGACCCAGCTCGTCGTCGCGGTACGTCAGGACGAGCAGCGCCGCGACACGGTCGATGCGTCGGCCGAGGAACACCAGCCAGTCCAGCGTCGCCTCGTCGGCCCAGTGCGCGTCCTCGACCACGACGACGGGACGCACACGCTGCCGAGGCCCCGACAGCTCGTCAAGGAACGCGGCGAACACCTCGCCCTGCGGGGCGCCAGCGCCCAGGCAGGCGGCGAGGACGCCGCTGGTCTGCCGGCCGATGTCCTGCAGCGGGCCGAGCACCCGTGGGGTGACCAGCCGGTCGCACGCGCCCCACAGGATCCGGGCCCGGCTCCCACAGCGTCTGGCGAACTCGGCGACCAGCGCGGACTTGCCGAGACCGGCCTCGCCGGACACGACCGCGACACGGCCGCCGTCACCGCTGCGACGCAGGAGATCGTCGAGCAGGTCGAGCGCCGCGGACCGCTCCCACAGTTTCATCCGCCGATCGTACGAGCGGCGCCGCCCGGTCGCTGTCGGCTGCCTGCCCCTCGCCGGTACCGGCGGTGAAGGCTGCCGACGTTGATCGCCGATCTCGCCCGAACAATCACCACGATCAACTGTTTCAGTGTCACCCGGCGTGCCGCGGTCACCGACTGCGGCACGCGCCGCCATCCTCCACGAATGCAAACATGCCGCCTGACCTGCGCGGGTGGGGTTGTCGGCACCCGCAGCGCCAGCGACCTGCACCGCTGTGAAGCTGACCCCGACCGCCACCGGGGACCTCCCAGTCCGCTGCGCGAAACACCCGGGCCACGTCAGCACCGGGGACACGGTTGGTGGTGGCGCAGCCGCTGACCTGCCCGGCGCCCGCCGCGCCGGCTGCGGGAAAGTCGGTGCCGGCGAAGTCCTCCCCGTCAACGTCGGAGACAAACACCGCGAAACCGTGGACGCCTGCGGCGGCGAGGCGGCCGGTGCGATGCGGTGGTGTCGGTGGGCCACAATTTGCGTCAGGCGTTGCAAGGTCAGCGTTCCCCACTGCGACAGCCGGGACGGGGAGCGCTCGGCTCGCCATCAGCGGCCGTACGCCTCCAGCAGGCGCAGCCAGACCTCGCTGACGGTCGGGAATGCGGGAACGGCGTGCCACAACCGATCCAGTGGAACCTCGCCGACGACCGCGATCGTCGCAGCGTGCAGCAGTTCCGCGACGTCCGGACCGACGAGCGTGAAGCCGACGATCACCTTCCGGTCCTCATCGACGACCATCCGGGCGTGCCCCTGGTATCCCTCCGCGTGCAGGGCGGATCCCGCAACGGTGGCCAGGTCGTAGTCGACGACCCGGATCCGCAGCCTGGCGGCCTCGGCGGCGGCTGCGGTGAGTCCCACCGACGCGACCTCCGGGTCGGTGAAGACGACCTGTGGCACGGCGCGCTCGTCGGCGGTGGTGACGTGCCGGCCCCACCGGTCGTCCTCGACCGCTTCGCCCTTGGCGCGCGCCACGATGACGTCGCCGACCGCGCGGGCCTGGTACTTGCCCTGGTGGGTCAGCAGCACGCGCCGGTTGACGTCACCGGCGGCGTACAGCCACCCGTCGCCGACCAGCGTCCCGTTCTCGTCGATGACCCGCAATGTGTCATCGACCGTGAGCCAGGCACCGGGTTTCAGGCCGATCGTGTCGAGGCCGATGTCCTGCGTGTTCGGTGTACGGCCGATCGCGATCAGGACTTCGTCGGCTTCGACCTGCTCGCCATCGGTAAGCGTGATGCGCACTGTGCCGTCGCTGTCCCGGTGCACCGACGCGGTCTCGGCACCGAGGCGGACCGACACGCCGGCCTCCTCCAAGGACTTCGTGACACGCTCCCCGGCGAACGGCTCCGCGAGGGGCAGCACACCGTCACGGGCCAGCACCGTCACCACGGATCCGAGACTCGCGAACGCGGTCGCCATTTCCGAGGCCACCACGCCACCACCGATGACGGCGAGCCGGCCGGGAACCTCGCTCGCGGCTGCCGCTTCCCGGCTGGTCCACGGTGCGGCCTCGCGCAGCCCGGTGACGTCGGGGACCAGGGCGCTGCTTCCGGTCGCGACGACGACCGCGTGCCGGGCGGTGAGCGAGGTCGGGACGCCGTCCTCGCCGGTGATCTCGATGACCCGGTCGGAGCTGATGCGTCCCTGGCCGCGGTACAGCGCGATCCCTGCCGAGTCGAGCCAGGACACCTGTCCGTCGTCCGTCCAGTGCGAGGCGAAGGAGTCGCGACGGCGCAGCACGGCCGCCGCGTCCAGCTCACCCGTCACCGCCTCACGGGCTCCGGGCAGCTGGCGAGCCGCCCGGAGCGCGGTTGCGCTGCGCAGCAGTGCCTTGGTCGGCATACAGGCCCAGTAGGAGCACTCGCCACCGACCAGTTCCCGCTCGACGATGGCGGCGGTCAGACCGCCCTGCACGATCCGGTCGGCGATGTTCTCTCCCACCGGCCCTGCGCCGATGACGATGACGTCGTACGTGGTGTTGTCCATGTCAGTTTCCCTTCGCAGCGCGGCCGAGACGGATTGCCGAGATGAGGAAGAAGATGGCGCCGGGGATGGCATAGCCGATCGCGTTGGTCAGCGTCGGGTCGGCCGCGGAGGCACCTGCGATGAACGACCCGCCGGCGAGCACGGAGATGCCACCACTGATGATCATCGGCCACTGGCCGCCCATCTTGCGGCGGGTGACGGCCACGATGAGCTGGATCAGCCCGGCGACGATCGCCCAGGCACCCCACACGCGCAGGACCGCCGGGATGTCGGACGCGCTGGCGGCGGCCACGCCGGCCGCGGCGAGCAGGCTGACCGCGACGTTCGCATACAGCAGATTGGGCGATCCGGTGGTGCGCGAGGCGCGGGCGTCGATGATGGCGGAGGCCACATCGAACAGCGGGTAGAGCACGAGCAGGGTGACGGCGAGCGGGCCGAGGTGCTCGGCGGTCGTGAACATCACGAGGGCCCAGACGATGGCGAACGCGAAACGGACGAAGTACAGCCGCCGCAGCGTGGATGCCGTCGTCGAGATGCCGGGAGCGGCAACGGTGGTGGTCATGCTGTTCCTCTCGAAGGTTTCTGCGGGGGTTGCGACCAGCGGGTGCCGCGGTCGGGGACCTTCACTCTGGGAGACCGAACGTTCTGTCGCTGCCCACAATGACGCCTTCGTGGGAAGGAGTCAAGACCGAACGTTCTATCTCTATTGGTGTGCGATGAACGCAGCAAGCCAGATGGCGAGACCGAACGTTCTGTCGCTACCATCGGTCCATGGCGCGTACCGATACCGCAACCCGGCCGTCCGAGGCACGACTCCGGCTCCTGACCACCGCGACCAGGATCTTCTACGCAGAGGGGATCCACTCGGTCGGCGTCGATCGGATCATCGCCGAGTCACAGGTGACCCGGGCCACGTTCTATCGGCACTTCCCCGGCAAGGAGGATCTCGTCCTCACCTATCTGCAGGAGATCGACCGGGCCCTCCGCAGCCAGGTGGACACGGCCGTCGCCGGCCTTCTGCCCGGCGACGCCGTCCGCGCCGTCGGGGCGTGGATCGCCCAGGGCATCCAGTCCCCAGGCTTTCGCGGATGCGCCTTCCTCAACGCCGTGGCGGAGTATCCCGATCCCGACCACCCCGTGCACCGGGCCGTCCTCGCCCATCGGCAGTGGTTCCTCGACACGGTCAACACCTTGATGGCCGGCATCCACGAAACCGAGGCCGAGCCTGCCGCGCAACACTTCGTCATGCTCCGCGACGGCGCCATGGCAGCCGGCTGCCTTCTCGATCCGACACTGATCTGCGCGACGTTCCTCCGCGGCGTCGAGGGACTCGTCCGGACTCATGCCGCCCGCCAGCCATCCTGAGCGGCGGCCCGGAGCCGGATCTCCTGGCGACGAGCGCTGAACGCCGCCGACACCGTGCTGCGCACCTGACCGGCCGAAGGGAACCCTGATGCACGTCCTGCCCGAACTTGTTCACGGCATCGCCGAGGTCGAGGCCACCCCGCGCGGCATCCGGCCACACCGGCTACCCACCTGGGTACGGGAGCAATTCCCGGACGGACAGCTGCTGTCGATGGAGAGCCAGCCGTCCGGCGTACGCGTCGTGTTCCAGACGACAGCCAGCACCGTCGAGCTGGTGACCCACCCGACCCGGATCGCCTACGTGGGTGCCGAGCGGCCGCGCGGGCACATCGACGTCTACGCCGACGGCGCGCTCGCCGTTCGCGACGTGCTGACCGGCGGCGACCGGATCGAGGTCGACCTCGCCACCGGGCAGACCGCGTTCACACCCGGGCAGGCACACACGACCACGGTGGCCGGCCTGCCCACGGGCCGTCACCGGCTGGAGATCTGGCTGCCGCACAACGAGACCGTCGAACTGATCGAGCTGAGGGCCGACGCCCCGATCGAACCGGACGACATCGGACTGCCGCTGTGGGTGCACCACGGCAGCTCGATCAGCCACGGCTCGAACGCCCTGGCGCCCAGCGAGATCTGGCCGGCCGTAGCCGCCCGGCATGCCGGTGTCGAGCTGCGCAACCTCGGCCTGGGCGGCAGCGCGCTGGTCGATCCGTTCCTGGCCCGCGTGATCCGCGACGCACCGGCCGACTACATCAGTGTCAAGCTCGGCATCAACGTCGTGAACCTCGACGCGATGCGGCTGCGTGCCTTCATCCCAGCCGTCCATGGCTTCCTCGACACGATCCGCGACGGCCACCCGGAGGCCCCGTTGCTGTTGATCTCACCCCTGTTCTGCGCCATCCACGAGGAAACACCCGGCCCAGGCGCGATCGACCCTGTCTCGATCGGCACCGACCAGGTGCGTTTCATCGCGACCGGGACACCCGGGGACGTCACGCTGGGACGCCTGACACTCCAGGTCATCCGGCGCGAGCTGCGTTCGCTGGCCGATCGCCGCGCGGCCGACAAGAACCTGCACTACCTCGACGGCACCGCCTTGTACGGTCCGACCGACGCCGCCGAACTCCCGTTGCCCGACGACTTGCACCCGGGCCCCGAGGCCCACCAGCGCATCGGCACCCGGTTCGCCGAGTACGCCTTCACCGGCGCCGGCGCATTCGCCCGGTGACCGTCTCGACGGACCGCGGCTTGCCGATGGCGGCTCGGCGGCGTCCCTGACGAGGTCGGTCCGCATGGCGGCAGTCCCGCGGATCGTCCACCCCCGCGTCGCCGAGCATCATCGCGACGCGTCCGCTCAGCGCCGACACGGGCGACCGGGCGCTGATCGAGGCCATCCGCACCGACGGGGTTCGTGTTCGATCGTGGCACCGTCCTCGACGGGGCTGGCGGCGCGAGGCGGTGGCCGCTCTCAGGCGGCCCGCGACGAGCGCCACACCGCCGTCGCGGGCGGCCTCGCGCACGTCGGCGGTACCGCTCATGGCGTTCACCGTGCACCCGGCGCTGCGGCCGGTCGGCGCGCGGCGCCGGTGCAGCATGTGTTACTCGATGTCCGAGAACAGCCCTGTGAACGTCACCTGCGTCCCCTGGAGCCCGCCGAAGACAGCAGCGGCAGCCGGCGCGGCCACCGCGGCGGAGGCGTCCTCGTAGCTTTCGAAGTACAGGTCGAGCGTTCGGTAGGCGGGCGTGGGCGTGCCGTCCTCCTTCGGCCACACCTTGGCCGACTCGACGCGCTGGAGCTTGGGCAACGACCTGGCGGCCGCCTGCACGTCGGCGTAGTCGCGCTCGAATGCATCGGGGTTCGCGGGGTTGTCGATGATCAACGTGATCTTGGTGGGCATGCGCTCTCCCTGCATGTTCCGCGTGTGTCGAGAAGAAGTCGTTCGACAGGTGGAATGAACGTTCTGTCGCCAGGAACGGTACCGACTCGCGGGACCACGTGCAAGACCGAACGTTCTATCTTGCTGTTACTCAGGTGACCCTGCTGGCCGAAATAACCACGTTGGCACCCCACACACTCCTGCCTGTTCCGAACTTCCAGGCCTGTCAGGCACACAACACGATCGTGGCCGGTCTCCGCTCACCCGGAGCAGGCGATCTGAACTTCCAGCCTTGCGCCGCGACATGCAGATCGCCGCCTGCGCGCTCCCTCGAACAGTTGCTGTCGACGTGCATCGCGGCCGGCGACCGTACACGCTCGCTCAAGATCAGCGCTAACGCGCCGCGGCTGCCCGTTCCAGCAGCTCTGCGGTGGCCGCCCATAGGCGCCGCTCGCGGTCGCGGTCGCGGGCGACGGGCTGTACCTCGGTCGGCTTCGTCTTCACCACGAACGCGCCGTCGCGCAGGTGCGCCCACTGCTCGCCGACGGCCATCGCGGCCAGCAGCGGCCCTGAGCGTTGTGGGGTCGATACACCTGGAACGTGACCCAGGGCACGACCGATTGCCTGGAACGCCTTGGGAGCGTCGCGGCCAAGCGCGGTACCCGGCATCCAGCCGGGCTCGAACACCGAAACGTTGATCCCGGCCCCGGCGTGGCGCTGCAGCTCGTGGGCGTAGTACAGGATCGCCAGCTTCGCGTTGGAGTAGGCGATCCCGGACTCGGTCATGCCCGGGTTCGTGTCGCCGCCGGCGGGACGGGCGAGCTCGACCGGGTCGGCCCACCTGGCCTCCGGCACGTGCAGCATCCGGCGCCACACGTTGGCGCTGTAGGTGTTCGAGCCGACCAGCACGGCCCGGGCCGGGGCGGTGAACGAGCCGAGCAGGTCACCGATGAGCTGCGCGTGCGCTAGGTAGTTGACGGCGAAGGTCATCTCGTAGCCGTCGGCGGAGGCCTGGCGGGTATCGGCCGACATGGCGCCCGCGTTGGCGACCACAGCACGCAGCGGGTGTACGGCGCCGGCGGCGAGCAGGTCGCCGACTGCGGCCGCGGCGGCGCGTACGTCGGCCAGGCGCGACAGGTCGCAGCCGATCTCGCGGACACGAGCGCCGCGCGCGCGGGCCTCGCCGGCGACCGCGGTCAGGTCCGGCCCGGCGCGGCCGACCAGCAGCAGGTCGGCGCGCCGCTCGGCCAGGGCGAGCGTCGCGTAGCGGCCCAGATTACGCGTCGGGCCGGTGATCAGAACGGTTCCGGGATGGATGGAAGTCATAGCCTCAGCCTGTAGGCTCGGCGCGGCGTCAGGCAGTCGTTCGGTTTTCGTAGGACTGCCAGGACCACGACAAGCCCAGGCGGCCTCGCGCAGACTGGACGCTGTGGAAGCGTGGGAGTTCGGCCGTACGATGCGCCGCTGGCGAGACCGGGTGGCACCCGAGAACGTCGGCGTGCCGGTCGGGCGACGCCGCCGGGCCAGCGGGCTGCGCCGCGAGGAGTTGGCCGCGCTCGCCGGCATCTCGACCGACTATCTGACCCGGCTCGAGCAGGGCCGTGCGACCGCGCCCTCAGCGCAGGTGGTCGAGGCCCTGGCTCGGGCACTGCGCCTGGCCGACACCGAACGTGACCTGCTGTACAGGTTGGCTGGGCACGCCCCACCCGGCCTGGACGTCGTGCCGTCGCGGGTCACCCCCAGCGTGCAGCGGCTGCTCGACCGGCTCGCACACACCCCGGTGGTCGTATACGACGCGACCTGGACCCTGATTGTGGCCAACGCGCCCTACGACGCGCTGATGGGCGACACGTCGACCTGGCACGGCCTGGAACGCAACACCGTCTGGCGCAACCTCGCCGGCCTGGCCACCCGGGTCGTACACACCCCGGTCGAGCAGGCCGACCATGAGGCCAGGCTCGTCGCCGACCTGCGCCTGACCGCCTCGCGTTACCCTGCCGACCACGCGCTGCGTCTGCTGATCGCCGAACTGGCCGGCAAGAGCCCGCGCTTCGCCGAACTGTGGGACACCGAGGCTCCGCCACTGTCCGACCCGTCGAAGCACAAGATCGTCGACCACCCGGCGGTCGGGCGCATCACCTTGGACTGCGACACACTTGTCGTCGCCCTGGACGATCTGCGCATCACGGTCTACACCGCCGAACCGGGCACCGAGGACGCCGAACGCCTCGCCCTTGCCGTCGTCCTGGGCACGCAGACCCTCGTCGAGTAGCCACCTCGCGGACGACAGCGAGTCGTGCAAAGTGGCGCTGATTGCCGGTTCGGTCGTCGCGGGGGTGCTGCTCGCGCTCAACATCGTTCTGGAGATCGACTCGCAGCGCAACCTGAATGCCTGCGCTTACCTACTCGTGTCCCTACTCGTGGCCGGGGCGGCACCGGCAGCTGTCGGCGCGTGGCTCGCCCAGTCGACAGCGGGGTCCGGCGCGGGGGCCTCGCAGCGATTGCGCACCGCTGCCGGCTGGATGCTGGTCGCCGGGACCGTCATCGCCGTCGTGCTGCTGGAGACGGACGTCTACTTCTGACCCCGGCATGCCGATGAGCTCCTCCACCTGCAGACGCGTACTCCGATCGCTGCGCGTCAAGCACCGTCAGAGCACCAGAGCCTGAATGGTCGGGATCCGGGTCAGGCTGGTTCAGATTCGGATTCGAGGCTCAGGCCTGCGGCGGCACCCGCCGGTCACCTCGTGAAGCCACCGCCGGGCACTGGGGCGGGCAGCGGGCCCGGGGGAAGGAGGGCCGTCAGGGCAGCTGCCGCGCGGGCGGGGGCCGCGGACTCCGGTTCGTCGATCAGGTGGCGCACAGGGTCGCGGACGCCGTCTGCGAGCGCGGGCCGCAGCGCCGCAGCGATGATGGCGGGCTGCCACCGCTCCTCGGTCAGCACCTGGGCCCGGCCGAGCCGGGCGAATCGGGCGGCGTTGTCCGGCCGGTCCGCGCCGTGCGCCAGGATGACCTGGGGCGCGCCCGCGAGCAAGGCCCGGACCGCGGTGCCAAGGCCGCCGTGATGCAGCACCGCCACCGCCCGCCGCATCACCGCCGGGAAGGACAGCCGGGGCTGCCACACGGTGCCGTCCGGCAGCCGGTCGGGCAGCAGTTCGCGGCGCGGGGCCACGACGGTGGCCGGGTGCCCGAGTTCGGCGACGCCCGCGAGCGCGACCCGATAGAACTCTGGATGCGGCGGCGGCCCGGCGCCGCCGGCGACGAGCAGCGGGCACTGCCCGCGGCGGTCGCCCGGGCCGGCGTCATCGGGGAATCCGGCGAGTCCGGCGTCGGCGAATCCGATGGCGTCGCCGGTGACGAAACCGGTCAGTTGGACACCTGCCGGTGCGGGGGTGCCGGCCCGGTCGAACCAGTCCGGCCACAAACCCAGCATCGGGTAGGCCGCACCGAGCCAGGACGCCCAGTCGGCCACCGGTGGCAGGCCCATCGCGGCCCGAACCGTGCTCACGGCTCCCGCCCGCCCGCCCCGTTCACCCAACGCAGCCTCCGGGGTGACCGTCAGCCGGCCCGGGGTCAGGGCCACCCACGCCGCGGGTGCGTTGAGAAACTCCGCGGCGATCAGTACCGGCAGCGCCGACCCGGGCGTTCCCACCAGCACCGTCGCGTACAAATGGTGGTGCCGGGCGAGCAGGACGACCTCGTGGCGCAGCTGGTCCGCTCCATATTCCCGACCGGCCGTGTCCTCGGTGTCAATCGCGGCGAACCCGATGCCGGCCCGGCGCGCCACCGCGGCGAACGAGGCGTGGCTGACCAGGATCGCCTCGTGGCCCGTCGCGACCAGTTCGGCGCCGATGCGCACGAATGGCAGGACATCACCGGCGGTGCCGCGGGTCGTCAGCAGAAAGCGTCCCAATTGAGCCCCTCCACGGTGTACGTCCGTCATGGTGGTGGGTCGGCACGCCGCCGCGACACCACCGAAGATGCAGATTCGCGGGCCCGCGCGGTCAGCCACCGTCCGCAAGGTCGGTGCGCCGTGGATCTTCGATTCCTTGACGGCAGCCTCGGACGAATCGGTCGGCAGGGCTTGTGTACTAGGGTTGCCCGGCGAGTAGCAGACCAGGCGGTGGCTGGTCTGCGGGGTGGTTGAAAAGGGGAGGTGTCGCGAAATCGGCGCCTCGCAGGTCGACGGTGCCGCCACTGAACTGCGCATCGGCGGAACTGACCGCAGCCAGGAACTGCGCGCGTTCGAGGTGAAGTACTCCGCCGGTGAATCGCGCGCCTTCGAAAGATGCTGGCCCCACGCCTCATCCCAGATGGGCGAGGGTGATGGTTCCGACCGCGATGCCGGCCGCGAAGGAGACTCGGTCGCCCTTGAAGGCGACGGCCTCCACGGGGTCCAGAGTGGCCTGCATCGCGATCGTGGCACCGCTGGTGGCGGCCCAAATCCGAATCGTGGCGTCGGCGCTGCCTGAGACAATCGTTGCGACGTCGCCGATCCGACCTGTCGCAAGCGCGTAGACGGGACCGCTGTGCCCGGTCAGTGGGTTTCCGATTGGTGCGCCGGTTGCGGCATCCCACAGCCGCAGCGTTTTGTCTTCGCCGCCGGTGACAATTACGTCGCGGTCGCCGACGCGGCTCATCACCACCGCGTAGACGGGCCCATCGTGGCCGCGCAGCGGATCGCCGATCGGTGTGCCGGCGGTCGCGTCCCACACCTGCGCCGTGCCGTCCTTGCTTCCGGACACGATCACGTCAAGCCCACCGATTCGCCCCACCGCCACCGTCCCGGCAACATCAGTGTGGCCAGCGAGCAGGTCACCGATCGGCGTACTGGCAACTACATCCCAGACTCGCACAGTCCCGTTATGGTCTCCGAACGTGTCTCGAAAGCCGAAGCTGCCAGTGCTGCCAGTGACGATGACGTCGCGATTGCGGACTCGGCCGATCGCGACGCCAAAGATCGCTCCCGTGTGGTCAATGAGCGGATCGCCGATCGACGCGCCCGTCGCCGCATCCCAGATTCGCACCATGCCGTCGCCATAATTGTCGTAATCGGCCATGTATTCGGTCGCCGCGCTCCCGGAGACGACGACATCGCGGTGACCGATTCGCCCGGTAGCCACTGCACGGACAGGGACGTACTGGGAAAGCGGCTCGCCGGCGGCACTACCGGTAGCCGCATCCCACAACCGCACCGTTCCGTCGTCACTGCCGGACACGATCACCTCGCGGGCACCGATCCGTCCCGTCGCCACCGACTTGACCAAGCGGGTGTGGCCAGAGATTGGGCCGCCGGCGAGTTCGGCAGATGTGGCGTCCCACCAACGCACCGTATTGTCATTGCCACCGGAGATGATCACCTCACGGTCACCGATGCGCCCCATCACGACCGCGCTGATTGCATCGGTGTGGCCAGCGAATGGATCGCCGATCGGCTTGCGAGTGGTCGCGTCCCACCGCCGCACCATGCCGTCATCGCTGCCGGAGACGATCATGTCAAGGTCGCCGATGCGCCTTGTCGCAACCGCAAGGACCCGGCCAGTGCCGGGTGTGCGTAGCGCATACAACTTGTTGCGGGTCGCCGCGTCCCACACCACCACTTCGCCGTCATGCAGCTCTTGATCGAGCGAGTTGTCGCTGATTACGCCGCCGGAGACGATGACGTCGCGGTCGCCACTCCGCCCCATCGCCACCGCATTGACCGACCCGGACATGTGCTCGAGCGGCCCACCGACCGGCATGCCGGTTGCTGCGTCCCAGACCCACACGGTTCCGAATCCGCTACCAGCGACGATGAGGTCGCAGTCGCCCACCCGCCCTACGGCCACCGCAAGAACCCCCTCTGGAGGGATTGGATCGAGGTGGCCGACGAGCGGGTCGCCGACCGGTGTTCCGGTGGCGATGTCCCACATGCGCACCGTGGCGTCTTCGCTGCCCGAGACGACGATGTCGCGGTCGCCGGCCCGGCCGACCGCCACGGTGTTCACCGGGTGGGTGTGGCCGGTTAGGGGATCGCCGATCGGTTTGCCGGTCGCAGCATTCCACAACCGCACCGTAGCGTCCTTGCCGCCGGAGACGACCACATCGAGGTCGCCAGACCGCGCAATCACAACCGCGCGGACAGGACCCTCGTGACCGGTCAACGGATCCCCGATTGGTGTTCCCGTTGCGGCATCCCAGATGCGCACCGTCCCGTGGTCGCCGGACACCACCACCTCTCTGCCACGGATGCGTCCGAGCGCCAATGCCCATGCCTGGAGGCCAGCAAGGGTCTGATAGGCCCGGCCACGTGAATGGGCCCACCCGATCAGTGGTTGGCCAGTTCGACGATAGCGGCGAGTGAGTTCCGGCAGGCCCAGGTGGGCGCAGGTGAGCGCGAGCAGTCCGGCCCGTGGCGCCCCAGGTTCGAGCGTACGGGCCCGCCCCGCCAACATTTGCAGTGCCGCCGCCACCGCCGCACTCTCGCCGGCAAGGTCGGCGGGCAACACGGCCAGGAGCCGGGTCAGCTCGGCAACGCTGGGGTAGACGGGATCGGCGAGCAACTCTCCAAGCCGACCCGCGGCCTGGGCGTGGTTGGCCGCGAACGTTCTCGCGTAATCCCCAGCGTCCTCCCACCCACTCGGGGTCGCTGGCACCAGGCAGCCCAGGATCTTCGCCTCATCGACTAGCCGGGGCCGGTCATGGAGAAGCTCGTCGGCGAGAGCCTGGTGGAATAGGCGGGTAACCCGCCCCTGCTCCACGGTGGACGATTGGAGGAGGTAGTCGGCGGCTGCGCCGTGGCGCAGCATCCCCAGGTATGCCGCGCTGACTGGGAAACCCAGCGCAGAGGCGAAGGCGGTCCATTGGTCATCATCGACCCCGATACCGCGGGCGTAGGCCAGCGCAGTGAGCAGGCCTCGGACATTCTCTCGTTCCACAGGCGGTAGCTGGTTGAGGTACTTAGCCAGCGCCTCGCCGACGCTGGCAGGCAGGCTGCTTGGCTTAAACCCCGGCGCGCTCGGGTCAACGACCTCGTTATGTCGGGACAGGGGGTCGGCGGTCAGCGCCGCCACCAGGTAGTTCCGCCCGGCCCGCCCCGCGACCGCCATAGCCAGCCGCCCCACGAGTTCCGCGTCCGTCCGGTAGCGCCGCCACGCCCCCGCACCCGGCGCCGGCGCCGTCGCCCCGTCCTGGCGAAGCACCGCGGACGCGAACTCGGCCAAGTCGAGCGGTTCGAAGAACCGATTGTTGTCCAGGTCGACCAGGTTCACGTTGCTGTCCCGCCCGACGCCGAGTCGGGATAGTAGAGCAGACGGACCGAACCGGTTTGCCTCGTCTGTGGCAAGTGCCCGGGTGGCGACCACAACCCGGAACGCGGGCAGAGCGCCCAGCGCAGCCAGGGCATCGGCCAGGCTGTCGCGCTCGTTGGTGCTGGCCGCCTCGTCGAGCGCGTCGACGACGATCCGCCAGATCCCGCCCGATGGTGGCGTGGCCTGAGAGATACGGTCGAGCATGTCGGAGATCGTCTCAGCCGCTCTGGTGTGGGTGGTGACAGCGATAGCGTGCAGTAGGTCGGCCAGGGTGGCCGTCCGGGCGTGGAAGACCAGCCCGAGCTCCCGGTCCTCGGCCAGCCCCGCTGGTTCGAGGGCAAGGGCGACGCGAGCGACCACGGCAGACTTGCCGGCGCCGGGCTGGCCGGTCACCACCAGGACCTGTCCTGGAGGCCGCTCGACCTGCAACCAGTCACCGATCGCCTTCAAGGCGCGGACACGCCCCTTGAACAGGTCCCCGCCTCGGGCCAGCGCCCGCTGACCCCGGGCGCGGAGTTGGATGTGCTCCCGTACCACTTCGGCACCCGCCCGTCCGGCGTTGGCGCCCGCATACACCCACCCGGTACTGGACTTTCCAGCCAGTCCTGCAGGCAGGGGCCGCTGACCCAGCAAGATCCCCACGAGCTCCCGTACGCCGTCAGCGGTCAGCTCGTCCACCGCAACGAGCGCGTTCTGCCCCAGGTTGAACAGCTCCGGCACGTACACCGCCACCCCGCCGGGGAGCAGAACGGGCAGGACCTTGCTCGCCCTCTCCCGGCCGTCGTAGATGATGTCGCGCAATCGGCGGGCCTCCCAATGCACGCCGCGTCCCTCGTCCTCCGGAAGGTGCTGCGGACTGTCCGCGCGGCGCTTGTAGGCGGCAGAGACGACAACCAACACGAAGTCGGCCAGCTTGATCTGGTCTAGGCACCATCCTGGCCAGTCCCGTTCGCGGTCTTGGCCGACCTCCTCGGCGTGGACCTGGTCCAGAACGGCGTCGATGCCGGCTTCGACGAGCAGGTCTCGCAGCTGTCGCACCTGGGCCTTGTGAGTGTCGCTCTCCTGCGCGTACGACAGGAATACCCGTGGCATCACCGCCCCCATCCGCAACGGCGCAACAGCCACCGCACCCCGCTCCCCTCCAACCCTCGCGACTATCCGCCATGATGCCAACCATCGACGAACCCGCGCCAGCAGCCAAATGGCCGGCCGGTTCCGACCTTCCCGCCCGGCCTCGCGAATCAGGGGGGACCAGCACCGCCGCAATCAACGCGCGGAGCAGACCGAGGTCGAATGATGCTCGTCGGTTGGAATTCAAGTCCCAGTGCAATCGGCAGTGGTGTTGGGCCGAGGGTGTGGGAGGTTCGTCCCGGCAGTCACACCGATCTCCGCGGCCTCAGATTAGGTCCGGCACAGCCAAGATGCCGGACCTTGGGCAGTACTGCAGCACACGCCTCAGCGGCCAAGACCGAATCGGCGACGCCTCAGCGCGGCGGTATCGACCCGCCCTCACCGCCTGGCACGACCCGTACGCCAACCCGCCACGCATCGCGACCCTCGGGCCCGTCCACGAACCCGCCGACAGCACCATCCGAGTCGCCACCGTCCGCACCCGCCGTTGGCTCGGCCACAAGCCGGCCTGATCACGCTGTCGAGTAGCGCAACAGAGCCGGTCGGCGCTTACCTGTGGCGGTGAGCGAGGTTAGGGGTCCGACCCAGGGTCCCGGCAAAGGGCGAGTCTTCGCCAACCACCTCAAGCCGGACAGCCATCACGACTTTGCCGGGGCCCTGCCGGCGTGGGTCAGCCAACCTGGCCGCGGTGCGCGTGCTGCGGGTTTCGAACCGGATGCAACACCTGCCCGATCTGCTATTGGACCGACGACGGCCGCAGCGAAGCGCACGCCGAGGCGGTGGCAGGCAGCCGCAACGGCGACCTGAGTCTCGCCGATGCCCGGCTCAACTACAGCATCTACGGCGCCAGCACGCCCCGCTACCAACACCTGGTGCGCCCACCCCGCGACGACGAACGACCCTGACGCAGCGATCGACACCCGGACGAGGCCAAACCTTCCTCCGAGAGGCAGTCCCACACGTCCGTGGCGGCATTTCCTCGCGGTTCGGGGTCAGCCGACGCCCTGGCAGGGGCGGCCGTCGATGACGCACGCGGTCGGGGTCGCGTCCAGCAGCGCAGCCCCACTGACCCGGAACGACACGGTGACGGACGTGCCCGCACCGACCTGTGCGGTGGTGGAGACGGGGATGAATGTCCACACGGCACCGTCCCGGGTGACCGTCGCCCCGGCGACGTCCGTGACGTTGAGCGTGCTGCGCGGCAGGGTCAGCGTCACCGTCCAGCCGTTCACCGGCGCCGTGCCCAGGTTGGTGATCGCCACCGTGGCCTGGTAGCCGGCGAGGCCGCCGTCGGCCCCCTTGGTGAACCTGGCGGTCAGCGGCACCGGCGCGGCGGTCCGGGACCCGCTCGGGGTGCTCGGCCCCGGTGTCGGCTTCGTCGAGCGGCTCGGCGACGCGGTGACCGACGCCGAGGGTACCTGCTGGGCAGAGCCTCTCGGGTGGCCGGCGGCCGACGGCGGCGACCCGGCCGCGGGCGTCGACCGCACAGGCGGCCACACGAACGCCGCGACGAGCACCGCCGTGCCGAGCAGCGTGGCGAAGGCGCCGGCGATCAACCCCAGCACGACCGACATGTCCGCGCCACGCAGCAGGCGGCGGAGGCCACCCGGCGCGTTGGCCAGTTTGTCCAGCACCATGACCGGCATGCTCCGACGCTCCTTCACAATTCCCACAGCCCGCTGAGGACCTTGCCGAGCAGCTGTTCGGACGGCTCGTCGGCGGAGCGCTCGGCGCCGGTCACGACGAGCCCGTTGGCCTGTAGGTCGGCCAGGAGCACGCGGGCGGTGCTCACCGGCAGCCCGAGGTGGACGGCCACCTCGGCAACCGAGACTGGATGGGCGCACAGCCGCAGGATCTCGGACTGCTCCGGGGAGAGGTCCTCCAGGCCGGTCGGCGCCGGCCCGACGGTCACGACGGTGGCCAGGTCGAGGCCGTCGGTGTTCATGGCGACCCGGCCGCGGGTCACCGCGTACAGGCGGACCACCGGACCGGCATCCGCGTCGTACCAGACCTCGTCGGCAAGATCGGGCATGATCTGTACGGTCACCGGATGCCGCCAGGCGTCAGACCGGTCCCGGCGAGTACTCGAGCGGCCCGGTCGGCGGTCTCGGCGATCGGCCCGTTCACCGCCTCCGGGTCCGTTGCGGCGCTGAACGTGACGGCGAGCAGCGCGCCGTCGCCGGCCGGCTCGACGGCGAGCAGGACGTGCTCCATCTCGACGACGGTGCGCAGGGCGGTGCCGCCGTGCAGCTGACGACCGGCCGCAACGGCGAGGGCGTGCAGGGCTGCCGCGGCCGCCGCGACGAAGGCGCCGGACTCCGTGGTGACCGCCTGGGAGGTGGCCAGCGGCAGCCCGTCGGGCGACAGGAGCACGGACAGGTCCGCGGCGGGCACCTGCTCGACGAGGTCGTCGAGCAACCGATGCAGGTCGGTGGCGGATGCCAGCGCGGTCTGCGTCATGGTCTTTCCTCCTACGGTTGCGCGGCTTCGTCCACAGTGGAGTGTTGCGGCGGCGGATCGCTCTGCACGGGCAGCTCGACCGTGCGTGCGGCGGCGTTCGGGCCGGCGTCGCTGGGCGGTCCCGGCGCGCGGGCGGCGAGGCGGTCGCGGAAGCGGGCGGTCCGGTCGACCGGTTGCCGGTCCGGGCCGCTGGCTCCGCGCCGCCGCACGAAGCCGGCCACCCCGGCCGGGACAGGGCGTGGTGCCCGCACCGGCAGACCGCCGGATCGCGGGTCGGGCAGGCCCGGCGGTTCGGCCGGCTGTTCGGTGTTGACGACCAGCAACGCGAGCGGGACCCGGACCCTGGCGACGATCCCGCCGCGCGGCGCCTCATCCAGCTCGATCGCGATGTCGTGCGCGCGGGCCAGCCGGCCCGCCATCCGCAACCCGGTCATCGTGGCCTCGCCGGGCCGGTACGGGCGGGCCAGTACGTCGCGGGCCGACGCCAGCTCGTCGACCGGCATGCCAGGGCCGCGGTCCTGCACGACGACGGTGTACGCGGTGAGCCCGAGTTCCCCGGTGACCCAGACCGTCGCCTCGCCGGGCGCGTACCGGGTGGCGTTGTCGATCAGTTCGGTCAGCAGGTGGGTGACGTCACCGACGGCCGGTCCGACCAGCGAGGCAGGGTCGACCGAGGCGACCATCACCGCGGCGTGCCGCTCCACGGAGGCGGCCGCTGCGCGCGCCACGTCGACGACGGGTACCGGCCGGCGCCAGCGGCGGCCCGGCTCCTCGCCGCTGAGAATGATCGCCTTCTCGACGTTGCGCCGTAGCTGGGTCGCGAGGTGGTCGGCGCGGAACAGCGCTGCCAGGTCGGTGGTGTCGGCCTCGCGCTGCTCCAGCTCGTCGAGCACGCTCAGTTGCCGGTGCAGCAACGCCTGGTTGCGCTTGCTGAGTCGTAGCAGCACCGCGCCGGTGCCATCGTCCGGCTCGGCTGCCGCCGCGGTCCGGCGCCGAGACACGACATATGCGGTGAGGACCGCGACGAGCCCGAGGCCGCCGAAGAGCCCGGCCTGGACGACGGCCGACACACCGGACGGTACGGCGGCGCCGGCGCCGTCGCGCACCCCCGCGGCGACGACCCGTTGCACCGCCGCGAGCGCCGGCTCGACGGCCGCGCGCCAGGCCGCGGCGTCGAGTGTCCCCGCCCCGCGCAGCAGCGTGTCCTCGGCCCCACTCACCCCGGTGTCCGGTCCGCTGTCGAGGTCGGCCAACGCGGCACGGTCGGGTGCGGCGAGCCCGGCGACAGCGTCTGCGCGCAGCACCCGGCGGGCGCCGGCGAGTTGGGCCAGCTCGGTCCGGTCGGTGTCGGTGAGTCCGGCCGGCGCGCCCGAGACCAGCGTGTCCTCTCGGGCCAGCAGCTCGCCGGCGCGGGCCAGGCCGGACAGCGCGCGCTGCCGGTCGGCAGCCGGCGGGTCCGTCCGGGGCCACGTGGTAGCGCCCAGCCGCAGCGCGGCCTCGACGGCTTCGGTGTACGCCGCCGTGGCCTGCCGCCGGTCGAGCGGCCGGGTGTCCACACTGGTACGCGCAGCGGGCAGCGCCGCCAGCCGGTCGAGCAGCCGCGACGCGGCGCCCCCGGCTGGTGTGCCGGTCCAGGAGGCCCGGACCCGGTCGGCGGAGTGACGCAGGTCGGCCGCCGCGCGATCGGTACGGGCGCGCTGCTCGGCCAGCCGGCCGCGATCCCCCGCGCCGGCCAGGACGAGCACGGTCAGGCGGCGCTCCTCCTGCAGGGCGGCGATCACCGGCTGGGCGGGCTCGACGAGGTCCGCTGCGGTCGCGCGATCCTGGAAGTGCGTCAGCGCGGCGCGGCCACCGTGGTAGGTGCCGAACGCCCACATGACAGCGAGGAGGAAGAGGAGGGCCTGCCGGCGTCGCAACGTCACGACGCCCCGCCCGGGGTGGCCGCGCCCGCCTCGTCGCCGGCCAGCACACGCAGCTGCTCCAGCAGGTCGGCGCGGCTGGCGGACCCGAGCCGCTGCCGCATCCGGGCCATGTGGTGCTCGACGGTCTTGGCGGCGATGAAGAGCCGGTCACCGACCTCCCGGTAGGTCAGCCCGTCGAGGACGAGCCTGGCCACTTCCTGCTCGCGGGTGCTGAGGACCGGCTCTGCCTGGTCCCCGCGGCCACCGGGTCCGGGCGCCGGCTCGGCCGCGACGGCACCGGCTCGGCCGGCACCGCGGCCCTGCAACAGTCGGGCGCACTCCAGCAGCCCGGTCATCGCGCGGCGGTCGGTGGTCCGGATCGCGGCCTGCCCAGCCAGCCTGGCTCCGTCCCAGCGGAACCCCACCGCGTGCAGCCCCCGGGCGGCCGCCTCGACGGCGACGGGGTCGACCCGCCCGTTGAGGACCTCCAGCCAGCTAGCGGCGGCGGCCGCGGCTGCGGCCGCGTAGCTACTGTGTCCACTGTGGACGGTAAGTGCGGTGACGTGCCGAGCGGCCACCGCCGGCTGCTCGGCGATGACCGCCGCGTGCAGCGCGCTCCAATGCAGCGGCACCGCCCACAGCGGCGGCTCGGCCATCGCGGCCAGCAGCAGGTCCGCCTCGCGCAGGTGGGTGGCAAGCCAGCGTTGCTGGCCGAGTCGGGCCGCCGCGATCGCGAACTCGCCCAGCGGCAGCATGGTGAACAGGTCCACGGGGTGGCGGACCAGCGCCTCGCACGCCGCGGGCCAGCCCCGGTGCAGCCCGACGAGGTCGCTGCGCCGGCGGGCCAGGCCGATGCCCAGCGCTGCGGCGAACACCAGGTCCCGTGGTTCGAGCCGGTCCCGGTCCGCGGCCGCGGTGGTGAGCTGCGCCTCCGCCGTGGTGAGGTTTCCTCGTACCATCTCGAGCCAGGCGCGGATCAGCCTGTGCCGGGTGGCCAGCAGGGCGCCGCCCACCTGGGACTCGAGGGCCCGGTCCAGGACCGACTCACCGATGTCCAGCTCGCCGCAGTGCAGGGCGACGAGGCCGGCCAGCGCCGCGGGACTGTCTGGCAGCGGCAGAGCCGGGCCGGCGGACTCCAGCAACGCCGCCGACTGCACCAGCGTCGACAGCGCGCCGGTCGCGGTGCCAGTGAACGACGTGTGCGCGCCGCGCGCCATGAGCGCCGCCGCGCCGGTGAGCAGCGTCGGCGGCCCGTCCACGGGCGACTCGCGCAGCATCGCCTCGGCGTCGGCCAGCCGGCCGGTGCCGAGCAGACCGATCGCGGCGAACGCGGACGACGGGCCGCGGTTGGACCAGCGGTACAGTTCGGCGCTACGACCCAGCTGGCCCCGGTGCGCGATCGCGGTGGCGGCCAGCTGCGCCGCCTCGGCGCGCTCCGGCGAGTCCGGGGTGGCGACCACCTGGTCCGCCAGGCGCAGCGCGGCGTCCAGGTCACCGGCCAGTGCCGACGCCTGTGCCTGGCGGACCAGCGTGGGGCGGCCGGCGGCGGCCGCGGCCGCGAACAGGTCGGCGGCCAGGGCCGGTTCGCCGTCCAGCGCTTCCTCGGCTGCGGCCTCGAACGCCATCGCCATCCCGGCGCCGCCGAACCGGTCGGACCCGCCAGGGCCTGCGCTGAGTAGGGAGCGCACCAGCGGCAGCACCGGGCCGCGTCGATCCAGTTGCAACTCGGTTAGCCGCTGCCACACCGCCACCCGCTCGGCCATCGGGGTCAACCTTGCCAGCGCCAGCCGGGCGATCGGCACCAACTGCCCGTCGCGCCCGACCAGGCCCGTCGCGCGGGCCGCCTCGAGGACCGCGCCGACGCCATCGGGCCCGCAGCCCAGCAGCGCGCCCAGCAGGTCGATCCGCAGGCCCAGGCCGGCCTCCGCGGCGAGCAGTGCGCGCCGTACGTCGGGGTGGAGCTCGTCGAGCTCGGCGGTGAACCCGGCGACGGCCGCCGCCGGCACCTCCAGCCGCGCACCGCCGTGCCGTCCGCCGCTGGCCGCCAGGGCCGCCGCCAGGCGGACCACGTATGCCGGCACCCCGGCGGTCTGCGCCGCGACGAACGCCGTGACCTCCGGCGCCGGGGTCAGCTCCCAGGCACCGGCGAGGTACGCGCGGACCTGTTCGGGGCCGAATGGTGTCAGCGTGACCGGCGGCCGGAGCCGGGGCAGCGCGTCGATGAGCTCCAGCAGCTCGACGGGGCGCGGCCACGGCCGGTAGGCAAGCACCAACCGGGGGTGCGCCTGGCGGACCCGGTCGCGCAGCGCCGCCAGCCGGGCCTGGCCGAGCAGGTGCGCGTCGTCGACGAGCAGGACCGCGTCGTCGTCCGGGCCGGGATCGGCCTGCCACGGCGTCCGGACCCGCACGCCCGCGGCGGTGAACGCGTCGCCCAGCTCCCGCAGCAGCGCCGTCTTGCCGTACCCGCCCGGGGCCCGCACCTGCGCGCAGACCGCTCCGCGCGGGTCGGCTGTGGCCGCGTCGAGCAGCTGCCTGACCGGCGCGCCGTGGACCAGCCGGTGCGCGATCGCCGGAACCCCGGTCAACGCCGCCCCCTGGTCCGGCCGACACGGCGGGCGACCAGCGTCCGGCCGGGCGGTCTGCCGTCCGGCTCATCGTGCGATGCCGGCTCCGCGGCGCCCTGCCACGACGGTGGGGATGCGAGCGGCAGCGCGGCGGTGGTCTCGTGCGGCCAGACCGGCACAGATCCGGTACGGTGGCCGCTCACGATCCGCCGGGCGACGAGCGCCGCACCCCGCGCCGGCGTGGTGCGCGGGTCCTCGTCGATCAGGATCGGACCGGTCGTCCCGGGTGGTCCAGGGAGGTCGGGCAGCTGGGCGGTGATCAGCTCGGCGACCAGCGGGGTTCGGGCGGCACCACCGACGAGCAGCACCCCAGCCACGTCGGCCGGGTCGTGGTCGCCGCCGTACACCAGGCGCACCAGGCCGTCCACTGTCGCCCGCAGCAGCGGGCGGATGAGCGTCTCCAGCTCGGCCCGGGAGACCGGCAGCGCGCGCTGCGACCCGCCGGACGGGCCGCCCGGGTCCGGTGCCCACCACGGCAGCGGCACGTCCGCCCCGGTGGAGTCCGACAGCCGTTCCCGGGCCCGCGTGCAGTCGCGACGCAGCAGCACGGCGACCGGTCCGGAGTCGACATCCGCCACGGGATCGGTGACGGCCCGGCCGATCGCCGCCCGGACGTACGCCACCAGTACGTCGTCCAGGTCCGCGCCGCCGACCGGGTGTTCCTCGTGGGCGAGCAGCTCCACCGACCGGCGGGCCGGACGGCCGACCAGGAACGTGGTGCAGGTGGTGGCGCCCAGGTCGTAGCCGGCGAGGATGCCGTTGGCCGGCCACTGCCCGGCGGCCAGCCGGTGCTCGGCCGCCGCGACGGGGCCGGGCACCAGCACGACGTCGTCGAGCCCGACGTCGCGCAGCGCCTCGTACAGCACGCCCTGGCGGTGCAGGCCCCAACCGGCCGGGTGGGTGAGGACCACCTGCTCGCACGGCTCGCCCTCCTGCTCACGGAGCCGGTCGACCACCAGCCGGACCAGCGCGGCCAGCAGTTCCTGCGGGTGGTACGGCCGGCCGTCGACGACCATCGGCACGTCGTCGCCGACCCGCCGGTTGAACCCGCGCAGGATCCGGCCCGGGTCACCGGACGTGTCGGCGCGGACACCGTCGCCGGTGAGCAACGCGCCGGCCGGCGACAGCTCGATCAACGACTCGGCGGCAGGCGAGCGGGCACCCAGCCGGACCGTCTCGGCCCCACCCCAGGTGGCATCGCTGCGCCGGCAGACCGCGGCCGAGGTGAAGCTGTCGCCAATGTCTACTCCGAGCACGTACGCCATGGTGATGTTCCTCGATCGGTTCGGGCGGTTCAACGGGTTGTTCGTACCAGAAACGGCATCGACAATCTCCCCTAGATCTCAGGTCAGCCGGATTTCCCCTAACGCCCCTAACCGCAGGTGGAGGCCACCCCCCAAGGAGTCGTCCGGTTACTCGGCGCGATCCCCGATGCCGGCTCCGGCCCCGTGAACCTACCTTCGGCGGCAGCGCTGGACGAACGCATCCAGTCGCGTTTATGTTGTTGACACCCTGCGAGGAGAACAGGTTCATGGAAACCCTGACGCTGCACGACTTCGTGCTCACCCTGATCACCGACCCGGCCGCGCGCACGGCATTCGAGCTCGACCCCGAGGGTGTCCTCGTCGACGCCGGCCTGGGCGACATCACCGAGGCCGACGTGCAGGAGGTCATCCCGCTGGTGATGGACTACGCGCCTGTGGGTGGCCTCACCAGCGTCGTCGGCGCCGACGAACCGGTGCTCAGCGGGTTCGACGGCGACGTGACCGGCGCCGTCCGGCAGCTGCAGGGCATCAGTCAGCTGGCCGTCGTCAGCCACAACCACGGCTCCGACCTCACGGTCAACGCCACGGCGGCCGCCGGCGTCTCGGTCAACCTCGGTGGGCTGCCCCTCGCCCCGGCCGGGCTGCCGGTGCTGGGCGGCTCGGCGAGTGGCGGATTCGACCTGTCGCTGCTCGGCGACCCGGCGGGCACGCTCGACGCCGTCGACCCGGTGCTCGGCACGATCGACCCGGTGCTCGGCACCGTCGACCCGGTCGCAAGCAGTGTCGACCCGGCGCTGCAGTCGGTCGACCCGATCCTCGGCACCGTCGACCCGGTGCTCGGCGGTGTCTACGGCACCGTCGACGTCACGCTCGGCACGGTGTCCGGGCTGGACCCGGTCACCGGCGCGGTCGACTCGCTGGGCCTCGGCGGGCAGGCCGGCACCGGCACCGACGCGCACACGCTCGTCGACCCGCTCACCGGCACCGTGACGCACACGGTCGACTCGACCGTGTCCGGCGTCTCCGGCTCGATCCTGTCCGGCCATGGCGACAGCCTCGTCGGCGGTGTGCTCGGCGGCGACACCGCGACGGCCGGGCACGACCAGGACGGTCTGCTGGGCCACCTGCACTGACCATCGCAGCGCCGATCGCCGCGCAACATCGACTGTGGACGGAAGCACGTCTTGATGGACCCCTGGGAGGCCGGACTCGCGACGTACCCGCGTCCGGCCTCTCCCTTCGCAGCGGAGTCCGGCACGGCGGAGACGCGCTGGCTCGACCTGCTCGACCGCACCACCCGCACCTGCGTGGCGCACGACCGGCCCGACCTGGCGCGCTGGCTGGTGCGGCGACGCGCGCGGCTGCTCGACCCGCAGCTGCGCGTCATGGTCGTCGGGGAGGCCAAGCAGGGCAAGAGCCAGCTCATCAACGCGTTGCTCAACGCCACGGTCTGTCCCGCCGGGGACAGCGCCCGGCGGCGAGTGGCCACGGTCGTGCAGCACGCGGCGGCACCCTCGGCGCATCTGGTGCGCCGGCAGCCGGCCCAGCCGCACGGCGACGAACCCGCGGAGGACCGGCTGCCGCTGCCCGTCGAACGGCTCGCCGAGCGGCTCGACACCGGCGACGACCACGACCCGTCCGGCAACCTGCTCTACGCCGAGGTGGGTCTGCCCCGGGAACTGCTGGCCAGCGGGCTGGCCCTGATCGAGGCACCCGCCGTGGACTGGTCCGACCCGGTGCCGGCAGTGACCGCGATCGGCACGCTGACCCGCGCCGACACCGTACTCTTCGTCACCGAGGCGACCCGCGACCTGTCGCCGGCCGAGCTGGCGCTCCTCGTGCACCTCAGCCGCTCGTACCCCGGGCTCGTGGTCGCACTCACCAAGACCGACCTGTCCCCGGACTGGCGGCGGGTGCTGCGGCGCGACCAGCAGCTGCTGGCCGAGGCGGGTGTGCCGGCGCGCCTCGTCGCCCTGTCCGCGACCCTGCGCCTGCACGCCGCGCGGACCGGTGACCAGACACTCAACGCCGAGTCCGGCTTCCCGCACCTGGTGACCCACCTGCGACAGACGGTGGCCGGCAAGAGCGAGCAGCTGGCCCGCGTCGGCGCCGGGTTGGTGACCCGGTCGGCGCTGGAGGACCTGGCCGCGGCACTGCGCGACGAGCTGTCCGCCGAGCGCGAGGGCGGGACGACCGACGCCATGTCGCGGCTGCACGACGCCCAGCGCGGGCTCGAGGAGCTGCGCAGCTGTACCACCCGATGGCAGTACGCGCTGGCGGACGAGGTCGCCGACCTGGTTTCCGACATCGAGTACGACCTGCGTGAGCGGACCCGCGCGATCCTGCGCAAGGCCGACGAGAACCTCGACGAGGCCGATCCCGACCGCAGCTGGCGACCGTTCGAGGAGTGGCTGGACGGCTCGCTGCGCGACGTCGCCGAGGCGAACTTCGGCTGGCTCGCCGAGCGCATCGAGTCCATGGCCGACCGGGTGGCGCAGGAGTTGCCGAACGGCACGGTCGACTACCTTCCACAGTGGACACCTGCGCTGCTGCGGGACGCACCAGACCGGGTCGACCGGCTCGGCAAACCGGCCGTCGACCGGCTCTCGCTGAGCCAGAAGGTCTTCACCGGGCTGCGCGGGTCGTACGGTGGCGTGCTCATGTTCGGCCTCGCCACCGGCCTGGCCGGGATGCCGCTGATCAACCCCGTCTCGCTCGGCGCCGGCGCCCTCTTCGCCGGCAAGAGCATCCGCGACGAGAGCCGCTCCACCCGCAAGCGGCGGCAGGCCACCGCGAAGGCCGCCGTCCAGCGGCACGTGGACGACGTCTTCGCCAGGCTGAACAAGGACGCCAAGGACGTGATCCGGCAGGCACAACGGGTGCTGCGCACCCATTTCACCGACCTCACCGAGGAGTTGCAGCAGGCCGTCGTGGAGTCGGCCCGCACCGCCAAGCAGGCGGTGGACAACGACGCGGCGATGCGCGAGCACCGCACGCGGCGCATCCAGCGCGAACTGGTCAGCCTCTCCGGCCTGTACAAACAGGCCACCGCCCTGAGCGTCGCCCGGCCCGCGCTCGTGCCGACCCAACGGCCGCCGTCCGTATGAGGCCCGCCGACGACCTCCGCGACGCGGTACGCAGCCTGATGGGCGAGGCGCTGTACCTGTACCAGGACAGTCCGCGCGCCTCGACCTGGCTGCGCGACCACCTCGACCGTTTCGACGAACCGCTGCGCGTCGCGGTCACCGGACGAGCCGGCGCCGGCAAGTCGACGCTGATCAATGTGCTGGTCGGCGCGGAAGCCGCACCTATCGGCGCCGGGCTCGCCGGGCGGCCACTCACCCGGTACCAGGACGGGCCGACACCCCGGATCACGGTCTACTCGACCGCGGGCCCGGCCTACGAGTTGCCCGTGGCACGGCTCGGCGACGGGCTGCGCCTCGACCCAGCCGCCCCGCCGCCACCGGACGCCAGCGAGCTGGTGGTCGAGCTGCCGGTCCGGGCGCTCCGGCATTGGCAGCTCGTCGACACCCCCGCCGTCCAGATCGGCGCCGGCGGCCCGCCCGCGGACGGGAACGGCGCACCGGGCGCCGCGCTCGCCCGCCGGGTGCTGCGTGACGCGGACGCCGTGCTGTACCTCACCCGCCACGTCGACGACGCCGATCTGCGCTTCCTGCGGATGGCGCGGCAGGGCGCGGTCGCGGCGGCGACGCCGGTCAACGTACTGACCGTGCTGTCCCGCGCCGACGAGATCGCCGGTGGTGGCATCGGCGCGCTGACCGAGGCGAAACAGCTCGCCCGGCGGCACCGTCGCGACCCGGTGTTCGGGCCGATGTCGCAGCACGTCGTCGCCCTCGCGCCGCGGCTGGCCCGTGCCGCCGCCACACTCACCGATCCGGAGTTCGCCGCGCTCATCACGATCGCCGGGGTGCCGCGGACAGACCTCGACGCCTTCCTGCTGTCGGCGGACCGGTTCACTGGACTCCATCCGGCGTCGAACGCCGCGTTCCCGGCCCCGGCCGACGCCGCCACGCGCCGGGTGCTGCTCGACCGGCTCGGGCTGTTCGGCGTGCGGCTGTGCACCACCCTCGTGCGCACCGGATGCCGGACCCGCGAGCAGCTCTCGGCGGAGCTGGTGCGCCGCAGCGGACTGGCCGAGCTGCGCGAGTCGGTCCGCGAGCTCTTCCTCGACCGCAGGGACGCGCTGAAGGCCCGCTCGGCGCTCATCGCCCTCGAGTTCATGGTCCGCGCCGAGCCGACGTCGGGCGCCGACCACCTGCTCGCCGAGCTGGAGCGCACCGTCGCCGGGACCCACGACTTCCAGGAGCTGCGGCTACTGGCGGCACTGCGGGCGAGCCGGGTGAGGATGCCGGCACTCCTCGTAGCGGAGGCACGGCGGCTCGCCGGTGCCGCCGGAACGAGCATCGTGGCGCGCCTAGGGTTGGAACACGACCCGACCGAGGACGAGCTGTGGACGCTCAGCAACGAGGCCTTGCGTCGCTGGCGCCTGGCCGCCGAGGATGTGGCCCTCACCGCCGAGCAGCACCGCGCCGCGACCGTGGTGGTGCGCAGTTGCGAGGGGATCGTCGCCCGCGTCGGTGCGGCCGGCGTGGCGGCCTGAACCACGCTCGTGTCGATGTCAGCGGTTGTGCGGGGGCGGCGCTGATGCGTTAGCCGCGCACACCGCCACTACCACTGCCAGCAGACTGGCCAGGGAGTAACGAATCCCGCGCCGGTCACGGGGGTCAGGCACCCGGGCCAGGGCTGCCAGCAGGCTATGCGGTTGCGGCTGCACGAAATGCGGTGTGACATCCATCCAGCCATTGCCGGCCGCGCCGGTGAGGCGGCCGTTGCTGGCGGTGGACAGCGTGTATCAGGAGTCGACGTAGTCAGGATCGTCGAGGAGGGCGCGGACCGCTCCGCGGCCAGCTGGAGACAATCCGACCTCCGAAGGACCGACACCAGCGAACGGCGCGATCGCCGACAGTGGCAGCCAACACCAGTGACGGGCCTGAACAGTCGACCAACTCGCATCGAGCACCGCCATAGCTGTCACTCGCCGTGGCGACAACCGGTGCCCGCTGCGCTGGGCTTGCCGCCGACTCGAAGGGCCGGCGGCGCCATCGGCGACATCATGCGCGCGATCGGCGAGCTGTCCGGCAGGAACGGGCACCGTCGTTCCACCGGATCTGACGAAGCGCGTTTCAGCCGATGGCCGCGGCGGTCAGTGGCCTGGCCCGGCGGGTGCCGAGCCAGGGCACCACGTCGGCGGACGGCATGGGGCGGCTCAGGAAGTAGCCCTGGATCTCGTCGCAGCCGAGGGCGCTCAGCGCCTGCCAGGTGGCCGCGTCCTCGACGCCTTCGGCGACCACCCGCATCCCGAGGTTGTGGCCGAGGTCCACCGTGGAGCGGACGATGGCCAGTTCGCTCTGCCGTTCGCGCATGTGCGTGACGAACGAGCGGTCCACCTTCAGCTCCTGCACGGGGAGGTTCTTGAGGTACGCCAGGGAGGAGTACCCGGTGCCGAAGTCGTCGATGGACAGCCGGACACCGAGCGCGTGCAGCCGGTTGAGGACCTCCAGAGCCCGGGTCGGGTCGCTCATGATGACGCTCTCCGTGATCTCCACGACGAGCCGGTGGGTCGGCACGGCGTGCTGCTCGGTGAGGCGCTGGATCTCCAGCGGCAGGTCCAGGTCGAGCAGGCACCGGGCCGAGACGTTGACCGCGACCGAGACGTCGTGACCGGCGTCGTGCCAGGCCCGGCAGTCGCGCAGGGCGGTCGCCAGGACATAGGACGTGAGCTGACGAATGAGGCCGGTGGTCTCGGCGAGCGGGATGAACTCGTTGGGCCCGAGCAGGCCGTGCTCCGGATGCTGCCAGCGCACGAGGGCCTCGGCGCCGATGACGGCACCGGTGCGGGCGTCCGCCTTCGGCTGGTAGAACAGAACCAGCTCGCCGCCCGCGATCGCACGGCGCAGCTGGCCGAGCAGCCCGAGCCGGTGCGGGTTGTGCCGGTCCAAGCGCGGGTCGTACGCGACGTGGCCCAGGTGCCCGGTCTTGGCCGCGTACATCGCCACATCAGCCCGCTGCAACAGCTGGGCGGCGTCGAGCGCGTGGACGGGGTACACCGCGACACCGACGCTGCCATCGACCTCCAGCGACAGGCCCTCCAGCAGGAACGGGGTCTCCAGCGCGGCGGTGATCTTCGCGGCCGCCGCCATCGCGTCGTCGAGCCCACCGACGTCCGGCAGCAGCACGGCGAACTCGTCCCCGCCGAGCCGCGCCACCGTGTCGGTGTCGCGCAGCACCCCGGTCAGCCGCCGCGCCACCTGCTGCAGCAGCAGGTCGCCGTTGTGGTGCCCGAGGGTGTCGTTGACCTCCTTGAACCGATCCAGGTCGATGAGCAGCAGCGCGCAGGGCCGGCCCTGCCGGTTAGCGTCGCGCAGCAGTCGCCCGGTGCGGTCCTGCAGCAGCACCCGGTTGGGCAGCCCGGTCAGCTGGTCGGTGAACGCCTGCTCGGTCAGCGCGCGTTCGAGGTTGGTCCGCTCGCTGACGTCGCGCAGGGTCACCAGTACGCCCCGCACGTCCTCGTCGTCGCACAGGTTGCGGGCGATGCCCTCGACGTCGCGCCACCCGCTGCCCGCGGTCACCTGGAACCGGACCGTCTCCTCGGTGCCCGGGTGGCTCAGCAGGTGCGCCAGGCGGCCGTGCACCCGGGCGGCGTCCTCGGCGCGGACATGCCGGGCCACGATCTCGGCCGCGTCGAGCGCCCGGATGTCGCCGACCGGCAGCCGCAGCAGCCGCGCGATGTTGGGGCTGACGTAGCTGAACCGGCCGTCGGCGGCGATCACCATGGTGGCGTCGGAGGACGCGGCGAGCAGCGCCTGGAAGCGGCGTTCGTCGTGCTCGCGCAGTCGTTGCTGGGCGCCGTGCAAGCGGGTCGTGAGCCAGGCCACGCACTCGCCGGCCAGCACGCAGGTGGCCGTCACGTAGAACACCGAGTTCTCCAGGCCAGGCGCGTGATCCGCGAGGGCGAGCGGCGCCCAGTACGTCACCGCGAACACGGGACTGAGCAGCAGCGTGGTGCCGCGCCGCTGGGCGGTGCCGACCCACACCGCGAGGAGGAAGTAGAAGATCGTCGCCAGGTAGGGGTCCGGCTCCGCCCAGTTGCCCAGGCTCATCAGCAGCAGTGCGGGGACCAGGGTCCACAGCGACGCCCGTCGCGACCACCGCTGCCAGGGCAGCCGCCACAGCACGAGCCCGGCGAGCGCGGCGACCGCGCCGACCCCGAGCAGCACCCCCGTCACCAGGGCACCCGAGCCGGCCAGCGACATCGACAGACCGCAGGTGAGCAGGCCACCGATGACGAAGATCGCGCTGATCGCCCGGCCGGACACCCGGCGGAACTCGCCGTCCGGCTCGACCCTCGGCAGCACCCCCGCACTCGACGTCACAGCTCGACCATCGGACCGACGCCGCACAAGCAAATATGAACGAGGTCCTTGCACCCGAATTGCTCCCACCGGCACCGACGGCCACTGGCCTCAGTTCGGCCATGGCGCCGGACGGCGGTGCCCTGGCCTGGCGGCGACTTGAGACGTGTCGCGATCGGACACCGTCCGTCAGATGCCTGCTGGCGAGAGCTTCGTGGACGTGTCTGGGATGTGTCGTCTCGGACGTCGCGGTGCGGCTGCCTTGCCAGTAAAGGCTGGGCACCTATTGAGGGGGCTGGGAGTGGAGCAAACCGCGAACTGGGCCACTGTGGCCGTCACACTTGTCCTCGGCGTGGCCGGTTTCGCGGTCGCACACAATATTCGCCGGGACGTCCGGCTGCGACTTGCCGAGCGACGGTTAGCGGCGTACGAGCGGCTGTGGGCGTTGATGCGTCCGGCTAGTGGCTACGACGAGCCGCTTTCTCAGCAGGCGCGGCTGGCCATGTGCAAGGCATTGACGGACTGGTACTACGCCAACGGTGATGGGATGCTGCTGGAGCGGGAGAGTCGTACGGTCTTCCTCGAGGCTAGGGACAACCTCGTGCGTCCAATTGCAGCTCTGACCCCAGCTGAGTCGCGCCTGAGGCTGGAAGGTCATACAGGCAATGAACAGGAGCGGCACCGCGGCCTGCTCGCCAAACGGCAACTCTCCCTGCTGCGTAGTCAGCTGAGGGGAGATCTTGCGATATACGGTCGCCCATACGGGCCTCAGTTGGATGCGGAGGATTGGGCGTTCCTTGCGCATTGTGGCGTGAACCTTGGTCGCAGACCGTGGAAACGCTCTTCCCGAAGGACCAGGCAGGCATAGTTGGGCGGTCATGGTCCTTGTGGGTGGTTGGTGCTGAGGTACGCAAGGACTGCTTTGACCCGGCGGTGTTCGTCGGCACCGTTGGGGATGTCGAGTTTGGCGAATACCGCGCTGGTGTAGGTCTCGACGGTACGGACGCCGACGTGGAGACGTGCCGCGATACCGCTGTTGGACAGTCCTTCTGCCATGAGTGCGAGCGCTGCTGTTTCGCGGTCGGTGAGGACGGCGAGTGGGTTGGAGCGTGCGGTGGTGCGGCCGACGAGTTTGGCGACGACGGCCGGATCGATGGCGCTGCCGCCTGCGGCGACCCGGCGGACCGAGTCGAGGAAGTCCTCGATCTGCAGTATCCGGTCCTTGAGGAGATAACCCAGGCCGGCGGGGTTGTCCTGGAACAGGTCAACGGCGGCGGTCGTCTCGATGTACTGGGACAGCAGGACGATCGCGGTCGAGGGCCGCTGCGCTCGGATCTGCCGTGCGGCGGCGATGCCGTCGTCGATGTGGTTGGGCGGCATCCGGATGTCGGTGACGACCAGGTCCGGTGCGTGGTTGCGCGCGGCACGAATGAGGTCGGGGGCGGCGCCGACCGCTGCGACGACCTGGTAGCCGTCGTCGGCGAGAATGCGGACCAGTCCTTCGCGGAGGAGGACGGCGTCGTCGGCGACTACGACGCGCACGGCAGTTCCGCGATGACGATGGTGCCGCCATGGGCGGGGCTCTGGACGCGCAGCGATCCGGCGTGCGCCTCCACACGGTCGGCGAGATGCCGCAATCCCTCGCCGTGCGGGTCGGCGCCGCCGGGTCCGTGATCGGTGATCCGCACGTGCAGTCGTCCGTCGTGAGCCGATACATCGACCTGGACAGGCTCGCCGGGTGCGTGTTTGTTGGCGTTGGCGAGGGCCTCGCAGGCCACGAACCAGGCGGTTGCCTCGATGCTCGGGTCCGGGCGGTCGGGCACTGCGCAGGTGACGAGCACCGCGTCGGGCCGGGCCAGATCCGCGATGGCGGCCGGTAGGCCACCGGTGACCAGCGCGGGCGGCAGGATGCCGTGTACGAGGGCTCGGATGTCCTCAACACCGGCACCCAACTGCTCGACGGTGAAGCCGAGCAGCTCGCCGATGTCCGGTGGATAGGACCCCCGTCGCCGCGCGGACTGGATGTGCAGTGCGAGCCCGACGAGTCGCTGCTGGGCTCCGTCGTGAAGGTCGCGTTCGATTCGGCGTCGTTCGGCGTCGGCGGCCAGCGCCAGCCGCGCCCGGGACGCGCGGACCTCGATCAGTTGCAGCGACAGTTCGGCCTGCAGCCGGGCGTGTTCCAGCAGCGGCGTCGCGGCTCGCAGCACCGGACGGACCGATCGCGGATCGCGAACGGTGTGGGCGATCAGCGCGATGGTTTCCGTGCCACGACCGACCCGCTCAGTCGTACGGCCCTCGACGTCCGGTGGCGGGTCGACCACGGCACCGTCCGGATCGACCAGGACGTCCGGCTGGCGGGCGTGCAGGTAGACCTCCAGCCCGGGATCGCGGAGCGCCTTGCGCAGCGCGTCACGTACCGCCGCCGGGCGTACCGGGTCATGACCGATCTGTTGGGACAGCTGGCGAAGGACCCGTACGGCGTCGTAGGTCCGTCGGTCGAACAGGCGGTCGATCAGACCCTGGAGCAGGTCGCGGACCGGGCGCAGCAGCAGCGCCACCGCGAACGCGCTGGCCGCCGCGACGAGTGCCGAGTCCTGGCCGGCGATGAGCGCAACGGTGATGTCCACGGCGGCGACCGCGGCAAGCAGGGTGACGGTGAGCGAGCCGTACACCAGGGTCCGGCTGATCAGCCGGTCGACGTCGTAGAGCCGGAACCGGAAGATGCCCAGGCCGATGCCGGTCAGGACCGCGACCGGGCCGAGCACGCGGACCCACGCAAGGCCGGGGACCAGCCCGGCCATGCTGAGCGCGAGTCCGCACGCCGCGCCGAAGCCGAACCACTTCATCTGCTGCCGGACGTCGCCCGTCGCGCGCCGGGCGCGGACGACCACGGCGGCCAGCGCCAGCAGGGTCGCGACGACGGCCAGTAGCGCACCAGCGCTGATGGCGGCGGTGACCGCGTGGCCCGTGGTGGTGTCGGGCGCCGGCGCGTCGGGCAGCAGCTGTGGCCCCCGATACGGCCAGATCGCCAGCGGCACAACGACGCCGTACACGGTCACGATGACGCCGGCCAGCACCGGAACCACCCGCCATGCCGGTCCCGGCAGCCGCCCGTCCGGGAACAGCACCACGATCATCGGCGCCGCGGCGACCGACGGCAGGAATGCCCAGGCCAGCCAGGAGGCCAACGCCCCGCCCGGCAACGATCCGGGGTCGGTGACCAGGGCACGATGCGACCACGCCTCGGCCGCCGCGGCGACTGCCCGCAGCAACCCGCTGCACACGAACAGCCAGCCGACCTGATGCCGCGGGTGGCGCGTCACGATGAACGCGCCCAGCAGACCGCTACCGAGCCCCAGCGCGCAGTCCAAGGCCAGGTCGCCCTCGGGCGACACGCCGTCGAGCAGCCCGAACACCGCCGCCGCGCCGGTCATGCACACGGTCAGGGCGCACAGCACCCAACCCGCAACGCTGCCGAACGAGACCCACGGACGCGCTGATGGCGCCACCGCCAGCACCTGTGACCCGTCCATCCCGGAATCGTCGCACCTCGTCCGCCCGTCCGGCTCCGGGCCAGCACGGAGACCCCGGGGTCTCCCCGACCGGGCCAACCCGGACCCGGACCCGGGTCTGCCACGATGCGCAGCCCACATCCCGGGGCAGAACCTGGAGACCGACAACCCCGTACCTGACCCACGGAGGTCACCATGTTTGCTCTGCTCCCTGTGATCGGCGGACTCCTCGCCGGCTGGCTCGCACCCCGCAAGCTCGCCGTCGCACTCCAGATCGTGTTCTACGCGGTCGCCGTGGCGGCATTGACCGCCAGCGCTCCAGACCACGGCGGCGACTACGGCGACATCGTCTGGATCGCACCCGCCCTCGCCGTCGTCTCCACCGGCACCCTCCTCATCGGACTGCGGCTCGGCCGCCGGGCCGCCGGCCGTGGCGTCACCCAACCGTGAGCAGGACGGCACTGCGACGGGTGCTGGGCGCCGCCGCCGTCGCGGGACCCATCGCCTTCACGGTCGCCTGGGTGGTCGCCTCAACGTCCAGTCCTCGCCACCACCCGTGGCGCGCCGACATCAGCGCCCTAGCCGCGGCAGACGCGCCCAGACCATGGATCATCGTGATCGGAGAACTGCTCCTCGCGGCGGGCATCCTCGCCCTGGCGGCCGGACTCGCGATCGCGCTGGCCGGCCGCGATCTCGCCGTCGCGGTCGGCATGCTCACCGTGGCAGCGCTCGCCGTCGCGGTACAGGCCACCGCCCGCGAGGACTGCGACACCGGCCTCGCCGACTGCGCCGCCCGGCAACAGGCCGGCCTGGTCTCCTGGCACCACAGCCTGCACGGCCAGGCCAGCGCGCTGTCCTTCCTCACCATCCTTGCCGCACCGGTGATCCTGGCCCGTCCGCTCCGCGGGAACCCTCGCTGGCACCGCCTCGGCACGTACTCCGCTGTCACCGCAGCCGTCGGGCTTGCCATCCTCATCGCGTACGTTGCCACCCCCGACGGGTGGACCGGCCTGACGCAGCGCCTCTTCGTCAGCATTCCGGCGACCTGGACCGCGGTCCTCGGCACGCAGCTCATCGCCACCTCCGGCCAGACAGCCGTCCGTACCGGCGGGCCGTGACGGCTTGACGAAGGCGATCCCAGTGCAATCATCGCTGGTCTTCGAGGAAGGCGGGGACGTCGGCGGGGGTGGGGTAGTTCGGCAGTGGCGGCGGGCGGTCGTCGAGGAACGCGGTGACGACGTCGGCCGCTCGTGCGTTGTTGTCGTCCAGGCCGTTCCACATGTGGTGGCCGACGCCGGGCAGGTATTGGGTCCGGGTGATGGCGGGATCCGTGGCCAGCACGGTCGTCTCCCATTGGCGAACCTGAGCCGAGCACTCGGCGATCATCAGCATCGCAGGAGTGCCGGAGCGGCGTAGTTGCGGTGCGATGGGTGGGCTGTCGATGATCGTCTGCCGCACTCGAAGGCTGGCGGCGGCGTTGAAGGAGAAGTTCTCGGCGCTGTCCTCGGCCGGGATGCGGTGTGCGTCCCGCGCGCAGTAGGCCGACGCCGTGTCGCTGCCGAGGTCGGCGGCGGTGAAGGCGTTGGCGCCTTCGGCCTGGCCGACCAGGCCGTTGTCGAAGTTCAGCAGGCCGAAGCGCATGAGGCCGAACACCACCGCGTATCGCGGAATGTAGGTGGAGCGGGGTCCTTGCGGCGCCGGAGCGAGGCCGCGTGCGGTCGGCCGGCCCGGATGCCCGTCGATCCGGGCGGTCGGGCCGTCCATGGGGCCGGGCTCGGCGATGACCGCCCGGCGCACGTGCGCGGCGACCTGCGGGTCGGCCAGTGCGCGGATGAGCACGACCGCGCCCGAGGAGAATCCGAGGACGTCGACCGGGCCCTCATGCAGGCGGTCGGTGAACGCCCCGAGGTCGGCGACCAGGCGGTCGATGGTGTACTGCGCCATGGGCAGCAGATCACTGCGACCACCGCCGGCCTGTTCGTAGGCGTAGACGTCGTATCCCCGCCCGGCGAGCAGCTGCAGGAATCGGTGGTCGAGCAGCGAGATGCCGCGGATCGGGCCGCCGTTGAGATACACCAGCGGCGTCGTGTGCTCAGGGTGCCCGGGGGCCGGCGGGTAGTGGTACACCGCGACCCGGCTTCCGGTGGCGAGGCTCCAGCGCTGCGTCGCCACGAATGGCAGATCCGCGGGGTACCGCCGCTGCGTGGGGACGCTGGGAATGAACACCGTCGCCGTGAGCGCCGTGGCGACGAACACCGGCAGGAGGCTCACAATCCGTGCGCGCCAACGGCTGTGGCGGCTGAGTCCAAGCACGCCGCCGGCACCCGCCAGCAGGGTCGCCAGCCATGCGGCGAGTCCCCCGCCCGCGCCGTCCGTCGCAGCGATCAACGCGAGAAACAGCATGACAAGGACCGCGAAGGTAACCACGCCCAGGCACACGCGGTTCAGTACTCGTCGCATCCGAACCTCTCAAGAGTTTCTGAACATCGTTTCAAAACAATGTATCAGAACTGCTGACCGGGACGGCACTACGCTGGTCGTCGTGGGCAGGCCGAGAACGAACGACGACGCTGTGAAGGAGCGGCTGGTGCGGACCGCGACCGAGATGCTGGCCACCCAGCCCGAAGAGTCGATCACCGTCCGTGCCCTGGCCGCCGCCGCCGGCACCGCAACCGCGGCGGTCTACACGCTGTTCGGCAGCCGGGAGGCGCTCATCGGCGAGGTGCGCGGCCGGGCGGTCGCCGGACTGTCGCAAACCTTGTCGGCCACGCCGGCCTCCCCCGACCCTCTGGCCGACATCCACGCCCTCGCCGTCGCGTACCGACAATGGGCGCGTGGACACCGCCACCTCTATGCGGTGCTGTTCGGCGGCGTCCAGACGTTCGACCCGTCCGGCCCGGTCGGTTCCGGCGACCCCGTGCGACCACTGCTGGACACGATCGGCCGCGCCCGCTCAGCCTCCCTGCTCACCGGCGATCCGACCCTCATCGCCCTCTCCCTGTGGGTGACACTCCACGGGCTCGTCACGCTCGAACTCGCCGGAGCGCTCGACACCGACACCGCCGAGCGGACCTTCGACCCCGCTCTCCACGCCACCCTGCGCGGCTGGACATCCTCGACAAACGCCGGCTAGTCAGCCGCCCACGAAACGGGTCCGCGGGCGTTTCGCGTCAGCTGGGGAGCGGGAGCGGGCCTCCGTGGCCGGGTAGACCCCGGTCGGGCGGGATCGGTGGTTCGGTTGTCGCAGCTGTGGTGATGCCGTGGGTGCGGGTCTGGTCGGCGAGGCGGTGGTGGTACGCCGAGACCGCAGCCAGCGCCTGACCCGCGGCGTTCAAGAGGGTGGGGGCAGCACGTTCGATGACGTCGGCCTCGTGGGTCTCAAACGCCCGGATGCCATCAAGGATGGCGGTCTTCAGGTCGCGGAGCAGGTGCAGATCGGCGTTCGCGTAGACATGGCACAACGTCGTGACGCGGCGTGGGTCGTCCCCGCCAAGGAGGAGTTCCTTGACAGCGGGGACGGAGTGGCGGACCAGGTCCGCGTCCGGGTGGGCCGACATGGCGGCGACGTCGGTGTCGAAGGAGCGGATGTCGAGGTGCGGGTCGCAGAAGCCGGCGGTGCGCTGCCACAGCGTGCGCAGGTCCTCCTGCACCAGGCCGTCGAGGTAGCTGACGAGGAAACGCCGGTGCGCCTCGAGGACGTACTGCGCCTTGAACGGTGTCAGCTCCCGCGGGTCCTCGCCCAGGGTGGCGACCGACGCCGTGAAACCGTAGTCGGCGCTGAGCGCGTTCTCCATGCCGGCCAGCAGGTACACAAACCGCACCCAGGTCGTGAACAGGTCCTCCAGGGGCGGGGAGTGCAAGCCGTCCTCGGTGAGGACCACGCCCCACCGGGAGCCGAACCGCAGCCGCCGCAGGTGGCCGATCTGGTACATGGCGAGCTGCGCGTCGATCTCGGCATGCGCGTGGTGCAGCACCGTCCGATAGGCAGCGGTCGCGTCGAGGCCGGCGTGGTTGCGGATGATGTGCGGACCGCCGATGTGCAGGTGCAGGAACTCCCCGACGTCGTACACCGCGCCGCCGATCGCCATCCAGTAGCCGGCATTCGCGTTGTTGTGCCGCACCAGGTCCGACACCTCGAAGCGGGGGCCCTGCTGTGCGTGGCCGAGATAGGTGGTGAAGACGTCCTGCCCGAGCCGTCCGTCGGCGATCAGGCGGCGCAGGAACTCGCGACCGTCGCCGGGCACGACGTCGGTCAGCGCCTCGATGACGGCGGCGGCGAAGGGCGCGCTGCCGCACACGTAGACGTTCGCGCCGCGGCCGCCGTCCTCAGGTGCGCGCAGCATTTCCCACAATGCGTCCGCGTCGGCGCGGATCACGTCGTCGACCCGGCGCCGGCGGCCGTCCTGCACGGCGTGGCGGCGGCCGTCGAAGCCGATCGCGGCGTCGGCCCGGGAGAACGCGACGGTGAACCTGAGCCTGCCGGCCGCCGCAGCCTCGTCCAGGACCGGGTGCTCCACGTACTCCTCCGGCGTGCGGATCCCCAGATACAGCAGGTTCTCGCCGGGCCCGGTGCGGGCGGCGACGAACCCGAGGAACGGGGCGATGCCGGAGCCGGCCGCGAACATGACGACGGGGCGGGCCGGATCGGCCGGCAACCGGAACCGCGGTGTAGGCACGATCTGCAGCGACAGCCGCTGCCGGCCTTCGGCGCTCGCCCGGCGCAGGAAGTGCGACGCCGCGCCGCGCCGCTGCCGCGGGTAGGACCACGGCGTCCGGGCGGAGGAGTACTCAAGGCCGGCGACGACCAGCCGCAGCGTGGCGGCCGGCTGCCCCGGCGGCGGCGCCGAGGCGATCGAGTACAGCCGCAACGGCTCGGGCGGGACAACCGCACAGAACGCGTCGTCGTCGTCCGGGTCGGCCTTCCACAGCCGGGTGACGTCATAACCTCCCGCGTACAGCAGGTTCAGGATGTCCCACAGCTCCCACTGGTCCTCCATGCGAGCGTCGACCACCCGCCGCCACGATCCCACTGCGGTCAGCTCGGCAAGCCGCTTCGCCACCTCCCGCCCGACCGGGCGGAGCCGGCCGAAACGCAGCAGGGTCCGCAACGGCAGCACGTCGACGTCGCCGTAGCCGGCCCGGCACGCCACCGCCCGCTGCCACCGCGGGGTAAGCCGTACCAGCTCGTCGCCGGTCGCCTGCAGAGCGGCGACGGTCCGCCGGACCAGCTCGTCATCGTGCTCGGCGAGCACGCCGACCCGGTCGCCGGGCAGATGGTGCACACCCTGGCCCGCGACGTCGATGTCCACGTAGCAGGTCCATGCCCCGGAAGCGCCGGTGACGACCCGGCCCCGGCGAGCGGTCCCGAACACTACCGGCGGCCCCACCGGCGGGCGGCGCTCCTCACGGACGACGGCCAGCTCATGGTCGACCTTGTCCCAGGTCCGATCCTTGAACAGGCCAGTGAACCGGGCACCGGTCGTCACCTGCCGGCCGACCTTGAACGACACCTCGAGGAAGCCGTACGCCTTGATCCGGTGCAGGCCCATCCAGCCGCGGTCGCCCACGTACGCGTCGAGCACGGCGTTGTAGATGCCGCGCAGCGTGCTGTTGCGGGTGTCCTCGACGTACTGGCGCACCGACACCTCGCGCAGCGCGGCGACGAGTTCCTGCCAGTGCCGGGGGAAGAACCCGGCGAGGTAGGTGCTCTGCTGGCCGACCACCGAACCGTAGTCGCGGCGCTCGAGGAACGCGTCCAGGGCGTGGATCTGCGGCTGCGCGGTGCCGCTCGGGCTGGGTGCACCGTCGAAGATCGGCACGCCCGCGGTGCCGACAGTCTTCGCCCACAGCACCTGATCGAGAGGGTGCCGCCCGCGCGGGTTCGGGTCGATCTGCGGATAGATGGTCTGGGTGACGTACTGCAGCCGGTCGAGGATGACGAGCAGCGCGCGCTCCACGGCGGCCGGATCGTCGGCGGCGACGGCCTCCTGAGCGTCGAGCATCGCGCCGAGCACCGGCGTCAGCCCCATCGCAAACTCGGTGGTCACGATATAGAAGACCCGCTCAGCCTCGTTGTTCCAGGTCGGCACGAGCAGATCCATGTTGTCCAGGACGCGCGGACCGGCCGGATCACGCAGCCGCCAGTTGTAGAAGAACAGGTCGATGTACGATACCGCCGGGACCTTCTTGCCCAGCCGGCGCGACACTGTGGCCCACGGCCGCAGCAGCGACTCCGGCAGCGCGTTCGGCGGATCGACCGCCATGTACTGGTAGGCATGGGCGTACACGCCGAGCAGCGTCGACGCGCGCAGCAGGTACTCCTCGGGCAGCGCCTCGGGCCGGGCGTCCAGGACCGGCATCGCGTCAAACGCCCGGCGCAGCGACAGCCGCCGGAACAGCTCGGGGAGCCGCTCGGACATGTCGTCCCACGCCCGGTGCGACTCCGGGAACGCCGTCAACGGCGGCTCGACCGGCAGGAACCCCTGCGCCAGCGACAGGAACCCGTCCAGCTCGTGCCCGACCCGCCGGTTGTGTGCCTCGGCCGCCTCGACCACGCGCCGGGCGCTGACCGCCGGCGGTGCGAGGGGCCGCAGCATGGTCCGCTCGCCGGGGTCCATCAACGCCGTCGCGTCCGGGTCGATCAGCGTCCACACGAGGTCGAACCGGCCGATCCGCAGGCGGTCCCCGGCCGCGAGCACCCGGCGGGTCACCCGCTCGTCATTGACGAACGTGCCGTTGGTACTGCCGAGATCGGTGACGACGAGATTGCCGTCGACGATCTCGAGCCGGGCGTGGCGCCGCGAGACATCGCGGTCGTCCAGCACGACCGCCGCCGCTGCGCTGCCCCGGCCGAACGTGGCGGGCAGCGTGCACACCCGCTCGACGCTGCTCAGGGTGTGCCGGTCGGTGATGACCAGCCGGAGCTCAGGAATGGTAGATCACCGCTCGGCACAGATCGGCCCGCGACAACGTGCCGACCAGTGCTCCGTCGTCGACCACGGCCAGCCTGCGGATCCCGCGGTCGATCATCACGATCGCCGCCCGGGCGAGCTCGTCACTGGACCGGACCGTCGCCGTGTCCCGCACGACAAGCGGGTCGACGACCCGGTCGGCGAGCGTCCGGCCCCGCTCAAGGAACAGCCGGAACGCGTCGGCGAGCGTGCCACCGGCCTCGGTCACGTCGTCGAAGCCGGGGAGCATGGCGCGCACCAGATCCTCCTCGGACACCGACCCGACGAACCGCCCATCGTGGTCCAGCACCATGAGCTGGCCAACCTCGGACACGCTGACCACCTCGGCCGCCCGCCGGATGGTCGCGCCAAGCCGTATGTAGGCCGGAAACGCCGTCATGACATCGCTGACCAGCATGGCACCTCCCAGTCCGCCCTCCCCCGCGTCCGCACGCCGGGAATGCCGCAGCAGATGAGGTTGATCTACCCGGCATCATCGCACCGCGCGCCGCAGAAGTTCATCGAACGAGCGGCTGACGGTGCCCCTCAGCCGTTCGCCGCCAACCCAACCGGCGCCAGGCATGTTGGTGGGGCTGTGCCAGAGCACGCAAGGGTGGCGCCGTGCCCTGATCGCACGGATGATGACCGCAGTCGCACTCTGCAGTCCACGTCCGTCCTTCGCCGGCGCGGTCTGGAGCGGTCTGACCACTGGCAGCTGGAGTGCTTCCGCGGCTGTCGAGGCTGGCCGGTCCGCGCGATGGCTGGGCCCTTGCCGCGACCGTTGATGGGGTTGCCTTCCCGGTGCTCAGCGCTTGGTGGCGCGCCGCTGCTCGTTTGTCAGACCGGCCGCCCGGGCGGGGCCGGGTGTCGTACGCCGGAAATGATCATTCGGGCCGCCGCCGTTGAGCCTGCGCGGCCGTCACCGTTTGGCCCGGGCCGGCGGGGGTAGCGCAATCATGGGCTGCGAGTTGGGGCGATTCTCGTCGAGGCGAGGGAGGCGCCAATGCGCTGATGGGACCGACTTCGGCAGCCGACGCCTACTGGTCGTGGTGCTCATTAAGGGTGAAGAGGCGTTCGAGACGGCGGTGTCCGCCGTACACCACTAAGGCATCCAGGCGGCTCAGGTCACCGCGCGGTCGGGCCTTCAAGAACGTTGGACCCGGGTTCCTTTCTTGGCAGCCAGCAGCGATCAGTGCTCGGGCCCTGAGGCAAGTCTCGTGAAAGTGTTCGTGGACGTTCGGCCAGCCATGTCGGACTGAACGTCAATTGAACATTGAAGGATGGCGGAAATGCCTAT
Source organism: Dactylosporangium sp. NPDC049525 (assembly GCF_040676755.1). Taxonomy (NCBI): domain Bacteria; kingdom Bacillati; phylum Actinomycetota; class Actinomycetes; order Micromonosporales; family Micromonosporaceae; genus Dactylosporangium; species Dactylosporangium sp. NPDC049525. The sequence continues at coordinate 73,750 of NZ_JBFAPO010000025.1, read as the reverse complement.
CACCGAACACGCTGTGAAGACCGACAGGCATACCACATTCTATCTGGCGGCAGGGCCGGAAAGCGGCCCGCTTGTCATCTTCGTCCATGGCTGGCCCGAGTTGTCCACGAGCTGGCGGCATCAACTGCCTGCGCTGGCGGCGCTGGGATTTCGTACCATCGCCCCGGACATGCGAGGGTATGGGCGTTCCTCCGTGTACCCCCAGCACTCCGAGTATGCCCAGGAATGCATTGTTCGTGACATGATTCAACTGCTGGATGCCGTGGGCAGAGAGAAGGCGGTCTGGATCGGTCACGACTGGGGGAGCCCAGTCGTATGGAACCTCGCCAGCCACCATCCCGACCGCTGTCATGCAGTTGCCAGTTTGTGTGTGCCCTACTACACGCTTGAGCGTGGGCTGGACCAACTGTTAGCCCTGGTCGATCGCGAGTTGTATCCGGAGAACGAGTTTCCCGCCGGCCAGTGGGATTACATGCGTTACTACGAAGAGAGTTTCGCAGAGGCCACCGCGTCCATGGATGCCAACGTCTCCCAATTTGTGAGGCTACTGTTTCGCAAGGGAGACCCAGCAAGGGAAGGGAAGCCAGCGTTCACCGCAACAGCCCGCCGCAGCCACAGCTTCTTTGGAACGCGTCGACTTCCCGACCTAGCACCAGACACCGACGTGGTGACCGAGGAAAACCTGAGCATCTATGTTTCCGCGTTGGAGCGCAACGGATTTGCGGGTCCGTCCTCCTGGTATCTGAATCACGGCGCCAACGCCTCCTACGCCAAGACGGCCCAGAATAATGGCTACCTCGATCTGCCCGTCTTGTTCCTCAACGCACAGTATGACTACATATGCGAATGCACTCATTCTCGCTTGGCTAAGCCCATGCGCGCCTACTGTCGGCAACTCACCGAAGAGACGATTCAGTCAGGCCATTGGCTGGCGCAAGAGAAGCCAGCCGAGGTGAATGCCGCTGTAGTGAAGTGGCTGGCAACCGCGGTCCCTGACGTGTGGCCATAGCTACCGGCAGGTTTGCACCCGGCGTTGGGTGATTCCGGCCGGAGATGGTGATGGGTCGAGCACAGTGGGCATCGGCAAGGGGTCGTCGGTGACCTGGCCTTCGACGTACTCGTAAGTCGCGGCGGCCGGCCTCTCAATCCAACCATAAAAACGCTCTTTCGTAGTCGGGCTGCCGGCCGGGTCCAGTGGGGGAATACGTATGAACGCCATGATCACCAACGATGGCACGGAAATCTACGTCAAAGACTGGGGGAAGGGGCGGCCTGTCGTATTCAATCACGCATACGCGCTTGATTCGGACAGCTTCGAATACCAGATGCTCTTCCTGGCCGACCGGGGCTATCGTTGCGTAGCCCATGATCGCAGAGGGCATGGGCGTTCCAACCAGCCGTGGGTCGGCAATGATGTAGACACGTATGCCGACGATCTCGCCGAACTCATGGAAACGCTCGACCTGAAGGATACCGTTCTTGTCGGTCATTCGACCGGCGGGAGTGTAGTGGCTCGATATATCGGACGGCACGGCGCAAAGCGCGTAACAAAATCCGTTTTCATCGGCGCGACGGTGCCATTGATGCTGAAAACGTCCAAAAATCCAGACGGTGTGTCGATGGACATTTACGACGGAATGCGGCAATCCGTCCTCGCCAGCCGACCCGAATATTTCAAGGATATGGTGACTCTGCACTTCGGGGCCAACCGTCCCTGGTCGCACATTCCACAGAGTGAGCTTGATGCCTGCTGGCAGCAGACCATGCGCACCGGTATGCCCGCTTCCTTCTTTGCGATCAAAGCATTCGCAGAAACGGACACCACCGAGGATTTGAAGAAAATTGATGTTCCGACCTTGATATTGCATGGCGAAGACGATCAGATCGCTCCCGTCCGGAACGCCTACCGCGCGGCCGAGCTGGTGCCAAGCTCAATCATAAAGGTCTACCCCGGAGCCCCGCACGCCATGACCACGACGGCGAAGGACGAAGTGAACGAAGATCTCCTCGAATTCATCGAGAGGTGATCGTGAGGAACGAAGGTCATGCGGCGGAGACCGCGCACAGATGCTTTTCGCAAGCCGTGCCGCGCCGTGGGCATCAATCACGACGAAACGGAGGAGAATCATGGCGGTAGAGCAACGGCACCGCAGAGTAGTGCCTTCCAAAGATGCTGATGCTATTTACTACAAGGACGCCACGGAACTCGCTGCTCTGGTCCGTGCGAAGCAGCTGACGTCTGTCGAGATTGTCCAGGCCCATCTGGATCGGATCGAGGCCATCAACCCCAAGATCAATGCTGTCGTCACGCTCATCGCCGAAGGCGCCCTCCGAGCTGCGGAAGCTGCGGACGCGGCGGTCTCAGCCGGCGGGGACCTGGATGCCCTTCACGGCGTTCCGTTCACCATCAAGGACTCGATCGACACTGCGGGCGTGTTGACCCAGCGGGCTTCCCGGATCTTTCTCGGACACGTACCCGACAAGGACGCGACCGTGGTGTCGCGGATCAAGGCTGCCGGCGGGATACCGCTGGCAAAGACGAACCTCCCCGAGTTCTCAGCCTGGCAGGAGACAGACAACCTCGTGACCGGCTTGTCGCGGAACCCGTGGAATCTAGATCGCACCCCTGGCGGCTCGAGCGGGGGCGAGTCCGCCGCTATCGCGGCCGGACTATCACCTCTCGGGTGTGGCAGTGACGTTGCGATCTCGATCCGCGGCCCAGCCGCGCTGACCGGGATCGTCGGTCTGAAAGCAACCCATGGACGTATCCCATTCACCGGTCACTTTCCCCAGCACGAATTGAGCCGCTACTTCCATATAGGCCCTCTGGCTCGTAGTGTCCGCGACGTCGCGACTGCGTTCTCGATCATGCAGGGGCCGGACGGGATCGACGGCCTCGCGATCCATTCCAAAGACGCCGGGCCGGACAATCCCCCGATTCCGGGCAAACCACTCCGAGTCGGCTGGCTCGCCAGTCCAGGATTCGGGGCCATCGACCCCGAGGTAGCGGCCGCGGTCTCGGCCGCAGCCGACTTCCTCGACGATGTCGGCTGTGCAGTGGAACCGGTCGCCATTCCCTTCCTCACGGAGAACAACGTCAACGACACGGCGGCGCTTCTGTACGGTGCGGAACTTGGACGACCCCTTCGCGCATTGGTCGGCGATCGGTCGGATGAGCTGCATGCCATCGGCAAGTTCTACTATGACATGCCGGATCCCTCGTTCGCCGACTACATAGACGCTGAAAAAAAGGTAGACCGGCTGAAGGCGGCACTCGTAGAGTATTTCCAACGCTACGACGTGCTGCTCTGCCCAGTAGTCCCCTTCACGGCACCACTCCCGGGTCAGGCAGGATATATGGTCGACGGAGAGAACGTGCCATCGACTCACATGATGCGCGCGACGGTCCCATTTGATCTGTCGGGTAATCCCGGTCTTTCGGTACCCTTCACCTTTAGCTCCGAGGGCCTTCCCATCAACATCCAGCTCGTGTCCAAGTGGTTCGATGAAGCAACCATCCTGCGCGTCGGCGCTCTGATCGAGTCAGAAAACGGGCTTAAAGACCACCACCCCAACTTCTGAAAGAGGGGGTGCTACTTGTTTAATTTTATCTACGACCTTAGCTTGATCTTTAACCCGGTCGGCCGTTGAGGGTCTTGTCACGCTTGGTGGTTTTGCCGACGTTGTGGCGGGTGGCGGTCGTTTTGTTTGTGGACCCCGGTGGGCGTCCGGGGCCCGCGGTGGCGGGTTTTGGTGCTCCGGCGGGGCGCGTGGTCTTCGGCCGGATGTTCCGAAACGCGCGGCGAACGCGTGCAGGGGTGAGCCGGCCGGGAATGGCGGGGCGTTCCCAGGGCCGGCGCAGATCGGCGGCCAGGGTGCGGGCCAGCCGGAGTTGGGTGTAGCAGGCGATGATGAGCCACGTCCACCGATCCGCGGCGCACGGTTCGCGGAGTTTCGGTGCGTCCAGCCACCGCGGGTGGTGCCGTTTTGCTCAGTCAGCGCCTGGGCCTGCCGGGACCGTGCCGGTGGATGCCGTCGAAGCGCCGAGGTAGATGCCGAGGGACCTTCAGCCCTTGCCCCCGCAGACTGGCCGGGCCAGAGTTGGAAATGAGCCCCGGATGCCGGCGAGGTGATCGGAAATGGTGTTCGCCGTCTTCTTGATCGTGCTGGTGGCAGTCGCGGCCGTGTCATCCGCCAGCGCATGGGTTGCCAGGCGCCGAAGCCGGGATGCGACCGGACCACAGCCGGCTTCGCCGTGCCCGGCGGACCTGTGCGCCATCTCTGAGGCGGTCAGTCGAGCTGACTCGCACGGCGAGCACGTCGAGGCCGTAGTCACCGGGTGGCTGCTCGCTGGTCACCTGTCGGCCGAAGAGTACCGGCGAGACATGGCCATCATTGCCGCGCGGGACGCGCTCTTCCATCCGCTGGTCACCCCGCCCGACCGGTGATCGGGCCTTGCGCACCGCACACCGAATAGACCAGCCAACCCTGCCCATAGGCCGATGGTGAAGCCGACGAGCCCGCTGTTTCAGGTGTCTGGGCGGCCCGCGTGGGCGGTGTGGCGTAGGTGGCTGGTGAACCAGGCTTGGGCATGGCGGGCGGCGCTGGTCAGGGTGCGGGGCTCTTCGAACAGGTGCGTGGCGCCAGGTACCACGACCAGTTCGTTGGGGCATCTCAATTGGGCCTGCGCGGCTCGGTTGAGGGCCAGTACCTGAGTGTCCAGGCCGCCGACGATGAGCAGGGTGGGCGCGGTCACGGCGGACAGCCGCAGTCCGGCCAGGTCGGGGCGGCCACTCCGGGAGACGATCGCGGCGACGTTGGCGTGTGGCTTGGCGGCAGCCCACAGGGCCGCGCCGGCGCCGGTACTGGCGCCGAACCAGCCGATACTCAGGGTGCCGCCCCACGGGCGGCCGGCCACCCAGGCGGTGACGTCGGTGAGCCGGTCGGCGAGCAGTTCGATGTTGAACACGTTGGCCCGGTCTGCGGCCTCGTCAGGGGTGAGCAGGTCGAACAGCAGTGTGCCCAGGCCCGCCTGGTTGAGTACCAACGCCACGTACTGATTGCGAGGGCTGTGGCGGCTGCTGCCACTGCCATGAGCGAACACCACCAGCCCGCTCGCATCCGGGGGCAGGGTGAGGTGTCCGTGCAGGTTGAGCTTCTCGGAACGGATCACGACCTCCTCATCGCGGCCGGGCACGGCGCTGGCCTGTTGGCCCTGAGCCGGCGGTTTGGCGGAAGCCCGGTGGGCGGCGGCGCGGGTGAGCAGGTCGCGGACCTCGTCGTCGGAGGTGGCGGTGAAGTCGGTATACCACTGGCCGACCGCGGACAGCCAGCCCGGGGTTCGTACGCAGATCACGTCATCGGCGCTGCGGCGCAGCGACTCGATCAGGCCCGCCGGCGCCACAGGGACGGCGAGGATGACGCGGGCGGCACCGCGGACACGGGCGACCTGGCAGGCGGCGCGGGCGGTGGAGCCGGTGGCGATCCCGTCGTCGACGACGATTGCGGTGCGCCCGGCGAGGTCGACTGAGGGCCGGTCCCCGCACAGCAGCCGGGCGCGACGGGTCAATGCGGCGTGTTCGGCCTCCTCGACCGTCGCCAGTTCCTCGTCGGCGACGCGGGCGAGGCGGATCACCTCCGGGTTGAGGATGCGAACACCGCGTTCACCGATGGCACCCATGCCGAGTTCGGGCTGTTGCGGGACGCCGAGTTTGCGCACGATGATCACATCGAGTGGAGCCTCGAGCGCCTCGGCGACCTGGTAGGCGACCGGTACGCCGCCGCGGGGCAGGCCCAACACCACGAGCTCTTGGCCGCGTAGGTGGGACAGCTTGTGGGCGAGTTGCCGACCTGCGTCAACACGGTTTCCGAAGATCATGGTCCGCCCCCGCATGAACCCGTCGAAGTCCAGCCTTGCTCCAGTGTTGTCCGGATTCGGCGACGACCGGCAGGACACAGGCTCACACGAGGGGGTATTCACCTGATTGCCGGAGGCGTCTGTGCCGGCACCGAGGTGGGTACCCAGTCACGCGTCGGTCAAATCGGCAGACGCGGCGGCAACCCGCCCGCGTTTCATCGCGCGAGATGGGCCGGAACTCGGGGACGATGAGAAGGATCGAGCCGGCGACCAACGACGCCCACCACGACCGGCGGCACCTCCCGACCCGACGCCTCGTCGTGCACGCCAACCACCCCGCGGCCCACCTTGCACCGCTCCCGGCTGCTTCCGCTCTGCAGAACGCCGACGCACGGCACGCGGCCGAATCGCCCGCCGACAGCGCCTTGTGCTCCGCGTGGCGGGAAGCACGGATCGGTCACGACGCAGCGACGTCGCGCACCCCGACGATGTGTTCCAGGCGCAGGCGGCACAGCAGGTTGCCCGGCCCACTGTTGGCGCGTCCGTACCCCTCGGCTTGACCGGCCGGCACGTATCGCTCGGCGATCCTGGTTGTCCAGGTCACGAGGTCGGCGGGCTGTTCGACAACGCTGACTGCACCACCGACGGACACGAAGCTGTATGGGAACTGTTCGTCGTCGACCACGAGGGCGGCACTCGGGTTCGCGCGCAGGTGGCGCCCCTTCACCGAGTCGCTCCCGGTGGTGAAGACGAGGTCGCGGCCGTCGACAATGAACCAGACCGGCGCCACGTGGGGCTTGGCGGACTCCGACGCGGTGGCCAGTTTACCGGTGTGGGTTCCCTGCGACAGAACGTTGATCGCTTCGTCCTTGGTCATGGTCGGCACACTGTCAGTGTGTCCCGCCGGCCGGCTGATGCGGGGTGAGCCGGGGTGTGAGGTCACCGGCGGGCGTTCCCGTCGCCCGCCCCTCGGTTGAAGCAGACCGCCCGGGGTCACACAAGTCCGCACCGGGGCCGGCTGCGGGCGCAGATCGTGTTGGACGCGGCCGGCGGCTACGCCAACGCCGTGATCGCCCGCCGGCGACACGTCAACCACCTCCGCGAGGAGCTTCAGCGCGGCCGACCTCGTAGAATGTAGGTAGCCGGGGTTGCACTTCGATCACGGGAGGTGCCCGTGGTAGACCCGCACCAGCCCCAAAACGAACCCCAAGGCCCGACGCAGGAGCGATCGCAGCCCGGCAAGCGGGGGTATTGAACACTGCCGGGTAGCGGCTATTGGCGTGTTTGTCATGGCGATCGCGGCATTGTGGCTGCTCGAGCAGTCCGGCGTCCTCGGGGTTTGATGCCGTGCGTCACCGCCTGTGGCCATGCTCAGGCGAGGCTCACGTCCCAATCCGCTGGAGCGTACGCAAGCCCGAATGGGACTACAAAAAAGTTGCGGTCAGACCAGCCCTCGGGGAGTGGTCATGAAACGACGCAAGACCGACGTCCGGGCCCTGCCGGCCAAGTCCGCCAGGGCGCTCGACGAACGCTTCCAGGCGGCCACGCCGCTGCGGCGCCTGCTCAGCAAGGTCTTCCCCGACCACTGGTCGTTCCTGCTGGGCGAGATCGCGCTCTACTCGTTCATCGTGCTGCTGCTCAGCGGTACCTTCCTGGCGTTGTTCTTCGACCCGTCGATGCGCGAGGTCGTCTACGACGGCAGCTACGCGCCCCAGCGCGGCGTGGAGATGTCGCAGGCGTACAACAGCACGCTGCAGATCTCGTTCGACGTGCGCGGCGGTCTGTTCATACGGCAGATGCATCACTGGGCCGCGCTGCTGTTCGTGGCCGCGATCGTGGTGCACATGTTCCGGATCTTCTTCACCGGCGCGTTCCGCAAGCCCCGCGAGGCCAACTGGATCGTCGGCCTGCTGCTGTTCTGGATGGCCTTCCTGGAGGGCTTCGCCGGTTACTCGCTGCCCGACGATGCGCTGTCCGGCACCGGCCTGCGCATCGCCAGCGCGATCATGCTGTCCATCCCGATCGTCGGCACCTGGGTGACCACCTCACTGTTCGGGGGTGAGTTCCCGGGTGAGGTGATCCTCGACCGGCTCTACATCGTGCATGTGCTGCTGGTCCCCGGCGCGCTGCTCGCGCTCATCAGCGTGCACATGGGCCTGCTGGTGAAGCAGAAGCACACCCAGTGGCCCGGCCCCGGCCGGACCAACAACAACGTGGTCGGCGTGCGCATGTTCCCCGGCTTCGCAGCCAAGTCCGGCGGCTTCTTCATGATCGTGTTCGCCGTGTTGGCCGCGCTGGCCGGCCTCTTCCAGATCAACCCGATCTGGCTGTTTGGCCCGTACCAGGCCGCGGTGGTCTCAGCGGCGAGCCAGCCCGACTGGTACGTCATGTTCCTCGACGGCGCGGCCCGTCTCTTCCCGGCGTGGGAGATCAGATTCCACTTGTTCGGCAACGGCTACACCCTCCCGCCGATCTTCTGGCCCACGGTCGTGCTGCCCGGCCTCCTGGCGATGTTGCCGATGTTCTACCCGTTCATCGAGCAGCGGTTCTCGAAGGACAAGGCTGTCCACAACCTGCTGCAGCGCCCAAGGGATAACCCGTCCCGCACCGCGCTCGGGGCCATGGCCATCGCCTTCTACATGGTCCTGCTGGTTTCCGGCGGCAACGACGTGGTGGCCGACAAGTTCAACATCAGCCTCAACGCGATCGTCTGGGCCGGGCGCATCGGCATCCTGATCCTGCCGCCGCTGGCCTACTACGTGGCGTACCGGATCGCGCTGGGCCTGCAGCAGCACGACCGCGAGGTGCTGGGCCACGGCATCGAGACCGGCATCATCCAGCGCCTGCCGGACGGCCGCTTCGTCGAGATCCACCAGCCGCTCCCGGTGGCCGGCGACGGCCGGGGCGCCGAGGAGGAGCACGGCCCGGAGTACGCGGATTGGGTGGTGCCGAAGAAGATGAACCGCGTCGGAGCGCTCGCTCCACCGGTGAGGGGCTTCTGGGTCCCGATCGAGAAGGCCGCCCCGCCGAAGTCCGCCCCGCCGAAGTCCGCCCGGCGCGAACTCGAAGAGCGCAGGAAGACCACCACGGGCCACAAGGCCGAGTAGCCGAGAGGATCTCACCTCTCGGCTCTCACAGATCTGGACGTAGCAGTTCCGCTACCCACCTATTATCATCCTGTCTGCAAGGCGGCATGGACTCACCGCGACACCCGTGAGCGCTTGGACGTGCTTCGCCGAAAGCGTCATCGAGGTGCCGTCAGGTCTGCTCACCTCGACGTCGGCACGACGGGTACGCAACCACTGACCAGTGCGGTGGCAAACGCACCGATGCCGGCCGGTCCCGGCACCGCTACCAAGCCGCCGGTTAGCGCCCCGAGCGTGTTTGTTGGAACGATCTCGTTCCCACGCAGCTGCACCCGCCCGCGCAGCTCGTCCTCCTCGCCCAGCCATTTGGCGAGGCCACGAAAACTCTCCCCGACGCTCCAACGACCACGTCGTCGACCACCACGCCGACGCCATCGGCCGGCTCACCCGCTGGTTCGACCGGTGGCGCCGACACGACCCCTATGGCGGCACCTGGTGGCAGGGCGGGCGGGTCGGCGTAACGTGACTTTCCGTTCCGCTGCCAGCCTCAACGGCCGTTGACGCGCGCCGCTGCTCTGCCGGTGTGCACGCTGCCGGCGTGCTGTAGCAGGGCGATCAGCACGTCCTTGCCGTCCTGCCGCTGCCGGGCGTCGCAGAGCACGATTGGCACCTCGGATTCGAGGTTCAGCGCCTGCTTGATCTCGTGGATCTCGTAGCGGCGGGCGCCCACGAAGCAGTTCACCGCGATGACGAAGGGCGTGCCACGTCGTTCGAAGTAGTCGACCGAGGGGAAGCAGTCGTCGAGCCGACGGGTGTCGGCCAGCACGACCGCGCCGGTCGCGCCAAGGGCGAGCTCGTCCCAGAGGAACCAGAACCGGTCCTGGCCCGGCGTGCCGAACAGGTACAGCACCAACTGGTCGTTGATGGTGATCCGGCCGAAGTCCAGCGCCACCGTGGTGGTCGACTTGGCCTCCACGCCGGCGAGGCTGTCGATGCCGCTGCTCGCCTCGGTGAGGACCTCCTCCGTGCGCAGCGGACCGGTCTCGCTCACGGCGCCGACCATGGTGGTCTTGCCGACGCCGAACCCACCCGCGATGAGGATCTTTATCGCAGTGGGAGCCCCGTCAGAGTGCCCGTAAGCCATTTATCGCCGCCTCTATGATGTCTGCGTCGGGATGTGTCCCGGCTGGGTGAGGTTCACGCACTTGGACGAGGCGCCGGTCGAGCAGGTCGCCGAGCATCACGCGCACGGTGCCGAGCGGCAGGTTGAGGTACGCCGCCAGCTCGGCCACCGACAGCGGCCGCTGACACATCCTGACGATGGCAAGGTGCTCGGGCTCCATCCCGGCCTCGGGCGCCGTCGTGGTCACCGTCGCTGTTACCAGCGCGATGCGGTCGAACGCGCCCCACACCGGCTGGGTCCTTCCACGGGTCATCGCATACGGTCGCACGACCGGGCCGGCGTGGTCGTCGACCCACTGCTCTTCCACGGGCTCCTCAGGGACGCTCATCGGGCCGCGTCACGCCTCCCCCGCGAGCTGGTCCAACCGCGGCGGCGAGCCGAGGTACTTCCCGGCGCGGGTGACCAGCATCGCCATCTCGTAGGCGATGACGCCGAGATCGGCGCTCTCCGTCGCGAGGACCGCCAGGCACGAGCCGTCCCCCGCCGCCGTGACGAGCAGCGACGCCTGCCTCATCTCCACGATCGTCTGCTGCAGCGGTCCGCCGTTGAACCGCTTGCCCGCAGCCTTGGCCAGGCTCTGGATGCCTGCGGCGATCGCACACAGATGCTCCGCGTCGTCCTGGCCGAGCGCTTGCGATGATGCCTTGAGCAGGCCGTCCACGGAGAGCACGATCGCGTGCTCGGCCTGGTCGATCCGCGCCACGAAGTCGTCCAACAGCCAGGTCAGGTCGGCGTTCGCCGATGTCTTCTGCACCACAGGTTTCCCCTTACATCAGGCCGGCGATCGGTGAGTTCGGTCCCGTCGCTCTGCTCACGTCATCGGCTGTTCGTCGCCGGCAGACCCAGCGCGGGTCGGAAGGGGTGGCGGTGGGGAGATGTCGTCGGCTGCATGCCGCGGAGCGTCGGCGCGGCCCCGGCGGATGCCCTGCTGGTAGGAGGAGATCCGGCTGAGCACCTGCTCGGGCGGCCGCGACGGCTGCGTGTCCGGCGCCGGGTCGTCGGTGGCGAGGTCGCCGTCCCGCAGCGGCGCCACAATGTTGGCCTGGCGCACCCGGACGGGCAGGCCCGACGGGGTGAATGGGCTGTCCGCGTCGGCGGACGCGGACGCAGCAGGCTCGGCATCGTTCCCGGCTGCCGGCATCGCGCGGGGCCGTTCCGGCCGTTGCGGCACCAACGCGCTCATCGCTGCGGCGAAATCCTGATCGAACGCCGGCCGGTGTTCGGCAAGAGCGACGGAGCCGCGTTCACTCGCTGGCGGAACGAATTCAACAGATCCCTCCAGATTGTGCGTACCGCGAGCCGACGCCGAGGCGCGCAGGCTCGACGCCGGCATTCCGTTGCTCTCGTCGCCGCCGGTGTCCTCGCCCAGCATGCTCTGCGGGATCAGTACGACAGCCGTCGTGCCGCCGTACGCGGACGCCTTCAGCTGGACCTTGATCCCGTGCCGCTCGGCGAGCCGGCTCACGACGAACAGGCCGAGGCGGGCGGCGCTGGACAGGTTGAAGTCCGGGTGGCTGGCGATGCGGTGGTTCAGCTCGACGAGGTCGTCCTCGCCGATGCCGAGGCCACGGTCCTCGACCTCCAGGACGTAGCCGGCGCCGACCATCTGGCCCTTGATGTGGACCTCGGTGTGTGGCGGAGAGAACGACAGCGCGTTCTCGACCAGCTCGGAGAGGAGGTGGATCACGTCACTGACGGCCCGGCCGGCGAGCCCCACCGGCCCGATCGGGTACACCGTGACCCGCGCGTAGTCCTCGACCTCCGCGATGGCGCCGCGCACGATGTCGATCATCGGCACGGTGCGGCGCCAGGTCCGCCCGGGGCTGGATCCGGCCAGCACGATGAGGTTCTCGGCGTTGCGTCGCATGCGGGTGGCTAGGTGGTCGACGCGGAACAGGCCGTCGAGCTTGACCGCGTCGCCCTCCGACCGCTCCATGCCGTCGAGCAGTGCGAGCTGACGGTGGACCAGCGCCTGGGAGCGCCGGGCGATGCTGAGAAAGACGTCACGGACACTGCGGCGCAGGTCGGCCTGCTCAACGGCGGCCAGCACCGCCGTCTCCTGGACCGCGTTGAACGCCTGGCCCACCTGGCCGATCTCGTCGTTGCCGAACTCGAGCGGTGGCGCCTCGGTCGCGACGTCCACCGGCTCGCCGCGGCTGAGACGGGCGACGACGTTCGGAAGGCGCTCGTCGGCGAGCTGCCGCGCCGCGTCACGCAGCAGCTCCAACTGCCGCAGCATCCGCCGGGCCGTAGTGATCGAGACGATGATCGACGCGATGACGGTGACCAGCCCGAGGCCGGCCGCGAGCAGCAGGCGGACGAAGACCCCGATCGCGACCGGCGTGGATCGCTCCACGATCTCCTTACCGCCGGTCACTACGACGTTGTGCAAGTCGGTCAGGGCGGGCTCGACCGCGGCGCGCCATTCGTCCCTGGTGGTCGGCGGCTTGACGCCCGGTCGCGCGTCGAGAATCACGCGATCCTCAACGGCTCGGAAGAGCGTGAAGGTTTTCCCGCTGACCATCTGGTCGTATCGGGCCCGGTCTGCGCTCGACAGTCTCGCCGCGGTCTCGCTGCCGAGGAACCGTTGCGCGCCCACGATCTGGACGAATTGTGCGTGTTCATCGGCGGTCATCCGGCCGGCTGCGATGGAGCCGGTCAACAGCGCGTCTTCTTGGGAGATCAGCTCCCAGGTCCGGTTGAGCTGGATCAGGGCTGCCGCGTCGGCGGCGATCTCCTTGTCGTCCAGACCGCCCAACGAGTCGTAGACCTCGAACAAGGAGGCGACCAGATCGGTGAACGCGATCGACGCGGTGGTGCGGTCGATGGCACGGGTGTCGATCGAGACTCGGGTGGCGGCCAGTCCGTCCAGGCCGGCGACGACCTTGTCGACCCGCCGTTGCAGCTCGCCATCCCCCGACGGGTTGGCCTGCCAGCTCTGAACCGACCTCTTGAACGCTGCCGTGGCCTGCTCGGTCTCCCGCCGTCCGGCAGCCAGGTCCTGACGCTGCTGGTTGCTGGGGTCACCGAGATAGGCCGTCGAGAGCCGACGCTCGGTCTGCAGGTCTCTCAGCAGCGGCTCGCTTGGCTGGTAGATCCTGCTGTTGTGCGCCTGAACCCAGAACAGGTTCAGACCCTCCCGCAGGGTCACCCACGCCGCGAATGCCCACAGGGCAGCCAGCGAAACCAGTAGCGCGGTAATTTTCGTACGCAGATTCGTCCTGCGAGAATCCATTACACCATCCACCGCGGGGCCGGGAAGCAAATGTCGACGCTATTTGGCGAAAGTCGATCGTGCTGCAACTTCCAACCTCGTAGACGCCGACCACCGGCACCGTAACAGCGTTCGATGGCTCCCTCAAGCCGCCCTGGTCAGCCGCTGTTCATATCTATTGACGTCGGGCAGTTGCGTCAAACACCACCGAGCCTGACCGTACCTGCGCCAAGTGCAGCGCGGCGAGCACAGCAGCGCGCACGATCGCTTCGGGCAGATAGAGCTCCTTGCCATACCACAGCGGGGGGTCAGCACGTCGACCGACGGCCTCGCACAGAAAGGCGTAGCCCCGCCCCACGGCCTGGTCGATCGCGCGACGTGCGGGATTACGCGTGGCCAGCAGCACCTGCATGGCGTATGCCGTCTCCTCTGCGGTGCCGTACCACCGGCCCCACGACCCGTCGGGCCGTTGCGTCGCCAAGACCCAGTCCACGGCCGCGGCGACCGCCTCGACCGCAGCCGGCCCGCGGCCGAACCGATCCAGTGCGACCGCGCAACAAACCGTCGCGTAGTAGGGCGAGGCGTGCCACCGATCGCACCATGATCCATCCACCTGCTGTTCGGCCGACAGCGTCGCCGACAGTTTGTCCTGCACCGCGAGATAGCGCGGTGGCGCATCGGCACGAGCGATCAAATGCTGCCCGAAAGCATCCAATACATGAGCGTTGGTGGTGACCGAGAAGCCGTCCTCACCGGGCCAGGTGCAAAAGCCAGCCTCGGTCTCGAACGCCCACAGACTGTCCGGAGCGACTTTCCGGCCGAGCTTGGCAAGCGCGTACAACATCACGGAGCTGGTGTCCGCGTCAGCGGGCAGTCCGGCACCGGCGGCGATGCCGGCCGGCTCCACGGCAGCGGAAAGCTCTTCGAGCAACGCGGGCGGCACGGTGAGCGGCACACCGGCGCGCGCCAACGAACTCAGTACCCAGGCACGCTCGAACACCGTAATCGGGGTCGGGCACGGCACCGGTCCGCCCTGCCGGCTGACGACGCCCTCCAAGAACTCCCTCGCGGCCCCTGCCGGTCCCGACGCTGCCGATCCCGACGCTGTCGGCCCGCCGAGCCACGCGGCGGTCGCCGCGGGCGAGGCGCCGACCACACCTGGCGGTACGGGACGCAAGCCGGGCGCGCCTCGCGCCCCGTCCCCCAGTACCTCCAGGAAATGCAGCAACTTCGCCGGCAGTTGGACCCCGGCTGTGAGCAGCTGCCGGACCGCGGCGAGACGCGCCCCGCTCATGCCCGGGGGCAGGCCGAGGCGGCGGTCGCCCCACCACGGGGCCAGTCCCCTGATCGGCGCTTCGCGGACCTGGCGGAGATGCTCATTGATGGCGGCCACCAAGGCCGGCACGATGACGTCGATCGCCGGAGTGTCCGGAACTGACAGTGCGCCCGTCTGCAGCCAGCCGAACAGCGCCCGCAACCCTCGATCAACCGCGCCGGCCAAATCCGCCTCGGCGACGCCGCCTGGTGAACCCGTGTCAAGGCGGCGGAGCGTACTGAGCAGGGCCTCGGTCGCGCTCAAGGTCGGGACGAGGGCGTAACACTCCCGAGGCCCCCAACCACCATCGGGCCGCTGGTTGTCCAGCAGGTACCGCACCCGCTGGTCGTGCCCGGACAGCCACGAGGCGACGGTCACAAGTCGGGCGGTCTCATACACCGATGGGCCGACCTGTCCCCATGGATTGAGCGCCAACTGGGCGATCAGGTCACGCGCCGACGCGGCGACGTCGATGTCCGTCACCGCGCGCCGCGTCACGCTCTTGCCCGCGTCTTCGATCGTCACGAACCACCCCAGAAATCTGTGACCTGATAGAAACCGCTCGTGAACCCGATCTGTCGCGCCAGATAGACGACCTGCGGGGGACAGGTCGTCTCCAATGGGCGCAGCAGATCATGACAGCGCTCAACGAGCATGGTGATCCGCCGGGACACGTCAACGTGGTCGGTCAACATGAGGGCGTTGAGATCACCCCAGACCGCATCGCGCTCGTGAGTGGCAAGGTCGTTGACGAGTCGCAGCACGCGCTGTGCCTCACGGCTGGCCGTGGTGAGCTCGCCGAGTTGTTCCAGACAGGCCCGGTCGCCGGTGAAAAGCCAATGCGAGACGTTGACGAACGAGAGTCCGGTGTTGTCGGCGTTGTCCAGGTATCCGTCGAACGTCGGCCCGGTCGCTCCGCTGGCGAGAGCGGACTTCCACTCCCATTCCTGGGCCATGGCCGCCAACATTCGCTCGACCTCCTCGCGCCAGAGTCGACGCCCAGTCAGGAACGAGGGTGTCGTCGCCAACCCGTCCCGGATCTCGGCCAGGAGGCACCCGAGCGGGCTGGCGGCCGTCGGCGCGGCGCCATCCGCGACGGCGAGGCAATCAGCGACGATTGCCGTCACCTCATCCTGTGATGTCGCCAGGTAGTCGATCAGCCAGTCGGCCGCGAAGACCCACAGCGAAGCCCGGTTCGCGATCTGCAGCTGCTCGACCGTGCACCAGGGAGCGCCGAACGCGGTGGCATGGGCGATGGCGCTGAAGAGGGTGGCGTCGAAAGGTTTGGCCGCGAACAGCTCGGGGTGAGCGGTGACGCACTGCTGTAGATCACGCTGGCCGGCGGCAGCCAAGGCACAGATCCTACCGTGCTCCGACCCCACCAGTATTTCATCGCGGCTGGTGAGCGGTGTGTGCACGCGGGCTCCTCAGCGCGCGCGGGAGCGGTCGACGGGCACCAGCGTCAACCGTGCGCTCTGACGTGGCCGGAGTGAGGCACCCATCCGTGGGGTGAGGTCGGCGTCGCCGTGCAACTGGATCCGGAACCGGCTCAGGAGGGTTGCGATGATCAGTGGCGCCTCCAGGAGGAACAGGTACTGCCCAAGGCATTGATGCGGGCCGCCGCCGAAGGGAAAGAAGGAGTACCGGTGCTGACGTCGTGGCGCGGTGGGAGAGAACCGCTCCGGCTCGAAGATGTCGGGACGCTCCCACAACGCCGCCATCCGCTGGGTGACGTACGGACTGACGAGAATCGTCGCACCGCTCGCGATCCGCGTTCCGCCCAGGACCTCGCTGGCCACGGCCGTGCGCGGGATCATCCAGCCGGCCGGGTATAGGCGCAGCAGCTCGTCCAGGACCATCCGGGTGTACCGAAGCTCGGCCACGTGCGATCGCTGGATCTGGTCCGCGCCGACCACCTGGTCGATCTCGTCGTAGAGCCGGGCCGCCACCTCGGGATACGTGTCGAGAACCGGCCACAACCAGGACAGCACCGCGATAGTCGTCTCGGTCGACGTCGAGAACATCGCCACGACGTCGTCACGAATCTGCTTCTCGGTGATCTCCTGACCGTTGACGACGCGCGTCCGGCACAAGGTGGAGATGATGTCCTGGCCGTCGCCCGGTCGGCGGAGGGTCTCGCGGATGATCGGGAGCACCACATCGTCGATGGTCCGGACCGCACCGCGGAACGCGCGATCGCCCGGCATGGGTATCGCGTAGGGCATGAACGGCACAAGAAGCCGAGGAACCATCGCCGTCGCGATCGTGCCCAGCGCGGAGACGACCCGCAGCGCGTCGGGAACGGAAATCTTGTCTCCGAAGAGCACCCGCATGGTGGCTTGGCATACGATCCGGGACAGCGTGTCGCTAGCGTCGACCGTCTGTCCAGCCCTGGCCGGCTCGTCCAGCACGTCGACCGCCTCGCCGATCGCGGCGGCCATCTTGTCGATCAGCGTCTCGACCCGCTTGGCTGTGAACAGCGGTTGCAGGACGCTCCGGCTGGACTCCCACAGCGGCCCCTCCGCGACGAGGATCGCCTCCCCGACCGCCCGGCGTACCGGCCGCCAGAGCAGGCCCTTGCCGTCACGCACATAATTGGCGGCGTTGTCCCGCAGAATGTGCTGCAGGTGCTCGGGATGAGTCACCAGGTACGGGCGGAACGTGCCGAGGTTCAACCGTACGACCTCGCCGCCGGCCTCGTCGGCAAAGCCGACCAACGCATCGAGCGGACCGCGGACGAGCCGTGGCAGCGCCCGGCGCAATGGTACGGAGCCGGCCGTGACATCCTGCAAGGCTGACAACGGACCCCCCAAAAGCCCGGGGCTCACGGAACCGGGGCGCTCAAACAGTACGCACGTTCCACATCGCCCCCGATCATCTCACCTGCCCACGGCGAGCGGTAGGATCAATCTCATTCATGTCGATGCCCCGCCGTGCATGCCTACAAAACCCATCGAATGATGTCACAGTGACACGCCGACCAGCCACAGCATCGACCCCGGCACCCTGCCCGCAGTTCAGCGCCTTCGCCTACCTCGCGTTCACCGTTGGGATGACGTTCCAGGTCTCCGACACGAAGCTACGCACCGCCGCGTTCCGCTCCGCCGTGCTGCGCCAGGCCCTGCTGTCCTACCTGTTCGACACCGTCATCGTTGCGCTCACCATCAACCTCGTCGCAGCGCTGAGCCGCTGACGAGTCACCGGCGAACCGGGCCCGACGCCGAGGATCCGGTTCGGTGTCCGGCGTAGCGGCGTTGCCGGCCATCGCCGCGCTCAGCGCGCCGATGATGGTCACGCCGGCCAGCACCGCCAGCAACGGCAGCAGTGTGCCGACCGGTGGCCGCCAGGCGCCGGCGAACGGGTCGAGGCGTGCGCCCGGGCCGGACTGGAAACGTGTCATCACGAACGCAAGGATGTACAGGTGCAGCACTGCGGCGGAGCCGATCAGGACAAGTGCAATAGCGGCGCAAGCGGCCCAGCCGGACCAGCCGGCGCTCGAACTGCGGCGCGCTCGCGGCGCACAGCACCACACCGGCGGCTGCCGGCATTGCGTACCGGCCGTGCGCGAACCAGCCGATGTTCGGCAGATAGTGCAGTTCCAGGGCCACGAGCAGGCCGATGGAGGCGGTGCCGAGCGAGGCGGCGACGAGGGCGAGCCGGCGGCCGCCGTGGATCAGGCTCGGTACCACCAAGGCGCCCAGCAGCAGGTACCAGGCCGCGACGACCGCCAGTGGCAGCTTGGTCTCGCCGTAACCGAATTGGCCGACGATCTGCTGGAAATAGAAAGGGATGCGCCGGGTGGCCAGGAGCTGCGCCAGCTGTGCCGAGGTGAGGTGCTGCGCGTCGCGGGCGACCGGCGCGACGCGGGCCACGCCGGAGTACGCCAGCCAGCCGAGCCAACCGGCCAGACCGAGCGACCACGAGCAGGCGATGATCCAACGTGTGTCGCGGCGCCGCCAAAGCTGGGCGATGCGACCGGGACGGGCCAGCGTCGCGCACGCCGTCACGATGAGCGTCAGCAGCGCGGGCCCGAGCTGGCGGACGGTGAGCAACACCAGCGAGCCGACCCCGACCAGCACCAGCAGGCGGCACACGGCGCGGTCGTCGAGCCGCGTATCAGGCGCGCGCAGCAGGGCCAGCAGCGCGCAGCGGGCAAATCTCGTTGCTTCTCTCGCCGGCATCGCGCTGTTGCCCGCAAGACAAGTGATGCGCCACTGTTGAGGAAGGCCTGCGCACTGCGGCGATCGTGCGTGGCTCAGCAGCGAACGCAATCGCTGACTACGGCGCGGCGCCGAGAGCGAGCAGATGTTCAGAGGACGTGCTTGGCGGCCGCACGGTGGGCACACCAGTCCGGCCGGTCCGGCCGGAATCGGATGGACGGTGCAGCCGATCGGCGGCTGTGATGCCCGGCGGTGTGGCCGGTTAGGGTCGGCGTAGGGCGAGGATCGCGACGTCGTCCGTTGGTTGGCTGGCGTCGAGCAGCGCGGTCATGGCGGCGCTGCACAGTTGGTCGGCGTCGCCGTCGGTGAGGCTGGCGGCGAGCAGGTTGAGCCCGTCGGAGATGGGCCGGTTGCGCCGTTCGACGAGCCCGTCGGTGTAGAGGAACAGCCCGGACCCGGGTGGTAGTTGCCGGGTGGTGGCGGTGCGGGCGATGTCGGGGTAGGCGCCGATGGGCAGGTTCGGTCCGATCCTGAGCAGTTCGGCCGGTCTACCTGCGGTGAGTGCCACCGGCGGCATGTGCCCGGCGTTGGACAGTGTCACCGTGTCCAGGGTGGCGTAGATGACGGCGTAGATGACGGTGGCCATGGCGCCGGGTTCGAACTGCTGGACCTTGCGGTCCAGTCGGGTGAGCACGTCGGCGGGGTCGTCGGTTTCCATGGCGTAGGCGCGTAGTGCGGAGCGGATGCGGCCCATGACGACCGCGGCGTGCAGGCCGCTGCCGGCGACGTCACCGACGGCGACGCCGAGCGTGCCGGAGGGCAGGGCGAACACGTCGTACCAGTCGCCGCCGACGCCGGCGTCGCTGCCGGGCACGTACCGCACGGCGATGTCGAGGCCGGGCAGCGTCGGTGGCCGGTCCGGCAGGAGGCTGCGCTGCAGCGCATATGCGGCGGCCCGGTCGAGGCTGTGGGAGCGGGCCACGGTGGCGTGCGCGGCGCGCTCGGCAGCCATCTGGAGCAGCTCGATGTCGGCGACGGTGAACAGTCGCCGTGTGCGGGTGCCGACGTGTAGCACGCCGATGACCCGGCCGCCGCTGAGCATCGGTACGCCGAGCATGGCGACGAGGTGTTCGCTGACCAGGACGGGGCTCACTACGGTGGTGTCGTCGACGTGGTCGATGACGAGCGGCTGGGCGCTGGCCGCGACGTGACCGGCGAAGCCTTGACCGAACGGTACCCGTACCCCGAGCAGCACCTCGCGCTCCAGGCCGACGGCCGCGGTCGCGACGAGGAGTGGACGCGTACCTTCGACATCAACATCCACGCGATGTTCCGGCTGGTGAAGGCCTCCCTGCCGCACCTGCATCCGGGGTCGTCCATCATCAACACCAGCTCGGTGAACTACGACATGCCGCGGCCGACGCTGCTGCCGTACGCCACCACGAAAGGCGCGATCGCCAACTTCACCGCAGGGCTGGCGCAGATGCTCGGCGAGCACGGCGTACGGGTCAACGCGGTCGCGCCGGGCCCGATCTGGACGCCGCTGATCCCGTCGACGATGCCACCCGAGCAGGTCGATGAGTTCGGAAAGAACACGCCACTCGGCCGGCCGGGGCAGCCCGCGGAGGTCGCGCCGGCGTATGTGCTGCTGGCCTCCGACGATGCGAGCTACATTTCCGGCGCGATCGTTCCGGTGACCGGCGGCAAGCCGATCCTCTGAGCGGGCCCGGCCGGCTCCTGTCAGAGCTGAGCCCTCGACGCGTCGTCATTCGCCGCCGGTCCGCAGCCGCCACGGATCCACGGTGGCTGCGGACCGGAGGCGGCGCAGGAACTGGGCCTCCCCGCCTCCGCGGTGCGCGCGTCGTTTTCTTTGCCGGGCCCTCGTGGGACCGCGACCAGCGACGAGACGCGGCGCCGACCGCGGATGCCGCACCGCCGCCCAACACGGTGGCCAGGGATTCAGTCGTTGTGGGACTGGCGCCAGTCACGCACCGCGTCACGCATCTTGTCGAACACCGCGACCGGCGGCCCAAGCACCATGGTACCGGCCGCGGATTCACCGGCGGCAGGGTGCGGACGGGTCGGTGCGAGCGCTTCGGCCGCGCGGACGGCGCCAGCCATACGGCGGAGTTTGTCCGGCTCGGTCGCACGGCGCAACTGCGGGAACTCCTCTTGTTCCTCATGCGTCGCGTGGGCCAGAACGGCCTGTTCGAACTCGGCGAACTTCGCCGGGAACTCCGGCGAGTCGACACCGAGGTCGTAAAGGTCGGACAGCACGTGCTTGGCCTCGCTCTCCTCCTGCAGACGGGCGTCGACGACGGCATCGCCGACGTCATGGCGGGCCGCCGGGTGGACCACCTGCTCCTCGGCGCTCTCATGCACCGCGAGCAGCCGCACCAGCGCCTGGAACGCCTCCTGCCGGGCGTCGCCGCGGGCGGACTTTACCTGCGCGAAGAGTGTCTTGATCTCATCATGCTGCTGCAGCAGCAGCTCAATGACATCCTGCTGCTGTTCGGTTGTCGTCACGGAAGAACCTCCATTGGGCATGAGCTGCTCAAGAACTTTCCCTGGCCGTTACCCCATGGACGTCAGAACAAGCATTCTCGTTCGCCGGGCACCGCTGGCAATCCCTGTACACATCGGTCAGGGACGCAGGAGCACCTTCACGGTGCCGTCCTTCTTCTCCTGGAAATTCTCGTACGCCTCCGGTGCCGCGTCCAGCGGCACGCGGTGGGTCGCGAAGCTGTCCACGCCGAGTGGATCGGTGTCGCCGGTCAGCAACGGCAGGATCTCCGGCACCCAGCGCTTCACGTTCGCCTGCCCCATCCGCAGCTGGATCTGCTTGTCGAACAGGTCCATCATCGGCATTGGGTCCGCGGTCCCACCGTAGACGCCGGACAAGGAGATCGTGCCGCCCCTGCGGACCGCGTCGATCGCCAGGTACAGCGCACCGAGCCGGTCCACGCCGGACTTCTCGATCAGCTTCGCCGCGGCCGCGTCAGGCAGCAGCCCGGCGACCGTCTGCGCCAGCTTGCCCGCCGGTGAGCCGTGTGCCTCCATGCCGACCGCGTCGATGACGGAGTCCGCACCCCGGCCGCCGGTCAGCTCACGGATCGACTCGGCGACGTCGTTGTGCGCGGTCAGATCGAGACCTCGACACCGTTCGCCCGCGTCCGCTGCAGACGCTCAGGGACCAGGTCCACGCCGATCACGCGGTACCCCAGGTGCAGCCCCACCCGCGTGGCCATGTCCCCGATCGGGCCGAGCCCGAGCACCGCGACAGTCCCGCCGTCGGGCACCGCGGCGTACTGCACCGCCTGCCACGCCGTCGGCAGCACGTCCGACAGATACACGAACCGGTCGTCCGGCGGCCCGTCCGGCACCTTGACCGGCCCGAACTGCGCCTGCGGCACCCGCAGGTACTCCGCCTGCCCGCCCGGCACCTGACCGTACAGGCGGGTGTAGCCGAACAACGCGGCGCCCTTGCCCTCGGCGCGGACCTGCGTCGTCTCACACTGTGTCATCAGCCCCTGGCGGCACATGTAGCAGTGCCCGCAGGAGATGTTGAACGGGATGACGACCCGGTCGCCGACGCGCAGGTGGGTGATCGCCGAACCGACCTCCTGGACCACGCCCATCGGCTCGTGCCCGAGGATGTCGCCCTCCGCCATGAACGGCCCGAGCACCTCGTACAGGTGCAGGTCTGAACCGCAGATCCCGCTGGACGTGACGCGGATGACGATATCGTTGGATTCCTGGATGACCGGATCCGGCACCGTGTCGACCCGCACATCCCGTTTGCCGTGCCACACAACCGCTTTCACTGCATTCTCTCCCACCTGGCGCAGTTGCCGTCGCCGCTATCTGTCCGCTACCCGGGGGTGCGCTGCGGAAACGTCGCCAGAGGCGGCCGTCGGGCCAGGCTGCGGAGCTTCACGAGCGCGCCGGCGTGGAAGGCCGAGCGAGACGGAGTGCGTGTCAGCGCAGCCAGGCACCGGGCGGATGCTCGGGCACCGCCAGGTCCGCGATCACACCGAAATGGTCACTCGCCCATACTCCGTCGACCGGTTCGTCGAAGACCCGCCGGCAGTCGATGACGTCCAGCGTCGGGCCGTGGATGCCGCAGCGGACCATGACATAGTCGATGCGACGGCCGAGCTCCAACGACATCTCGCCGGCCCGCTCGAGCGGGTTCAACGGCGTGAACGTGTGCCCCGGATCGTCGGAATGCACCGCCGCCCAGGTATCTCGGTACGCGACGCTGACACCCAGCAGGGACTGCTTCCCGGTCCAGAACCGGACGCTGGCGGCATCGGGCGGATCGTCGAAGTCACCGGCCAACACCACATGCCGGTCCCGGCCGGCCAGCTGCTCCTCCACAAACAGGGCGCAGGCCACCGCCTGCAGCTCCCGCTCGTGGGCGTAGCCGACCTGATACGCCGGTTTGTGGTGGACGAACAGCAGCGGCCCAGCCGGCGGTGGCGCCTCGATCTCAGCGACCACCGCCGCGCACCACGGCAGGTCCACCCGGTCGGTGACATGCAGATCCAGTTCACGGACCGCGCCGACCGGCCACCGGCTGGCGAAGGCGGCACCGACGCCGTCGGCGGAGCGCCCGGAATGGCGGACGATGTGATAGTCGGGGCCGAGCAGGTCCAGTGCCTGGTCGTAACCGTCGCCCCAGACCGTCTCCTGCAACGCGATCAGATCCGGTCCCAGGTCCGCGAGCCCGGCCCGTAGCAGCGGGCGGCGACGATTCCAGTCACCGTGCTCCGGCGACAGCAGATTGAGCGTCATGACCCTCACGTGTGCTGGACGCGCACCGCCCGGCACGCTGTCTCCCAACTCCGGCACATCGATTCTGTACCTCAGCTTTCGGCTGCCCAAACATCAGCCGCGCCCGGCTGGGTACAGATGCGCGCATGAAGGTCACCGTCGTCGGTCAGCTGGCCAGGGACCTCGTCCTGGTACTGGACAAAATCCCGGACGTGGGCAGCTCCGGGTCCGTGCGGCAACGCCGTGAGCTGCTCGGCGGCAAAGGCGCCAACCAGGCCGTGGCCCTCGCCCAGCTCGGCGCCCGCCCCGCGCTCGTCGCGGTCGCCGGTGATGACGCTACCGGCGACGCGCTGCTCGTGCAGGCGCATGCCGACGGCGTCGACGTGGACGGGGTCGTCCGCCGGCGGGGGATGCAGACCGGGCTCATCGTGGAGTCCTCGAACCACCGAACCGCTGGCGATATCTCGAGCACCTTCCCGAGCAGGTGCTGCTCACCGCCGATGACATCGCCGCAGCCGGACCGCTGTTCGCGACGTCCGACGCGGTGCTGGTGCAGTTGCAGCAGCCAGCCGAGGCGACGCTCGCCGCCGCCAGGCGCGGCGCCGACGCCGGCGCGCTGGTGGTGCTGGACGGCGCACCGCCAGCCGAGCACCGCGAGGCGCTGCTGGCAGCCGCCGACGTGGTCCGGGCCGACACCACCGAAGCGGAGCTGCTCACCGGCGTGCCGGCCGACGACCCGCAACAGCTGCTCGCAGCCGCCCGATCGTTGCTGGACGTGGGACCGTCGGTCGTGGCGCTCGCGCTCACCGACGGCAACCTGTTCGTGTGGCGCGATGCTCCAGGGTCCCGGGTCGAGAGTCTCGTGCTGCCGCTGGGCGACGACGACGTGGTCGACACCACCGGAGGCGGCGACGCCTTCGTGGCGGCGCTGACCGTCGCACTGCTGCGCGGCGATCCGGTCCCAGCAGCGGCCAGACGTGCGGTCGCCGCATCCGCTGCCACGGTCGGGTATCCGGGCGGCCGCCCGGATCTGCGCGGCCTCACCTGGCTCCGGGCCGGGATCGACGTGCCGGGTACGACCGGGTGACCGCCGGTCGGATCATGTGTGCCGTCCACCGCAGGTGGGGCACTGCAGGCGACATGCGAACCAGACGGCCGGTCGTGCTGGCCGCCGCTACGAGTGGTGATGGCGACGCTGGTGCCCGGGTGCGGCGACGGCGGGTCGCGCCGGATGCGGTCTCGGCCAATGCAGTGCTCGGGACCCGACGAACGCTGACCGTGGCGGCGACGACAGCCAGCGGCTTGGAGACATCACTGCTCAACGCTGCCCTCGATCATGCCGAAGTCCGTGCCCGGGTGCGCAACGCGGAATGCAACAGCGCCTCCGACCGCCGTCAGAGGTCCAGGACGAGTCGGGGCGAGCGCGCGCGGCCGACGCAGATCATCATGACCTCGCCGCGCTCGCGTTCGGCGTCGGACAGGACGGTGTCGCGGTGGTCGGGGATGCCGGCGAGGACCTTGGTCTCGCAGGAGCCGCAGTAGCCCTCCTGGCAGGAGTACGCCGCATCCGGTACGGCGTCGAGGACCACGTCGAGCAGGGAGCGCTGCGGCGGTACCACCAGCACCATCCCGCTCTGGCGCAGCTCCACCTCGAACGCGTCCCCACCGGCCGGGGGCGCTGTGGCGGTGCCGGTGAAGCGCTCGAGGTGCAGCTCCCTTCCGGTGGTCGCGCACACGGCGGCCGCGGCGTCGAGCATCGGGGCGGGACCGCAGGCGTAGACGACCGTGTCCGGGGCGGTGGCGGCGACGATGTCGGCCAGTGGCAGGTGTCCCCCGGTGTCCTGCGGATGCAGGTGCACTGCACCGCTCGGCAGTTCCGCGGTGAACGCCATCGCCGAGCGGCTTCGTCCGCCGTACCAGAGCGTCCACGGCACCCCGGCAGCGGCGGCGGCGCGGGCCATCGTGAGGATCGGGGTGATCCCGATGCCGCCGGCGAGAAACAGGTAGCGCGGCGCCGCGGTGAGTTCGAAGTGGTTGCGCGGCCCGAGCACCTCGAGGATCCGGCCGGCGAGGGCGGTCTCGTGGATCTCGCGGGAGCCGCCCCGGCCCTGCTCTTCCCGCAGCACCGCGATCCGGTACGAGGTTCGGTCGTCCGGGTCGCCGCACAGTGAGTACTGCCGCAGCTGGCCGCTGGGCAGCCGCAGGTCGATGTGCGCGCCCGGCCGCCACGGCGCGAGGGGTGCCCCGGACGGCTCGGCGAGGCGCAGCGAGAGGACCGCGTCGGCCTCCCAGGTGACCTGGGTGATCCGCAGCCGTTGAACGTCGCCGCTCATGGCCGGCCGAACCCGTAGATGTCCATGGTGGACGCTCCGGCCCGGATACGCCGCAGGTATTCGGACTCGGCTGAGGCCCGTGCCTCGGCGGCGGCGGTGATCCGGGCGAGCTCGGCGGCCGGGAGCGCGACGATGCCGTCGGCGTCGGCGACGATCATGTCGCCGCGGTAGACGGTCACGGCGCCCAACGGCAGCGGCGCGCCGATCGGGCCGGTGGCGTGCTTGACGGTGCCGCGGATCGCCGTCCAGGTGCTGAAGGCTGGGAACGGCAGGTCGCGGAGGCGTTCGACATCGCGGACGCCGCCGTCGATGACGAGGCCGGTCACGCCGCGGGCCAGGGCCGCCTCGGCGAGGACTTCGCCCCAGTAGCCGAAGGGCTCGCCGCCGCCGTCGACGACGAGCACGTCGCCGGGCTCGGCGTGTTCGAGGGCGAGGTGCAGGGCGAGGTTGTCGCCGGGTGGGGCGGAGACGGTCAGCGCGGTGCCGGCGAGCGCGGCGCCGGGCCAGGCGGGGCGGATGCGGTGCGGCAGGATGCAGTCGAGCCCCGAGGCCTCGTACAGCGTCGCGGTGCCGAGCGCGAGCAATGCGGCGCTCACGAGACGGCCCGCCGTGGCGTCGCGATGCCGGCGTTCAGCGGTGCGGCGGTCATGAGACGGCTCGCCGCGGCGCCGCGGTGGCCGGCGGCCAGCGGTGCGGCGGTCATGAGCCGGCCCGCTGCAGCGCGTGGTAGCCGTGCCGGGCACGTGCGGCGGCGATGGTGTCGCCGGCGAGGACGTCGGCGAGGATCGCCGCCTCCCGCTCGTGGATCTCGGCGCAGATGGCCGCGAGGCGCTCTTCGACGTCGGCGGGCACGGCCACGACGCCGTCCTCGTCACCGACCAGGAGCTGGCCGGGCGCGACCTGGACGCCGCCAATGGTGACGGGCCGGCCGGTGTCGGAGACCTCGACGCGGTCCTTGCCGGTGCGCATGAACCGGCCCCGGCTGTAGATCGGGTAGCCGGTGCCGAGGGCGCGGGCCACGTCGCGGCAGACGCCGTCGATGACGGTGCCGGCCACACCGCGCTGGTGGGCCGTGGCGGTGAGGATGTCGCCCCAGACAGTGCAGTCGGTGCGCCCGGCGTTGTCCAGGACGACGACCGACCCGGGTGTCACGTCGTCGAGGTAGTCGCCGACGGTCCCGGCGGGGTGCCCGGCGGTCACGTACCGCACCGTGAACGCGCGGCCGAAGAGTCTCGTGCCGGGGAAGAGCCCGGCGAGCCCGTGCAGGGAGCCGGGGCGGCCGAGGCGGTCGAGTCCGTCGGAGATGGTGGCCGTCGAGAACGCGGCCAGGGGGTGCTCGGAGGTCATGAGGGCTCCAGGGTGGGGAACTGCGAGTCGTGCATCACGGCGGTCACGGGACGGCCGGCGAGGACGTCGGCGACCATGGCCGCCTCCCGTGCGGCGATGCGCTCGGCGAGGGTGACGACGTCCGCGGCGCGGGCCGCGGGGACGAACGCGACGCCGTTGACGTCGGCGATGACGTAGTCGCCGGGGTGCACGGGGTGCCCGGCGAAGGTGACGGGCTCGTCCATGGCGAGCTGCACGATGCGGCCGCGGGCGCTGACGGGCACCACGGCCTGGGAGAAGACCGGGAATCCGAGCTCCTCGGCCTCGCCCGCGTCGCGGCAGGCGCCGTCGACGACGACCCCGGCGATGCCCCGCTGCTGCGCGGCGCGGGTGAGGATGCCGCCCCAGCAGGACACGTCGGGCCGGCCGCCGTTGGCGATGACGAGGACGTGGTCGGCTCCGGAGTCGTCGACGGCCCGGGCGGCGATGTGGTCGAACGGTCCGGGGCCCTGCCGCGGGCCTGCCTGCACGGTGCGGACCAGCCCGGCGACCACCGTGCGGTTCGGCCAGACCGGGCGCGGGCCGAGCGTCACGCCGGGCAGGCCGAGGGTGTCCAGGGCGTCGGAGACCGCGCACACGTCCAGGGCGCGCAGCCGTGCCAGGAGCGAACCGGCGCTCACGCCGCCACCTCCGCTGCGCTCCGGCGTCGGCCTGAGCCAAACCTGAGCCCCTGATTCACGGCTCCTCCGCTACGCTCCGGCCCGCTCATGCCGCCCCCTCCGCTACGCTCCGGCCCGCTCATGCCGCCCCCTCCGCTACGCTCCGGCCCGCTCATGCCGGCTCCCACGTCTGGAACGCCATGGCGCAGCCGGTGCCGGCCTCGGTGCGGTAGCACGGTTCGTAGGCCAGCAGCCGCGGGCGCAGCGGCGAGGCGTGCAGCGCCCCGGCCACGACGATCCAGTTGCGCAGCTCGGAGGTGCCGGAGCGCAGCAGATCGTCGCCGAGCCCGCGCAGGTGGGCGGCGTCGCGGTCGGCGAGGGCCTGGAGGAAGGCGCGGTCGAGTTCCTCGTCGACGACGAAGTGGCTCAGGCCGCCGGAGGCGACGACACCGACGCGCAGGTCGGCGGGGAAGCTCGCGATCGCGGCGCCCAGCGCGACGCCGAAGTCGAAGCAGCGGGCCGCCGAGGGCGGGTTGGGCTGCCAGAAGGTGTTGACGAACAGCGGGACCACGGGCAGAGTGTCGCCGCCGCCGAGCAGCTGCTGGAAGACGAAGCCCCAGCCGTGCGGGATGCCGTGGTCGCCGTAGCGGCCGGCGGGCAGCGTCAGCGACGCGGCAGGGTCGAAGCCGGCCGCGGAGGTCTCCCGGATGAGGTGCCGGGCGAGCGGTTGGTGGCCGCGGCGGACGGTCGGCTCGGCGGGCACGTTGGCGACCTCGGCGACGGCGAGGCCGGGCGGCATCGCGTCGAGCGCCGCCTGGGTGAACGGCTCGTGGCGCATGCTCTCGCCCCAGTAGAACGCGAACTGGGGCAGCAGTTCGTCGCCGTAGACCTCCTTGTGGTCGCTGGAGACGACGACGAGGGCGTCGAGGTCGGCGCCGGTGAGGATGGCGCCGAGTTCGTCGATCGCGTGGCGGGAGGCGGCGTGCCGGGCCGCCTGGGCCTCGGGCTTGCACTCCCCCGCGAAGCCCGGCGCCCGTAGGGCCAGGAGGTCGTCGTAGGTGTGGTCGTGGCCGCGGTAGGCCAGGGCGGGGTTGCGCCGGTCGGCGCCGCCGCGCAGGCCCCACTGCTCCGGTGGGGTGCTCAGCAGCGGGCCGTGGGAGGTGCCGGCGCCGAGGGCCAGGGTGGCCACGTCAGTGCTCCAGCCGGAACAGGGCGCGGGCGGTGCCTTCGAACAGCTGGGCGCGGTCGGCGTCGGTGAGCCAGGCGATGTCGCCGATGAGCAGGTGGATGTCGTCGATCCAGCGGCCGGTGGCGGGGTCGCGGACCGAACCGGTGCCGGGCTTCTCGCTGCCGAACAGGCACCGGTCGGCTCCGACGGTCCGGATCAGCAGCTCGATCGCGTCGGCGGTGTAGAGGCAGGTGTCGAAGTACAGCTGCCGCAGTTGCTCCTCGAACGCGATCCCCTGGCGGACCGCGGAGGCGTAGAAGCGGCCCTTTTGGTACGGGATCGCGCCGCCGCCGTGCGAGACGATGACCTTGAGATCCGGGAAGTCCTTGAACACGGCCGACTGCAGCAGGCCGACGACGGCGAGGGTCTCCTCCTGCACGAAGTGCAGTGAGTAGCTCTCCCGGGCCGGGGGCCGGCATCCGGCGGAGTGGATGAGCACCGGCACGTCGAGCTCGCACAGCGCCTCCCAGACCGGGTACCAGAACCGGTCGCCGAGCCCGGGCGGCTGGGCGAGGCCCTCGCAGGGGTCCGGGTTGAGCATCGCGCCGACGAACCCGAGTTCGGTGACGCAGCGGCGCAGCTCGGCGGTCCAGGCGGCCGGGGTGAGCTCCATGCTCTGCGGCAGCCCGGCGACGCCGCGGAACCTGGGTTCGACCTGGCAGGCCAGGTGGATGGCGTCGTTGGTCTCGGCGGTGAACCACTCGACGAGCTTCGCGGGCGACTCGCTGTGCATCATCTGGAACGGCCGCGGCGAGACGAGCTGCAGGTCGATGCCGGCGTCGTCGAGGTGGCGGCGGTGCGAGACGCCGCCGAAGCTCTTGCTCGGTGCGTCGAGGGCCGCCGCGACCTGGTCTTTGTCCAGGCCCGCGCCACTGCGGCCGTGGGCGCCGCGGTGCGCGAGCAGCCCCGCCTTGTAGGCGTACAGCTCTGCGGGGGCGCTGATGTGCCCGTGGACGTCGATGTACATCGGATGACGCCTCTCGTGAGGTGGTACCGGCAGGGTAGGCACGCATGACCTGATGCCGGAATGAACGATGTCAGAATTCCTGTGAGTGGAATATCAGCGACTTTATGGTCACCGGCAGCACGGTGGAGCCCGGCAACGGCAGGCCGATGTCGACCAGGTCCAGCGCCTGCGCCTCGACCCCGTCGACCGCGACGACCGGGCCGCGCCAGCCGAACTCGTCGCGCAGCAGCACGCCGAGGGTGCGCCCGACATCGCCGTCGACGAGCAGGCACAGCGGCGCGTCCGACCCGCGGACCCGCCCGGCCGCGGTGCCGATGCCGTCCACGGTGGCCCGCAGCCGGGCGTAGCTCGGCGGCCCGTCCCAGCGCAGCGCGAGCGCCGCAGCGAGGGCCGCGGCCGGGTCCAGCCGGTCGAGCGCGGCCCGCACGGCGCGCTGGGTGCCGGCCGCGTCGCCGATCGGGGCGTCGACCGGGCACACCGGCAGGTTGCGCAGCGGCAGCACGGCGTCGGCGAGCACGGTGCTGCCGCTGACCTGCACGGTGTGCTGGGCGGCGCCGATCACCGTGGCCCGGATGCCCAGCGGCGCCTCGACCAGCGGCCCGGGCAGCGCTCCCGCCCGGTCCAGCAGCGCCGCGGCGAGGGCCGGGCCGTGGTCGCCGAAGTCGCGGGTCTCGCGGCCGTAGACGTATTCGGCGACCCCGCCGGAGCAGCGCACGGCGTCGAAGCGGCCCAGACGCGCCGCGGCCGTGAGGATCGGGCCGGGGTCGGCGGTGTGTCTGGCACCCACGGGCACCCAGTCCGTCGCGGTGATCACGCCGCGCTCGACCGCCGCGAGCTTGGTGGTGGCCCCGCCGATGTCGACGTTGAGCACCCGGGTGCCGTCCGCCCGGGACGCGGCCACGGCGCCGGAGCCGTGCGCGGCCAGCACCGCCTCGAGATGGTCGCCGGCGACCGCGCACACGAACCCGCCGGCGCTGCGGGCGAAGACCTCGGCGACGCTGCGCGCGTTGGCCGTGCGGGCCGCCGCACCGGTGACGATCACGGCTCCGGTGTCGATGTCCACCGTGGACAGTCCGGCGGCCGCGAGCGCGGCGGCGTAGGCGTCCTCGACGAAGGCCGCGTCGATGTAGTCGCCGTCGAACCGGGTCGCGGCGATCTCGGAGCGGTGCAGGATCTCCCGCCCGGCAACCTCGTGCCGGGCGGTGAACCCGGTGCGGCGCAACAGGATCCGCGAGAAGACGAAGTGCGTGGTGGCCGAGCCGATGTCGGCACCGGCGCTGGTGAGGACGATGTCGTCGGGGAGGCCGTCACTCGCCGGCATACTGCCGCCAGGCCGAGCGGTAGTGCTGCCGGCGCACGTGCGCCGGCGGGTCCCCGAAGGTGTCGAGGTCGGCCGGGTCCAGCGGCCGGGGCTGCCCGAGCAGCCGGGCGCGGTAGTTGAGCTCGGCGATCTCGTCCACCTTGATCGCGTTCACCACGGCCTCCTCCAGGTCCGCGCCGACCGCGGTGATGCCGTGGCCGCGCATGAGGCACGCGTCGGCGTCACCCAGGGTCGCGGCCAGCTCGTCGCCGAGGGCGTCGTCGGCGATGAGGATGCTGCGCTCGTACCTGGGGATGCCCTTGCGCAGCAGGCGCAGCGCGAGCGGGTCGTATGCCCCGGCCAGCGGCAGCAGCGGGGTGTCCGTCACCGAGAAGAGCACGGGCGTGAGCGGGTGGATGTGCACCACCGCGCCGACGTCCGGGCGGGCCCGGTAGACGGCGGTGTGGATGAACACCTCCCGGGGCACCCCGGTCCCGGCGGCGGCGTCGACGATGTCGGCCGCGGTGGCGTGGCGCAGCCCCGACTCGTCGGCGCCGCGGGACTTGATGAGCACCCGCCCGTCCGGGTCGCGGACGCTGACGTGCCCGGCCGGCTCGCGGGTCAGGCCGAGCCGGCCCAGCGTGCGGCACGCCAGCGCGATCCGCTCAGCCGACGTATTCGGCACGGGCCTGTCCCTTGGACACCTCGAAGTTGACGACCGCCCGCTCCGGGTCGCGGATCAACGCCATCGGGTCCTCCCCGGCCTGGACCCGCTGGATCTGCTCGCGCAGCAGCCGGCGGTACATGGCGATGCCCTTGTCCTCGGCGCCGAGGTTCTCCAGCGTGCGGTCGTAGACCTCGCCCTGGGTCTCCCAGGCCATCCGGTCCTGGCTGGAGAACGTGGTCATGGCGTGGTCGCCGTTCACGTCGACCTCCCGCGGGACGCGCTCCACGGCGGGCGGGCCGTCCACTGTGGACCCGTCCTTGCTCGGCAGCAGCCCTGCGCGGAAGAGCATCGTGCGGGTGTCATCGACGGGGACCCGCCAGTGCAGCGCCTGGCGTGGGCCCTCCGGCAGCCGCAGGATGTTCGGGAAGACGAGCGGGTGCCCGGTCTCCTCCTCGACGTCGCCGGTGCCCACGTCGCGGTACACCCGGCGCTTGATGATGCCCCACTCGAACAGCTCGAAGCCGTACTTCTCGATCGGCCGGTAGTAGT
The DNA here is from genome assembly GCF_040676755.1 of Dactylosporangium sp. NPDC049525. Lineage (NCBI taxonomy): Bacteria > Bacillati > Actinomycetota > Actinomycetes > Micromonosporales > Micromonosporaceae > Dactylosporangium > Dactylosporangium sp. NPDC049525. Next base: position 41,130 of record NZ_JBFAPO010000025.1, on the reverse strand, counting down.
ACTTGCCCTTGTCGATGCCCTTGAGGTGCATGGTGTGCCCGTGCAGCCAGTAGGTGTGCACGGTGTCGACCGCGTTCTCCATCGGCTGCAGCCAGTTGCACTGCAGGTCCTCCTCGACGTACAGGGTCAGCTGCCCGTCGGTGCGCTCCAGCACGTCCCAGCGCGGCAGGACCGGCGGCTCGCCGGGGCCGAGGTAGGCGAACAGCAGGCCGCGGTACTCCTGCACGGGATATGCGGGGATCCGGACCCGCTCGCGGGCGCGCCGGTTGTCCTGCTCGAACGGCTGCTCCAGGCACTGGCCGTCCTGATCGTAGAGCCAGCCGTGGTACGGGCAGCGGATCGCGCAGCCCTCCACGAACCCGTAGTACAGCGAGACCCGCCGGTGCGCGCACGCCTCCTGCACGAGGGCGTAGGTGCCCTCGTCGGTGCGGTACAGCACCAGATCCTCGCCGAGCACCCGCACCCGCTTGGTGCGAGCCTCGGAGAGATCGTCGGCGACGGCGACCGGGTGCCAGTACCGCCGCAGCAGCTCGCCGGCAGGGGTCCCCGGGCCGACCTGAGTGAGAAACGCATTCTGCTCGGCACTGAGCATGCTTCACGATCCTTTCGTGGACAGGGCTTCGGCGAGCATCCGGCCCGCCTCGCCGCGCAGGAGCGCCCGCTCGGACCCGTCGGCCGCGGCGCACCAGCGGGCCGCGGTGGCCGCGAGCCAGTTGGTGCTGGGCTCGCCGTCCTCGAGCTCCAGCTCCAGCTCCTCCAGGTGATCCCAGGCGCGGTCCGCGGCCGGGCTCCAGTCCAGCGCGGACTGGCTGGCGTTGAGGAAGCTCCAGAAGTCGATGAGGAGGGTCTGCGGGTCGCCGGCGAGCCGGAACTCGTCGGCGAACCGCAGCGGCAGGACGCCCATCAGACGGTGACCATCAGACGTCGGCCATCCGGCTCTGCCCACCGTTGCCGGCCAGCTCGGCCTCGAACATGGCGCGCACGGCCGGGTCCTCGTCCTCGTACTCGATCTGGTCGCCGCCCTGGGTGGTCGGCTTGTCGATCTGGTAGTTGCGGAACACCGGGTACTTCTTGGAGCCCCAGCGCAGCGCCAGGTACCGCGCGGGCGTGGTGCCGGTGTTGAAGTGCTGATGGAACCAGCGCTCCGGCGGGACCACGACCGAGCCGGCCTTCCAACGCACCTGCTGCATCGGGTCGCCCTCGGCCCACAGCAGCGAGAAGCCGACGCCGTCCACGACGATGACGTGCGCGCCCGCGGTGTGCCGGTGCGCCTTCTTGTACGTGCCGACCGGGAACTGCGAGATGTGCCCGCACATGCTGCTGTCGGCGAGCTCGAGCATGATGTTCGTGCCGCCGGCACCGCGCGCGTCCCACGCCTTGAGCTCCATCGCGGCGACATCGGGGATGAAGTTGGTCTCCCAGACGCGACGCTGGTATGCGGTGCCGTCGCCGGCGAACGATGACTGCGGGCCGAACCGGTCGGTGAAGTCGAAGTCGCATCCGTAGATGAACTCCCGGTTGTGGAACAGCCGCATCACCAGCGGGGCGCTGGTCACCGAGTAGAACCGGACGGGCTCCTTGCCGCTGGTGTTGTGGTGCCGGCTGAAGACGTTGAGCGGCACCGAGAACAGGCTCCCGGCGTGCCACTCGAATGTGCTGCGGTCGCCCTGGCCGTTCCAGAGTTCGGTGGTACCGCGGCCGGAGACGACGTAGACGAGCTCCTCGTAGAGGTGCCGCTCCGGCTCGGTCGACGAGGCCGGGGCGAGCTCGATGATGTGCGCGTCGTTGACGTCCTCGGCGCCCTCGAGCCGGGCCACGACGGCCCGGCAGCCGCGGCGCGCCCAGTCGCCGAGCTCGACGGTGCGCAGGTCCTCGATGTGCAGCCCGGCGATGACGCCGAGCCCCTCGTCGGCGAGCCACGTCTCGTAGGCGGTGGGCCGCTGGATGGACGGCAGGTCGGGTTGGGTCATGAGGCGCTCTTTCATCATCCGATGACGGTCTTCACCAGGTTGGTGGCGTCATTGCGGCCCTTGGTGAGGAAGTCCCAGTTGCTGGCGTCGAAGTACTTGACCGCGCGGTCCGGGATCTCCCACTTGGGTGTGTCGGTCGCGGGCTGCACGTCGGTGCGGGTGCTGACCGAGCCGTACGCGTCGTTCCAGACCTTGTTGCCCTCGCTGCAGGCCAGCCACGACGCGAGCAGCTTGCCGGCGTTGGGGTGCGGCATCTTGTCGGCGACGGCGAGGTAGCCGAACCCGCTGGTGATCTGCAGCAGGTCGGGCACGATCACCTTGATCGGCAGCCCGTCCGCGGCGGCGGTGGCGACGTCGGCCTGGCCGAACGCGATGCCGATGGCGTACTTGCCCTTGGCGACGTCGTCGACGCCCTGCCGGGAGTCGCTGCTGAACACCGGCTTCTGGTCGTGGTAGAGCTTCGTGACGTAGTCCTGGCCGTAGCCGGGGTCGGCCAGGAACATGCCGACGTTGTACACCGCACCGCCCGACTTACGCGGGTCGATCATGAGGATCTTGCCGGTGTACTTCGGGTCGAGCAGGTCCTTCCAGGTCTTCGGCTCGTCCTTGACCAGGTTGGTGTTGATGACGTACGGCAGCGACACGTACTCGCTGATCTTGAGGATGCTGGAGTCCGGGTCGATGAACGGCGTGGAGCCCTGCCGCCACTGGTCGGCGGACTGCACCGACGCGGGCAGCGTGTCCTTCAGCGAGCCCAGCCACCCGGACGCCTTGTAGGTGTTGGCCATCGTCTCGCCACCGCCGACGAACACGTCCTGGGAGTAGATGTTGGCCTGCCGCTCGGAGCGCAGCCGGGCGGCGTTGTCGGAGCCGCCGGTGCCGATGTAGTCGACGCTGATGCCGTACGCCTTCTGGAACGCGGCCGGCAACTGCTCGCGGACGTTCTGGTCGGGCGGGCCGGACATGACGACCTTGCCCTCGGTCTTGGCCGCGGCGACGAGCGCGTCGGTGGGCGGGATGCAGCCGGTGCCGGAGCCGGACGCGGCGACGGGGGTGTCGTCGCCGGCGTCGTCACCGCAGGCGACCATGGTGGAGATGGCTAAGGCGGCGAGGGCGGCAAGTGCGCCGGCCCGCCAGGGGCGTCGGGTCATGACTGGGCCTTCTTCCGATCAGCGGGGGGTGTACGGCGGCGCAGACGGCCGCTGGTGAGTGCCCGTGCGACGAGCGCGACGGAGACGGTGAGGACGCTGATGACCACGCCGAGCGCGGAGGCCTGCTCCAACGCTCCGCTGGTGCTGTACTCCAGCAGCAGGATCGACAGTGGTCGCGAGTTCTGGCTGCTGAGCAGGACCACCGTGCTGATGTCGCCGACGGCGGAGTGGAACGTGAGGATGCCGGCCGCGGCCACGGACGGGCCGAGCAGCGGGAGCATGACGTGGCGGTTGGCGCGCAGGAAGCCTGCGCCGGCGAGCCGGGCGGCGTGCTCGTGGTCGGGGTTCACCTGCATGAGCGCGGCTTTGATCTGCTGGGTGCCGGTGGACATGTGGCTGATGACCACGGCGATGGTGAGGCCGAGGACGTTGCCGTAGAGCACGGTGCGCAGCGGCGTGGCCAGGTACAGCCAGAGCAGACCGAGCCCGAGCAGGATGCCCGGGATGGCGGCCGGCAGCCACGCCATGACGTCGATGCCGCCGCGGGTGGCCAGCCGGCTGCGCACGATGGCGTAGCCGACCGCGAAGTACACGGCGATGCCGAGCACGGTGGCGATGAGCCCGAGCAGCAGGCTGTTGCCGATCGCGGAGAGGAACAGGTTGTCGTTGAACAGCGTGTGCCACTGCCGGGTGGTGAACGGCTCGCGGATGTCGAAGAAGCCGAAGCGACGCATGAACGAGCCTGTGATGATCGCGGCGACCGGCAGCACGGTGGTGATGAGCACATACAGCCAGACGAGGCCGCCGGCCACCCAGCGTCCGGCCCGGCCGAGGCGCACCGGCTCGTCGTTGAAGGAGTGCCCGGTGACGGTGACATAGTTGCGCCGCCGCACCGCGAGCCGCTGCAGGACCGCGAGGAGCACCAGCACGGGAATGAACACGGCCCCCAGGGCGGTGGCGATGCCGTACTCCGGCGGGTTGCCGCGAATCCACTCGTAGATCTGGGTGGAGTACACGTTGATGCCGATCGGCGTGCCGAGCAGCAGCTCGATCTCGAACGCCTTGAGCGAGTAGATGAACGCCAGCAGCCCGGCGCCGAGCATGGTGGGCAGCATGATCGGCACCGTGATGCGGGCCGCGGTCTGCCACCGGCTCGCCCCGCTGAGCAGCGCCGCCTCCTCCAGCCCGGCGTTCATCCGGCGGAAGCCCGGGATGAGCAGGATGGTCATGATCGGCACGGTGGTCGCGGAGAGGTGGGACCAGATGATGCCCCAGTAGCTGTAGATGTTCAGCGGCCCCTGCCCGTCGGCGCCGACCCCGAACGCCGCGCGCAGGACCTGGTTGACCGCGCCGGTGGCCGGGTCGAGCAGCAGGATCCAGCCGAGCGTCATGGACAGCGACGGGATGAAGAACGCGAACCAGAACGCGACCTCGACGGCTCTGGCCCCGGGCAGGTCGGTGCGGGCGATGAGCCAGGACAGCACCGTGGCCACGACCAGGCCGATGAGGACCCGGGGCACCGCGAGGCGCACGGTGTTCCAGGCGGCGTCGCGCAGCGTCGGGTCGGCGAAGGCGGTGCGCCAGTTGTCCAGGCCGTAGCTGGTCGGCTGGCCCGGCGCGGCGACGTTGAGGCTGTTGAGCAACAGCAGCGTGATCGGCACCAGGGTGACGGCGGCGACCGCGGCGAGGGCCAGCAGGGCGCGCCAGGACAGCCGGCGCGGGCGGCGGGGCGGGGTGCCGGCGGCGGGCGGCGCGGGCCGGTTCAGCACGGCGGTCACCGCGGCCACACCGTGGCCCGGGCGGGATCAACGGTGAGGGCGAGGGTGTCGCCGAGCGCGAACGGGGCGTGCCGACCGCCGGTGACCACGGCGGTCCCGGCGCCGATGCGCAGGATGTACTCGATGCTGTCGCCGAGGTACGCCGCGGACTCGACCACGCCCCGCAGCTCGTTCGGGACGGCCGGGCTGGACAGGGCGGGGCGGATGTCGAGGTCCTCGGGCCGGCAGTAGAGGGCGACCTTGTCCCCGTCGGCGAGGTCGGTGGCGGCGGCGAGGTCGACGTGCGCGGCGCCGTCCAGGAGCACCCGGACACCGCCGGGGGTGCGCGCGAGGATGCCCTCGACCATGACCACGCGGCCGAGGAAGTCGCGGACGAACGGGGTGGCCGGGCGTTCGTACAGCTCCGTCGGCGCGCCGACCTGCTCGACCCGGCCGCCGTGCATGACGGCCACCCGGTCGGCCAGCGAGAGCGCCTCGTCCTGGTCGTGGGTGACGAAGAGCATCGTCGTGCCGAGCTCGCGGTTGAGACGACGGATCTCGTGGCGCATCTGGGTGCGCAGCTTGGCGTCGAGGTTGGACAGCGGCTCGTCGAGCAGGAGCAGGTCCGGGGCGTAGACCAGGGCTCGGGCGAGGGCGACGCGCTGCTGCTGGCCGCCGGACAGCATCGCGGCGGAGCGCCCAGTGACCGCGCCGAGGCCGGTGACCTCGAGGATGTCGGCGACCCGGCGGCGGCGCTCGGCCTTCGCCACGCCGCGCATCTTCAGCGGAAACTCGACGTTCTGCCCGACGGTCATGTGCGGCCACACGGCGTAGGACTGGAAGACCATGGCGATGTTGCGCTTCTCCGGCCGCAGCGCCTTGCCGGTGGCACCGTCGGCGAGGGCGCGCCCGGCCATCGCGATGGTGCCGGCGTCGACGCGCTCCAGTCCGGCGATCATCCGCAAGGTGGTGCTCTTGCCGCAGCCGCTCGGGCCGAGCAGCGCGAAGATCTCGCCTCTGGGCAGGTCCAGGTCGACGCCGTCGACGGCGGCGACGTCCCCGAAGCGCCGGGTGACCCCGCGGAGGGTCAGGTGGGCCATGACCTCATTCTCTGCACTTTTCGCCACTATCGGGGTGGAAGGGGCGGATGTCATGAAATCCCCTCAACGGTGCGGGTCTTGACCGGTTCGCCGATGCCGTAACGGCGCACGCTCTCCAGCAGCGACGCCCGGCGCATGTAGGCGCGGGCGCGCTCCGGGTCGGCAGCGATGGCGCGCATCTCGTCGTGGGCGCGGCGGCGGCGGTCCTCGTCGCGCTCCTTGAGCCGGTCGGTGTTGCGCTGGGTGTCGGCCTGCACGTATTCGACCGCGACCAGCCGCCGGACCGTGTCGAACGCGTCGAGCTCGGCGTCCAGGGCGGTGCCGTCGTGGCCCAGCGCGGGCCCGGTGCCGAGCGACCGGATCAGCCGGGTGGTGAGGTCCATGGCGTCGTGGATGCCGCTGTTGAGCCCGACCCCGCCAATGGGGCTGTTGACGTGCGCGGCGTCGCCGATGATGGCGACCCGCCCGGCTCGGAACCGGGCGGCGACGCGCTGGTGCACGTTGTAGAGCTGGGTGTCGAGCACCTGGTAGCCGTCCGGGTGGTGCGCGATGCGCTGCAGCCCGGCCTGGACCGCGGCGGCCGAGGCGGGGTCCTCGACGTCGGCCGGGACCGGCCACACGGCGCGCCAGGACTCGGAGGTGCGCAGGATGAACAGCCACTCCTCGGGGTCGGCGACGTAGTTGACGTCGGCCAGGTCCGGGATGAGGCTGCGCAGGTCGTCGGCGACGCTGGCGATGAGGAAGCGCTCGGGGTAGGTGAAGCCCTCGAACGCGACGCCGAGGGTGCGGCGGATCGTGGAGCCGGCGCCGTCGGCGCCGATGACGAACGCGGCCCGCCACGTCTCGACGGCCCCACCGGTCTCGACGGTCACGGCCACCTCGTCGCCGTGGTCGGTGACGGCGAGCGCGCGGGTGCCGAACGCGAACACCGCCCGGCCGGTGAGCCGCTCGTGCAGCATGCGCACCAGGTGCTGCTGGTTGAGCTGGAGCCGGTACGGGTACGGCGTCTCGTCGCCCAGCAGCGAGAAGTCGAACGCGGCGACGAGCCCGGCACGGCGGTCACGGAAGTGGTACTGCGGGACCACGAGGCCCTCGTCGTGCATTCGCCCGGTCACGCCGATGCGGTCGAGCAGCTCCAGCGTCGGGGCGTGGAAGGTCGAGGCGCGCCAGTCGGTCTGCGGCTCGGGGTGGCGTTCGATGACGACCACCGGCACCCCGGCCTCGGCGAGCATCGCGGCGGCGGTCATTCCGACCGGCCCGCCGCCGACGACCACCACCGGCAGTCCGTGCGTGGTGTTCCCTGTTCCCATGGCCGGAACGCTAGGACGGCTTCCGGTAGGCGACAAGAACTCCCGCAGCCATTCCGCTACATGGAATTCACGCTTCACAACACGGACACAAAAGAGCCCCGCCCGGGCCGGCCGGGCGGGGCTCCCCTGTTGGAGGGCGGCCTGCATGCGCCCGCCCTGTGGAGGGCGGCCTGCATGCGCAGGCGCGGTTAGAGGGCGGCCTGCATACGCACGCGGATGCCGTCGCGTGCGGCGACCAGCGGACCGAGGAAGGCCTCGGCCCGTGACATGTCGGGCATCCGCCCGGCCGGCACCACGACGGCGATGGCCGCGCGGGGCGAACCGGCGAGTTCGGGCAGAGCGGCGGCCACGGCACTGATGCCGGACTCGCCCTCCTCGAAGTTGAAGGCGAAGCCGGTCGCCCGGATGACGTCGAGCTCGGCGAGCAGATCGGGCCAGGTGGCGACCGACAACGGCGTGTTCGCGCCGAGCGCCCGGCCCGGATAGCGCCGCTCCAGGTCCGGCAGTGCCAGCTCGGCGAGGATGGCCTTGCCCGCGGCGGTGCAGTGGGCGGGCAGCACCATGCCGGTCCGGTCGCCGACACGCACCGACTGGGTGCCCTCCAGGCAGTCGTGGAAGCGCACCGTGTCGCCCTCCAGCAGCGCCAGGCTGACCGTCTCGAGGGTGGCGTCGCGCAACTCCTGCAGCACCGGCTGCGCCAGCCGGCGCACGTCAATGCGGTTGATCGCCGCGATGCCGATCTTGTTGAGCGCCGGACCGGCCCGGTAGGCGCCGTTGGGCCGGTCCTGGATCGCGAAGTCCCGCTGGCGCAGCGCACTGAGCAGCCGATGCGCCGTCGAGCGGGCCACCCCGAGTTCCTCGGCGGCGTCCGCGACGCGCAGGATCTGCCGCTCGCCGAGCATCTCCAGCAGGCGAAGCGCGTTGTCGACCGAGGCGAGGCCGTTGCCCGCGGCGACTATGTCGTTCGCCATGGCGGCATGCTACCAATCAGCATTCGGTGGAGCAGAACTCATCGCACACGGCTGTGCAACTCGCCCAGGCCGCTGATCGTGGCGCGCAGGTCGTCGCCGGCCGCGATCGGGCCGACCCCGGGCGGGGCGCCGGTGAACACCACGTCGCCCGGCAGCAGGGTCATGCACGCGGAGGCGTACGCGACGATCTCGGCCACGCCGGTGAGCATGTCGGCGGTGTGCACGTGCTGGCGGGTCGCGCCGTTGACGGTCAGGTCGATGGTGAGCGCCTGCGGATCGGGCACGTCCGCGGTGGTGCTGACCCATGGGCCGAGCGGGCTGAAGGTGTCGTAGCTCTTGCGCCGGGACCGATCGGCGGGGCTGCGCACGGTGATGTCCAGCCCGACGGTGTAGCCGAACACGTGCTCGAGGGCGGTTTCGACCGGGATGTCCCGCCCGCCGGTCCCGATGACGACGACGAGCTCGGACTCGTGGTGGATCTCGTGCCCGGCGGCCACCACGGCGGCGGGCAGCACGATGTCCTCGCCGGGGCCGGCGATCGAGGAAGTCGCCTTGAGAAACACGTCGAAGGACATCATCCAGGCCTCGACGGCACCGAGGGTGCGTTCCTGGACGCCGTGCATCTCCGCGACGTGCTCGGCGTAGTTGCTCGCCGCGGCGATGATCTTCGACGGGTTCAGCACCGGCGCGCGCAGCCGGACGTCCGCGAGGGCGTGCTCGGGCCCATCGGCGCCGGCGAGCGTCGCGCTCAGGTCGGCGAAGTCGCGGCAGAGCGCGCGCCACCAGCCGGCCGTGAGCGGATCCGGATCGTGGGGGTAGGGCAGGGCCGCGGTCACGTCCCGGACGCGGTCGCCATCCACGATGCCGAGCCGGTAGTCGTCGAACAGGGCGAGCCTCACGCCACTGCCTCCCGCCGGAAGATGCCGATCGCGCGCAGGACCGGGCTGTCGTCGATGCTGAACAGGTCAGCCCCGGCCGCGTGGTGCGAGACCGGCAGCCAGGACGGCACGACGAACATGTCCCCCGGTGCCCAGTCGAAGCGCTCGCCGGCGATGACGGAGTGACCGGCACCCTGGTAGACGACGAAGATCTGGTTGCCGGACTGGCGGGTCGCGGTCCCGTCCCCGGACACCCGATGCATGTGGCAGGCCAGCGTGGGCAGCACGCTGGCGCCGGAGCGGGGATTGACGAACTCCACCGACACGTGGGCGGCACCGGACTCCCCGGCGAGGCGGGTCAGGTCGGCGTCGGTGTCCTCGCGGCGGTACACCAGCAGTGGGGACGGGCTGGGGTCCAGCCGTTCGGACCGGCCGGGCACCGTGCGCGAGCCGCGGCTTGCGTGCGTGGTCTCCGACCGGTTGTGCGGCTCCTGCTGCGGCTGTTGCAGCGCCGGGTACTCCTCGAAGAACACCCCGTCGAGCGCCTCGATCATCGGCAGGTCCAGGCCGTCGAACCAGAACATCGGGCCGTTGCCGGTGTTCGTGTGGTCGTGCCAGGCCCACCCGGGGGTGAGCACGAGGTCGCCGGGCCGCATGTCGCAGGCGTCGCCGTCGACGGTGGTGAAGACGCCCCGGCCGTCGAGCACGAACCGGATCGCTCCCGGGGTGTGCCGGTGCGCGGGCGCCGACTCGTGCGGCCCGAGCGCCTGCAGCGCACCCCAGAGCGTTCCGGCCGCATACGGACGGCCGCCGAGACCGGGGTTGGCCAGGCTCAGCACCCGTCGCTCGCCGCCCCGCTCGACCGGCACCAGCTCGATCGCCCGCTCGGCGAGCGGCCGCAGCACGTCGCCGCGCCACAGCCAGGGCACCGCCCGCGGCCGGGGCTGCGGGGTGAGCAGGTGTTCGGTGATGTTCCACAGCGGCGCGAGGTCCGCGCGGGCAAGGTCCGCGTAGAACTCGTCGAGCCGGACGGTCTCTGTCGTCACGCGGCCTCCCTCGTTCGGTCAAGGATGACCGTAGAGTCGTGTTCTTTATTTCGGAAGAACACCGCCGTACTGTTCCTCTATGTCGAACACCCTGACCCGCTTGCCGGCGGTATCCAGCTCGGTGGACAACGCGCTGTTCCTGCTCCAGCTCGTCGGCGAGCACCGCGTCCTGCGCGTCTCGGAGGCCGCCGACCTCCTCGGCGTCGGCCGCTCGACCGCGCACCGCCTCTTCGCCGCGCTGCGCGAGCGCGGCTTCGTCCTGCAGGACCGCCCCAACGGCCCCTACCGCCCCGGGCCGGCGCTCAACGAGATCGGCCTCGCCGCGATCGGCCGCATCGACATCCGGCGCCTCGCTCAGCCGGTCCTGGAGGCGCTGCGCGACGAGACGCAGGAGACCACGAGCCTGGTGCTGCTCGAAGGGCGCACGGTGCGGTTCATCGACTGCATGGAGAGCCCGCGCTCGGTCCGCGTCGGCTCGCGCACCGGCCTGGTGATGCCCGCCCACTGCACCGCGTCGGGCAAGGCGATCCTGGCCACCCTGCCGCCGGCCGACCTCAAGCGCCGCTTCGCCGGACAGCCACTGACCGCCCGCACCGATGGTTCGGTCACCGACTGGCCGGCCATGGAGGGCGAGCTGCGCGAGATCCGCCGCCGCGGCTTCGCGATCAACTCCGAGGAGGCCGAGACCGGGATCTGCGCGGTCGGCGCCGCCGTGGCCGACCTGGTGGGCGCGCCGCTGGCCGGCGTGGCCGTGGCCCTGCCGGCGTCCCGGATGACCAGCCGCGAGGTCGTGCGCACGATCGCCCCGGCCGTGCTGCGGGCCGCGGCCGCGATCCAGGACGCGGTGCGCCACCAGCCGCTCGCCGCCGGGCCGGTGACGTGACGGACGCGCGCGACTCCGGCACGACGTGCCGGACGGCGAGCGACCGGCGGGCAGGACCCGCCAGGAACGCCCACCGGCCCGGCACGCGCGCCGAGGCCGGTCCACGCCGGACGGTGCCTGGCCGATCGGCCGGCGCCCGCGGCCGTGCGCAGCCGTGGGCGCCGCAAGCGGTCGACGGACGTCAGCAGCCGCAGGTGTAGTAGGTGATGTCCCAGTGGTTGCCCTCGTCGGTGTAGAGGTTGCCGGAGGCGGCCCGGTACTGGTATCCCCAGCCCGCGATGTAGCCGACATAGGTGTACGAGCGGGTGATGTAGCCGTTCACGCACGAGGTCTTGGCGATGTCGAGCTTGTAGCCGTTCCAATGGCTGTAGGTCCCGCCGGCGTGCCCGGTCTCGGTGCCGGCCGTGATCGTGATGGCGCAGCCGCTGGCCCGCTTGAACGTGATGATGCCGCTGATGCTCGCCTGCCGGATGCCCTCGAACGAGGTGCACGTGGCGTTGTTCCGGTCGCTGCAGTTGCCGCTCGAGGTCCAGCCGATCCCGGCCGCCCGCAGCTGCGAGGCGGCGCTGGAGTGGCTGACCGCGAACGCGGGCGTGCCGAATCCGAGCACGACGGCGAGCGCGGCGGCGGTGGCGAGGAGCACCGTGAGCATGCGGCGGCGCACGGTGTGACGGGTCGTTGACATGAGGCATCTCCTGGTTCGCAGCACAGGGGTAACTATTTGCGACAAGGAGGCCGGCCCGGAAGATTTTTACCATAGATCGTTCTCAATGCAAAGCTGCTGGCGTCTGGGTTCGCCGGGCCTCCGTGACGCCCGCGGCACGGTCGTCACGGCCCGTGTGTCAACGGCCCGGCCTGGCGGTCCGGTCAGCGGCCCTTGGCGGTCAGCTGCGCGTCCAGACGGGGGTAGACGCGTCGTACGTTGCCGCCGAACACCTTGGCCCGGTCGGCCTCGTCGATGGCAAGCGCATCGATGTAGCGCTTGGTGTCGTCGAAGTAGTGGCCCGTGGTCGGGTCGATACCCCGCACGGCGCCGACCATCTCCGAGCCGAACAGGATGTTGCCGGTGTCGATGACACGGAACAGCAGATCGATGCCGGGCTGGTGGTACACACAGGTGTCGAAGAAGACGTTGCCCATGAGGTGGGCATCCAGCGGCGGCTTGTGCAGCATGTCCGCCAGTCCCCGGAAGCGGCCCCAGTGGTAGGGCACAGCGCCGCCGCCGTGCGGGATCACCAGCCGCAGCTGCGGGAAGTCGGCGAACAGGTCGCCCTGCAGCAGCTGCATGAACGCGGTGGTGTCGGCGTTGAGATAGTGCGCACCGGTGGCGTGGAACGCCGGGTTGCAGGTCGCGGAGACATGCACCATCGCCGGCACGTCGAGTGTCACCATCGCCTCGTACAGCGGATACCAGTAGCGGTCGGTCAGTGGCGGGGCGGTCCAGTGCCCGCCGCTGGGGTCAAGGCTCAGGTTGAGGCCGACGAATCCCATCGCCATGCAGCGCTCGAGCTCGGCGATCGCGGCGTCGAGCGGTTCGCCGTCGACCTGGGGCAGTTGGCAGGCCCCGGCGAAGGTGTCCGGGAACAGCTGCACCACCCGGGCGATCAGATCGTTGCACGCCTGCGCCCATGCGACACCGACGTCGAGGTCGCCCTGGTGGTGTGCCATGGCGGACGCCCGTGGCGAGAACACCGTCAGGTCGGCGCCGCGCTCGGTGAGCAGCCGCAGCTGGTTGTTCTCGATCGACTCGCGGATCTCGTCGTCGGAGATCGTCGGGTACGGCGGGGCCGCCCGGCCGGTGCGGAATGCGTCGAGCTGGGCGACGCGCCAGTCGCTGTGGGCGGCGGGGACCGTGGTGTAGTGACCGTGGCAGTCAATGATCATGGCTGCTCGGCGCGCTCGGCGTGCTCGACGTAGCGCAGTCCCTTGGCGGCGAGCTTCTCCCGCATCCCGTAGAGGTCGAGGCCGAGTTCGCCGTCCGCGAGCCGGAGCCGTTTCACGGTCTCGTTCTCCTCGCGCGCCCGCGCGGCGTCGAGCACGCGGGGCGCGTCGGCGCGCGGCACGGCGACCACGCCGTCGTCGTCGGCCACGATCACGTCGCCCGGGTGGATCAGGACGCCCGCGCACACGATCGGCGTGCCCACGTTGCCGAGGGTCTCCTTCACCGTTCCCTGCGCGCAGATCGACTTGGCCCATACCGGGAACCGCATCGCGGTGAGCGCGGCGACGTCACGCACCCCGGCGTCGATCACCAGGCCCCGCACGCCGTGGGCGCGCAGGCTCTCGGCCAGCAGGTCACCGAGGTAGCCGTCGTCGCAGGGGCTGGTCGGGGTGACGACGAGGATGTCGCCGGGCCGGGCCTGCTCGACCGCGACGTGGAGCATCCAGTTGTCGCCGGGCGCCACCTCGCACGTCAGCGCCGTCCCGGCGACGGCGGCCGGTCGGTAGATCGGGCGCAGCCGGTGGTGCAGCAGCCCGGTGCGGCCCTGCGCCTCGTGGACGGTCGCGGTGCCGGCCGCGCCCAGCGCGTCGACGAGGGCAGGATCGGCGCGGGGCGTGTTGCGCACGACAACGGGCATGACGGCACCTCCGGATGTGTGACCGGCCAGCAGTTATGGCCGGGGGGTCTGCTCCTGCGGATGGGTGGCGAGCGGCTCGACGGTGATCTCCATCCAGGCGAACATCGGCAGGGACGCCAGGACGTCGTGCAGCACGGTCGCGTCCGGAGCGCAGTAGAGGCCGATGGAGTCCCGGGTGCCGGGCACGCGCCACAGCCGCAGCAGCGTCCCGGCCTCCCGCAGCTCTTTCGCCCGGGCGCGCTCGGCGATCACCAGGCGTTCGCGGAGTTCCCGGCCCTCGGGGGTGACGGGCATCCGGTTCGACTGACGTACGAGGAACTCCATCACGCCACCGCGTCTTTCACGTCCGAGGAGGTCAGCGCCCGAACGAGCAGCGCCGGATCGGTGAGCGGCACCTCATGATCGGCGTCGATCCGCTCGACGTGCCAGCCCAGGCTCGCGGCTCGTTCGGCATACGGCTCGAACGGCGTGTTCCAGCCGGCGCACAGCAGGTAGGTGCCCGCGGCGGTGATGGCGCTCGCCGAGCCGGCCGAGTCCTCGAAGTAGGTGCGCGCCGGCTGCGGGGTCAGCCGGGGGGTCACGACGTCGATGAGGTCCCGGTCGGTCACCCCGAGGTTGGCCAGCGGCCTCGGCGGGATGGCCTTGGCGCCGTCGATCTCGATGACGGACTCGCGGTAGTGCTTCGCCGCGTGCGGGGGCAGCAAATCGATGGCCTGTTCGCCCGCCTCGGGCAGGAACCCGTCGACGATGACCACCCGACGAACCCGGTTGCCGAGCTGCACGGCGGCGCCCACGGCGACCATGCCGGCGTAGCTGTGCCCGACGAGCACCAGGTCATCGAGGCCTTCCGCGGCGGCGACCACGTCGGCGACGTGCGTCGCGAGTCCCGGGCCCGTGCCGATCAGGTCGGCCCGCTCGGCCAGGCCGGCGAGCGTCGGCGCCACGACCTCGTGCCCCGCCTCCCGCAGGTGGGCCGCCACCGGATCCCAGGACCAGGCGCCGTGCCAGGCGCCGTGCACCAACAGGTAGGTCGTCACCGTCTTCGCTCCTCGTCCGGGGCCGCCATCGGCGGGTTCACTGTATGAAGATCACCATGGATTGTCAACGAAACTGTTCTCCATAGCGAAATCGCTAGCAGGATTGTTGACTATCCTGCACACCACCCACGAGACTTGGCCCGTGGCTTTCGTGATCACGCAAGGGTGCGTCGACATCAAGGACAAGACCTGCCTCACGGTCTGCCCGGTGGACTGTATTTATGAGGGCGAGCGGATGACCTACATCCAGCCGCTGGAGTGCATCGACTGCGGCGCCTGCGCACCGCAATGCCCGCAGGACGCGATCTACTACGAACTCGACCTGCCGGCCGACCGGCAGGAGTACGCAAGGGTCAACGCCGAGTTCTTCGACGACATCGGCTCGCCCGGCAGCTCGTCCACTGTGGACCTCACCGACCGCGACCACGAGACGGTCCGGGCGCTGCCGGCCACGCCCGGCGGGACGCACGAGCGGTGACGGGGCGGCGGATCGCGATTGTCGGCGCCGGACCGGCCGGCCTGTATGCCTTGCAGGCGCTGCTCACGCGGCCCGAGGTGGCCGGGGTCGACGTCTTCGACCGGCTGCCCGTGCCGTACGGGCTGGTCCGATACGGCGTCGCGGCCGACCATCCCAAGACCCGGGCCGTGGTGCGCGTCTTCCATCGGCTGCTCGCCGACCCGCGCGTGCGCTTCCTGGGCAACGTCACGATCGGCACCCACCTGCAGCGCGACGACCTGCGCGCCCACTACGACGCCGTGGTCTACGCCACCGGCGCGCGCCTGGACCGCGACCTCGGCATCGCCGGAGAGACCCTGCCCGGAAGCCTCGGCGCGGCCGAGTTCGTCTCGTGGTACTCCGGGCACCCCGACGCGGTCCCCGCCGACGCGCTGGCCGGTGCCCGCTCCGCGGTGGTCATCGGCGCCGGCAACGTGGCCCTGGACGTGGTGCGCATCCTCGGCAAGGACCCGGCCTCGCTGCGGGACACCGACATGCCCGACGAGGTGCTCGCGGCGCTGTCGCGCAGCACCCTGACCGACATCCACCTCCTCGCCCGCCGCGGACCCGCCGACGCCCGGTTCAGCCCGCTGGAGCTGCGCGAGCTCGGCGACGTGCCCGACCTGGACATCCTGGTCGACCGGGCCGATCTCGCCGCCGACCGGGCGGGCCTGTCCGGCGACGCCGGCCGCAACCTCACGCTGCTGGACGGCCTCGCCGACCGGACCCCGGCCGGCCGGGGACGCCGCATCCACCTGCATTTCTGGCACCGCCCGATCCGGATCGAAGGGGACGGACGGGTCGGGGCCGTCGTCGCCGAGGACCCACGGACCGGCACGACCGTCCGCTACCCGGCCGACATCGTCCTGCGCGCGATCGGCTACCGCGCCGTGCCCGTCCCCGGCCTGCCGTTCGACGACGATCGGGCGATCGTCCCGCACACCGACGGCCGGATCGCGCCGGGCGAATACGTGACCGGCTGGCTCGGTCGCGGGCCCTCCGGAGTGATCGGCACCAACCGGCCCGACGCCGTGCGGGCCGTGGCGAGCCTCGTGGCCGACCTGCCCACGCTGCCGCAGCGACCCGGGACCGCGCCGTCCGCGGTCCCGGCCCTGCTCGCCGCCCGCGGTGTGCCGGTGGTCGACTGGGCCGGATGGCTGCGCATCGAGGCACACGAGGCCCAGCTGGGTGCGCGGCGCGGCACCGCGACCGTCAAGCTCGTCGACCGTGCACGGATGCTGGCGATCGCCGCCACCTGAGCACCCGGCTGACCGACCGGCTGACCGACCGGCTGACCGACCGGCCCGGCCACGGCGTCTCAGGGCGCCACCTCCGTCGGCCCCGGCGCGACCGGGGCGAGGGCCGCGGTGAGGCGGTTCACCACCAGGTCTCGAATCGCCGTGTTCGGCCAGGCGTCCACCGCAACGGCGGTGTTCCAGAAATGCGTCGCCTCCGGCACGCCGACGAGCGTCACGTCGGCGCCGGCCGCCGAGAGCGCGGCGGCGAATCCTCCGGACTGCTCCAGCGGCGGCACGACCGGATCGCGCTCCCCGTAGACGATCGTCCAGGCGATCCCGGCGGCCAGCCCGGAACCGGCCGCGAGGCGCACCGGAGAGGCGGCGGCGTAGCGTGCCCCGAGCGCCGACGGCGGGCCACCCATCAGCAACTCCACCGCGTTGAAGGGCCGGGTCGCCGAGTACGCGTGCTGCGGGCGCAGGTCGTACACGCCGTTGACCAGCACCGCCGCCTGGCACCCGGTGTCCTGGGTGAGGGCGGCGGTGGCCAGCAGATGCGCGCCGGCGGACGTGCCCAGACAGCCGGTCCGGGCCGGGTCCACGCCCAGCCGGTCGCGCTGCGTCCACAGCAGGCGGAACGCGGCCGCGACGTCGTCGGCGGCCGCCGGCCACGACGGCGTGTCGTCGGTGGCGAGCGTGTAGTCGACGGACAGCGTGGCAAAACCCGCCGCGGTGAGCACCCTGGCCCAGCCGTCGTAGTCGCCGCGCGCGCCCATCTTCCAGGCGCCGCCGTGGGCCAGCACCACGACGGGCACCGGTTCCGGACCGCCGGGGTGACGCAGGTCGGCGGTCAGTGCGGTGCCCGCCGCCGACCGGTAGGTGACGGCACGTGGCGTGCTCATCCGTCGAGACCTCGCCGCCAAGGGATCACGAGCCGCTCGATGCCGTCGATGACGAGGAAGCTCAACCACCCCAGCAGGCCGGTGATGACGAGCCCGGCATACATGGTGTCGATGTCGAACACCTGCCACGCGCTGAGGATCATCCGGCCGAGACCGGTGTCGGAGTTGGTGAATTCGGCGGCCACGTCGATGACCAGGGCGATGCCCCAGGAGGTGCGCAGCGAGGCGAAGATGACCGGCAGCGCGCCAGGGATCGCGATCGTGCGCAGGTACCGGTGGCCGCGCACCTGCAGCGTGCGCGCGACGTCCTGATAGATGGCGGGAATGTTGCTGACACCGGCAACGGTGTTCATCAGCACCACGTAGGCCACGGAGACCGCCACGACGAGGTAGATGCTCGTGTCGCCGGTGCCGAAGATGAGCAGCAGAACCGGCAGCAGCGCGATCTTCGGGATCGGGTAGGTGGCCGCGACGACCGGGTTGACGAGCGCCCGCACGATCCAGACCCGGGCCGCCGCGACGCCCACGAGACCACCGACGAGCGCCCCGAGCACGAACCCCACGAGCACCCGCCGCCCCGTGGCGCCGATCGCCGTCCAGAGCTCGCCGCTGCCACCCAGCGCCCACAGCGTCCTGACGATCGACGTCGGAGCGGAGAAGAACCGCTGGTCGAGCACGCCGGTCTCGACCAGCACCTGCCACACGACGAGCAGCAGCAACGGCATCGCCAGGTTGACGTACTGGGTGCGCCGGTACCGGCGGGACATCGCGCGCAGGTCCAGCGGCTTCGCCGCGAACACGACCTCGCGCCCGGCGGCGGCCGGATCGGTCCCGGCGTCCGGCGCCGATGGGTTCACGGCGGTCATCGTCCCTCCCCTTGGGTGAGCTCGGCGGGGGCGCCGGTCAGGGCGGCCTGCAGCTCGGCCGCCAGTTCCGCGTAGCGGGGCTGCGCGGCGAGGCCGAGCGCGGTCCGCGGACGTGGGAACGGCACCTGCTGCTGGTGCACGACCCGGCCGGGCCGGCTGCTCAGCACGACCACCCGGTCCGCCAGCAGGATCGCCTCCTGGATGGAGTGCGTCACGAACACGACGGTCTTGCCGGTCTCCGCCCAGATCCGGGCGAGGTCCTGCTGCAGGGCGTGCCGGGTCGGCTCGTCGAGCAGACCGAACGGCTCGTCCATGTACAGGATCTCGGAGCCGACGGCGAGAGCTCGGGCCACAGCGACCCGCTGCTTCATGCCGCCGGACAGCTGATGCGGATAGTTGTCGGCGAAGGCGGCAAGGCCGACCATCTCCAGGAGACGGTCGACCTCCCGCTTCGCCTCGGCCCGCTTCACCCCGAGCGCCCACAGCCCGTAGGCGATGTTGCGGCGCACCGTCATCCACGGGAATGCCGACGGCTCCTGGAACACGGTCGCGGACAGGGCACGCCCGGCCGACCGCCCCCGCGGGCGGACGACCAGTTCTCCTTCGGTGTGCTCGTCCAGCCGGGCCAGCACCCGCAGCAGGGTGGTCTTGCCGCCGCCGGACGCACCGAGGATCGAGACGAACTCGCCGTGCCGGACCTCCAGGTCGACGCCGGCG
Source organism: Dactylosporangium sp. NPDC049525 (assembly GCF_040676755.1). Lineage (NCBI taxonomy): Bacteria > Bacillati > Actinomycetota > Actinomycetes > Micromonosporales > Micromonosporaceae > Dactylosporangium > Dactylosporangium sp. NPDC049525. Next base: position 22,232 of record NZ_JBFAPO010000025.1, on the reverse strand, counting down.
AACGCCTGCACCTCCCGGCGTCCGACGGCGAACGACTTGCCGAGCCCGCGGGCCTCGATGGCGAAACTCACCCGGTGCTCCCGAGCGCCTTCTGCGCGGCCTCGGCGTAGGAGCTGTCGATCGACTTCTTGTACTCGACGTTCGGGGCCGTCACCAGGCCGAGTTCCTTGAGGGCGTTGAGGAACATGTCGATCGACTTCGTGTCCAGCGTCGCCGAACCGCCGGTCACGTAGTAGCCGTCGAGATCGGTCGCCGCCTTGATCGTCTGCACATGCGCCATCAGGTCCTTGGCGACCTCGGCCTTGGCCGTCTGGTCCTTGGCCCCGAACGCCTTGTTCACCAGTTCGGACGCCTTGAGGTAGGCGGTCATGAAGCGGTTGGCGAGGTCCTTCTTGCCGGAGAACTGCGGCGAGTAGAGCACGGTGGCGATCTGGTGATCCACGTTGCCGGCGAGCTGGTAGTTGGTGCCGTACAGCTTCGCGTCGCCCTTCGCGGTGGCCGCGGCGATGAGCGGGTCGACGAGGAACGCGCCGTCGATGGCGCCGCTGGCCAGCGCGGTCACCTGGTTGGGCAGCGACAGGACCTTGATCGGGACGTCCTTGTCGGCGATCCCGGCCTGCTTGAGCACGTCGTGCAGGTACGCCTGGGCGCCGATGCCGGAGCCGTTGACGGCCAGGGTCTTGCCCTTGAGCGTCTTCGGGTCGCCGGGCACGATCCCGGACTTGGTCGTCACGACGAGGCCGCTGGTGGTGTTCTTGTCGACGCTGCCGGCGCTGGCGACCATCTTGACGTCGATGCCGCGGCCGATGGCGTTGAACAGTCCGGCGGTGTACTGGCCCCAGCCGACGTCGAGCTGGCCGGACGCGATGGCCGGAATCATGTCCGCGCCGGACTGGAACGTGCTGAACTCGACCTTGATGCCCTGCTGCTGGAAGTAGCCGCTGCTGTCGGCCACGAAGAATGGCGCGTCGGCGACGAGGCCGAGCACGCCGACCTTGACGGTGGTGATGGTGCCCGGTGAGGCGGCCGCGCCGGTCTTGTCGTCGGACTTGCCGCCGCAGGCGGCGACGAGGACTACCGTCGCCAGCGCCAGGACGGCGAGCTTGAGAGATCTAGTCGCTCGCATGGATACGACCCTTCGTCGATGGCCCGGGGGTGGGGCCGCGCGGGGTGTGGATGTGAGGACCGGCCCGGGAGACCGGGTGGGGGTGTCAGTCCTCGTCGGCGTGTTCGTTGACGACGTTCGGCCGCCGGCCGCCGGTGCCGCCGGGAACCCCGGCCGCACGCAGCTCCAGGGCCTCGATCTTGCGGGTCCACATCTGGCGGAGCTTGATGATGACGCGGTCGGAGCGGCCGAGCCGTTCGTTGGTGCGATCGGCGATGCGGCCCTGGCCGACCATCGCGGTGTAGTCCTCTTCGGTGACGCTCTGCGGGCCGCGGTCGGCGGCCATGAGCTCCTGGTGCGAGGTCGGGGTCCAGCCGCGGCCGGCGCCCTTGATGAAGAACGGCACCTCCGGCACGAGCCGCTTCGGGATCACCGTGTTGCTGATCATCAGGGTGTTCTCGTCGTCGACGGGGACGAACCAGATGAAGTGGTCGAACTGGTGGTCGGCGCCCGTGACCAGGTAGATGGTGATCCGGAACAGGTTCGGGAAGAAGTAGTGCGTGACCCGCACGTCCTTCTCCTCGCCGTCGTTGCGGGTGCGGGTCGCGGTGATCTCGAAGCCGTATTCGGTCTCGACGCCGTCGACCTCGGGTACCCCGTTCCAGTGCGGCTCGCTGGCCCGGTGCACGAACGCGGTGTGCACAGGGTCGACGCCGTTCTCGACGGCCTGGAAGTAGTTCATCGGCCAGACGCCGGGCGGCCGGATGGCCGAGACGACCTGGTTCGCGTCGTTGTCGAACTGGTCGAACTGCCACATCGGCGGCGGCTCGCCGGGGCCGAAGTAGCCGAAGATCAGGCCGGCGTAGTCGACGGCCCGGTAGTTCGGGATCTGGATCTTGCGGGCGAACGTGTCGTTCTCGGCCGGCATCTCGACGCACTGGCCGTCGCCGTCGTACTTCCAGCCGTGATAGAAGCACCGGATGCAATCGTCCTCGACCCAGCCGGTGTGCAGCCAGGTGAGCCGGTGCGCGCAGCGGGCACCGACGATGAAGGGCTTGCCGCTCTGCCCACGGTAGAGCGTGAACTCCTCGCCGAGCACCCGCAGCGGCCTGGCCTTGCCGGGTGCGAGATCGGCCGAGACGCCGATCGGGTGCCAGTGTTGGCGGAGGACCTGCCCGCCGGGTGTGCCAGGACCGACGTTCGCCACCGGAACCGTATAGACCATCGCTGTCTCCTTGGCTCGTGCCCCCGACCTCACCAGCGCTGTCAGGCTGGGATGGCTCTCGCCGGGGCGCCCACCGGTCACCGTAGGCAGCGTTCAGAGATCGGTCAAGGGATTGTTAGCAATCGCGTTGACCTTCTGGCCGATGATATCGCCATCGATCGATTGGCCGAGGATTCAGCATGACGGAATCCTCGCTGGCAGACCTTTCACATCAAGGGACAACGGCTACAGTTCCGCCCATGCTCCCGGTGCTCATGGTCCGCGGCGGGCCCGTCGGCATGACCGCCACGGCCGCGCCGGCTCACCCAGCCGTCCCGGCCGCCTGGTGCCGCCGCTCCTCGCCGCTGGGAAGCATGCAACACCGCCGGGTCGGCGCGCCGTCCAGCGGCTCCGGACCGGACGCGGCGCAGCCCGTCACCGGCCGCGAGCGCGCAGCCGTGCGACCCGGGACGTCAGAGCCGCTGGGGCAACGCCGGCAGCGTGTCGGGCAGCTGGGCGATGGCGTCGATGACGCTCAGCAGGTGCTCGCGCATCGTCCGCTCGGCCACCTCCGGGTCGCCGGACGTGACCGCCTTGATCACCGCGAGGTGCTCCTTGAGGCCGACGCTCGGCCGGCCCGGCAGCAGCGCAACCCCGAACTGGTAGCGCACGCTGCGGTAGCGCAGCCGGTTCACCAGCTCCGACGCCGTGCTCTGGCCGGAGATCTCCCGGATGCGCAGGTGCACGTCCTGGCTGATCTGGCTATAGGTCATCACGTCGCCGCGCTTGACCGCCTCGCGCATCGCGGTGCCGAGATCCTTGAGCTCCTGGCGCTGCGCGGCGGTGATCCGCGCCGCCGCATGCGCCGCGCACACACCCTCCAGCGCCGCGCGCGCCTCGGTGATCTCAATGGCCTCGGCCTTGGAGACCGGGCGGACCCAGGCCCCGCGATTGGCCTCGCGGGCGGCCAGGCCCTCGTTCTCCAGCAGCACGAGAACCTCACGGACAGTGCCCCGGGAGGCGCAGAAACGGGCCGACAACTCGGTCTCGACGAGGCGCTGACCCGGATTCAGCTCACCGACCAGGATCGCCTGCCGAATCGCCTCCAACACGGTGGCCGTGTCCAGCAGCCGCTCAGCCGAACGCGTCGTCGTCATCGAAGTCCTTCCGAGGCCGGATGGTGCACCGGCCGGGCGCCGCTCTGGTGAACAGGATTGCTGATGATCCTATTATCAATCCGGTGTGCGGTCGATAGGGGCACCACCGTTCCGTCACGCCGTATCCGGGCAACAAGGAAGGAATCCCATGGCGGAGATCGTCGCTGCGGCCGCCGCGGTGCACGCCCCCCAGCTGCTGAGCCGGCCGCCCCACGAAGATCCGGCGAAACTCGACGCGAGCACCGACGGGCTGCGGGCCTTCGGTGAGGTGCTCGACGAGACCCGGCCCGACGTCATCCTGCTGATCGGACTCGACCACCTGGAGACGTTCTGGCTCGAGGCGGTGCCGGCGTTCACCTTCGTGCTGTCCCCCGAGGTCCACGCGCACTACATGCACCAGCGGCGGACCGCCCGGGTGCACACGGAACTCGCCGCGCACCTGCTGCGCGGGGTCATCGAGCGGGACTTCGACCCGACCTACTCCCAGGACGCGGTGCTCGGCCACGCGTTCCTCACGCCGCTGGAGTTCATCGTCGGCGACCGCGACATCCCGATCGTGCCGATCCTGGTGAACACCTACCTGCCGCCGATCCCGAGCCCACGACGGGCGTTCGCACTGGGGCAGGCGATCGGCGAGGCACTGGCCGAACGTCCCGAGCGGGTGGCGGTCATCGCCAGCGGCGGCATGTCGCACTTCCCCGGCACCGCACGCTACGAGCAGCCGAACTTCGCCTTCGACGAGTGGGTCATCACCGAGATGGCGCACGGCCGCTACGACGAACTGCTCGCGCTGAGCCCGGTCAACCTGGACGAAGTGGGCGAGAGCGAACTGATGACGTGGTTCGTCGCACTCGGGATCATCGGCAAGGTCCCCGGCACACTCCTGACGTATCAGGAACTGTCACACCACGGCCACGGGGTGGTCCAGTTCCTGCCCCCGCTGCCACCGGACCGCAAGTGGCTCGACAACACCGCCGAGCCCTACGGCGGGCACACCTTCACGTTCACCGACTACACGTACTACCGCTTCCCCGACCCGTCCACGCTGGAGATCAACCGGATGCTGCACCGGATCATCATCGAGGCCGACTACCGGGAGGCGTTCGTCCGCGACCGTGCGACAGTCGTCGCCGCGGCCGCCCTGCGCCCCGAGGAACGTGCCGCACTGCTGGAGACCGAAAGCTTCGACGCGCTGACCGCGCTCGGCGCCCATCCGCTCCTGGCACTCTCGGCCCGGCAGGTGGCGACGCTCGAGCAGCAGCGCCAGCAGGCCGAGCGGTCCGACGGGTAGGACCGGCGCCGGAGACTCCAGAGGCCCGGAGACCGGACGGCTACGGGCGCCGCAGGAGGCCCTCCAGGCGGGTCACGGACTCCTCGAGTTGCGGTGCCCAGCGGGCGACCTGGACACGGTTCCAGCGCACGCTCGGCACCGCGATCGCCATGGCACCGATCGAGGCACCGTCCGGGCCCGTCACCTGACGGCCGACGGCGCTCACGCCCTGCGCGCTCTCGTCGGTGTTGACCGCGAAGCCGCGGCGGCGGGTCGTGGCCAGGTCACGCTTGAGCGAGGCGAGGTCCTTGCCACCGCGGCCGCTCGGTGACGTGGCGCCGCGCGGGTACAGCTGACGCAGGTCCGGCTCGCTGAGACGGGACAGCAGGGCCTTGCCGACCGCGGTGGTGTGGGCCGGCAGCAGCATGCCGATGCGGGAGGCGATGCGCAGGATCTGGCCCGACTCGGCACAGTCGACGAAGCGGACGCTGTTGCCCTCCAGGACTGCGAAATGGCACGTCTCATCGATCCGGGCGCTCAGCGCGGCAAGGACGCCGTGCACGATCTCGCGGATCGAGTCGAAGGGCAGCGGCGGGGCGAGCGGCGGCAGCATCGGGCCCCGGCGGTACGCCCGTGACCGGTCCTGCACCGCGAACCCGCGGTTGACGAGCGTGGTGAGCAGCCGGTGCGCGGTCGAGTTGGCGATGTCGAGCTCACGCGCCGCATCGGACAGGCGCAGCTGGGGGCGTTCGTTGAGCAGGATCAGCAGCCGTAGCGCGTTGTCGACCGAGGCCAGCGCGTAGGGATCGTCTTTCCCAGCAGCAGAAAGCATGGGCGGTTCCTGTCCTCGTCGATCGAGTGACGGCAGCATACGTCGCAGAATCCGTCGGCAGCATCCAACGGATCATTCAAAAGATTGCCGGAAAGGACACTGCATGAAACGTTCCGGTGCAGGGCCGACGGTGCTGATTGCGGGCGCCGGAGTAGCGGGACTGACCACGGCACTCGCCCTGCACAGGGCTGGTGTGCCGTGCCTGGTGGCCGAGGCGGTGAGCCATTTCGATCCGATCGGTGCGGGTATCAACATTCTGCCGCACGCGACGGCCCGGCTGCATGCGCTGGGCCTGGAGAGCGAGCTGGCGAAACGCGCCGTGGAAACGCGGGAGTCCGTGTTCTTCAACCGTTTCGGGCAGCTGATTTTCCGTGAGCCGGCAGGTCGGCACGCGGGTTTCCCGCACGCCCAGTACTCAATCCACCGCGCCGATCTGCACGACGTGCTCCTCACCGCCGTGCGCGAGCGACTCGGCCCGGACGCGGTGCTCACCGGGCACCGGCTGATCCGGGTGACGCAGCGACCAGGCGGCGTCACCGCGCACTTCGACGGGCGGGGCGAACTGGACGCGGAGGTCCTGGTCGGCGCGGACGGCATCCACTCGGCCGTGCGGCGCCAGCTCTTCCCGGACGAGGGCGAGCCGCGGTACTCCGGCGTCACCATGTGGCGGGGCGTGTCGACCTGGCCATCGTTCCTCAGCGGCGCCAGCATGGTCCGGGCCGGCTGGCTCACCACCGGCAAACTGGTCGTCTACCCCGTCCGCGACCTGCCCGAGCAGCAGCTGGTCAACTGGGTCGCGGAGCTCGAGACGCCCCGCGGCGCGCATCGCGACTGGACCCGCCGCGGCGAGCTCGACGACTTCCTGCCCGCGTTCGCCGACTGGCGCTTCGACTGGCTCGACGTGCCGGCGATGCTGGCCGCCGCCAGCCAGATCCTGCTGTTCCCGATGGTGGACCAGGACCCGCTGCCGCGCTGGAGCCACGGCCGGGTCACACTGCTCGGCGACTCGGCCCACCCGATGGTGCCGCGCGGCTCCAACGGCGCCGGACAGGCGATCCTCGACGCCGCGGTCCTCGCCGAATGCCTCGCCGCCCAGCCGGGCGACCCGGTGGCGGCGCTGGAGGAATACGACCGCAGGCGACGGCCACCCACTTCCGAGATCGTGCTGCTGAATCGCCGGACGCCACCCGACGCGATTCTGCGGGAAGTGTACGAGCGCACCGGCGACCGGCCGTTCCGGCACATCGACGACGTCGTGTCGCAGACGTATCTGGCGGAGATCGCGGCCCGGTACCGCGTGGCCACCGGCCAGGTCCGCACAGCGTAAAAAGAAATGCGGGACCGGGTAATCCGGTCCCGCATTTCCTGTGGTTCAGATCTTGTAGAGCCGCTGCGCGTTGTTGGCGAAGATGTCAGCCTTGTCGGCCGCGGACAGGAACCCGATGCTCTCGATGACCGGCTTCAGCACGTCCATCCGGTTTCCGGTGACGGGGTCGACGACCGAGGCACTGCCCGGAATCTCCGTGCCGAAGACACAGCGGTCCGTGCCGACGACCTTGAAGAGCAGTTCGAGCCCCTCCACGGAATAGACGCAGGTGTCGAAGTACATCTGCCGCATCCGCTCGACGAAGACGTCCCGGGTGCCGCGCCGGAAGTGCGCCGCCCGGAACCGGCCCAGCTGATACGGCACCGCACCCCCGCCGTGGCCGACCACGACCTTGAGGTCGGGGAACCGGTCGAACACGTCGGAGTTCGCCAGGCTCGCGACCGCGATCGTCTCCTCGTTGATGAAATGGATCGAGTGCAGCTCGCGTTGCGTACCGCAGCTGGCCGAGTGGATGAGCATCGGCACGTCCAGCTCGCACAGCTTCTCGTACACCGGATACCAGAACGGATCGCCGAGGCCCGGCGGGGCCGGCGCGTCACCTTCCATCGGGTCCGGGTTGAGCAGGCACCCCACGAACCCGAGCTCGGTGACGCACCGCTCGAGCTCGCCGAGGCAGTCGCGGGGGTCGTCGAGGCGGAACTGCGGCAGCCCGGCGATGCCACGCAGCCGGTCCGGGCGCAGCGCCACCTGAGCGGCGATCACGTCGTTGACGTACCGCGTCCAGTGGGCGACGAGCCGCGGGTTGAACAGGCTGTGCATCATCATGTACGGCCGCGGCGAAATGAGCTGCAGGTCGACGCCGGCCATGTCGAGCAGGGCGACGTGCTGGTCCATCGCCGGCTGCAGCAGCTCCGTGGTGAGCGCGGGCGGCCGCATCGGTGCCCGGTTCGCAACGATTTTCGCCTGGTACTCGTAGACCTCCGCCGGAGCCGACACATGCCCGTGGGCATCGATGGTGATCATGCGCCCTCCTGCGGGGTCCAGTATGCGAAAGCCAGGCCGCACGGCGACGCCGGCACCGGAACGTAGTCGACGACGGTGCCCGGCACCTCGCCGGCGACCGCGGCCGCGACGATCCAGTTCCGGACCTCACCGCTGCCGCTGCCGACCCCACCGGCCATCCCGGTCCGCGGCCCCACCGCCGAAACGACCGGCGGGGCGGCGTCGAACCACCGCGCCAGCCCGTGCGGGTCACCGGCCCTCACCGCGTCGAGCACAGCGGTGTCGAACGGCTCGTTGAGCGACGCGTCCGGGGCACCGGGCGTGTGCCACAGCCCGCCCGAGCCGATCACCGCGACCCGCAGATCCGCGTCCCAGGCATCGATGAGTTCACGGACCGCGACACCGAGCTGGTAGCAGCGCTCGCCGGTCGGTTGCGGCTCGAAGTAGCAGTTCACGAAGAACGGGACGGTCGGCAGGTCGTAGTCCGGCCGCAGGTGGAACGACGGCCGCATGAACGCGTGACCGATACCCTCATCGGGCTCGGGCAGCTCGGTGGAGAACGCGAGGTCGAAATGGCGGGCGACGAGGCCCTCCATCAGGTACCGCGCGAGCGGCGCATGCGACTTGACCTGCGTCCACGACTGCGGGGTCTTCGGGGTGCGCTGCCGCTGGACCCCCGGCACATACATGCTCTGCCAGGGCGAGACCTTGTAACCCTCGTAGGACTCACCGACGTACAGCCCGAACGCCGGGAAGTTGGCGAAATGGAACTGCTCGCCCTGGTCGTCGCCGAACACCAGCAGCACGTCGGGCTCGGCCGCGGCCAGCCGCTCGCGCAGGACGCCGAGCGCCGCCAGGCTCCGCGCATGCTTGTCCCGGTTGACCTCGGGCGGGTCGACGGGCAGACCGGGGTGGGTACCGCCGGCCGCCGTCCGCGCCGCCCGCACCGCATCCCACTCCTGCGGGGTCGCGTACAGAAACGGCGAGTGCGAGGTCGCCAGAACCAGGCTCACTTCGGCCATGATGCTCCCTCCAGCGGCTGCGCCTGCGCGGACAGCCAGGCGTGCCAGTCGGCGTCACCGTCCACAGTGGTGGCGGCGGTGATGAGCGCGTCCGCCGCCGCCGGGTCACCGGCCGGCTCCTCCCCGCGCTGCAGCGCCGCGATGCCGTCGAGCAGCACCCGGCGCGACGCCGCGATCGCCCGGTCGGTGGTGCCGAGCTTCTCCGTCGTACGGTCCTGGATCGGGCCCTGCGACTCGACCGCGTAGGCGTCATGCACCTCGAAGTTGCTGCCGAGCCCGGCGAACCACTGATCCTGCATGGTCGCGCGGTCCTGCAGGTACCGGTTGGCGGCGTGCCGCTTGAGCGAGAAGTCCGGGTTCATCTCCTCGGGGTCGAAGCCGACGGCCCGCTCCCGGTCGATCGGCACGCCGACGGTGAACTGCACGACGTACTTGTGATGCGTGACGTCGTCGATCGGGACGTGCCAGTGCATCTGGTAGCCGCCGGGCTCGCACACCGGCGTCGGGAACGAGCTCGCGTTGGGCGTGATGAAGTTCGACACCCGCACCAGCCGGCGCTCCCCCATCGTGCGGACCGCGACGATCCGGGCGCCGAAGCTCGCCGGGGTCACCTCGATCTCGGGGGCCGGGTCGGCGCGGTGCACGTCGAACCGGTCCAGCCGCGCGTGCAGGAACGACAGGTGCTGCGGGTCGAGGTTGCCCTCGTTGCCCTGCAGGTAGTTGCAGTTGAGGCGGACCTTGACCACGGCCCGGCTCTCCTCAGGCACGTCCATGAAGCCGTAACGCGGCAGCGGCGGCGGCTCGCCCGGGCCCATCCAGGCGAAGACGATCCCGCCGGCTTCCTCACACGGGTACGCGGTGTTGCGGACCCGCTCGAAGTAGCGGCTGCCGGGCGGCTCGCCCGGCTGGGCCAGGCAGCGGCCGTCGGGCGCCCACAGCCAGCCGTGGTACAGGCAGCGCAGGCCGCCGTCCTCGAGCCGGCCGTAGCTGAGGTCGGCGCCGCGGTGCGGGCAGTGCCGGCCGAGAAGGCGGGGCGTGCCGTCCTCCGCCCGGAACAGCACCAGCTCCTCCCCCATCACCTGCAGCGGGACGGGATCGCCGGCGGCGAGCTCGGTGCCCAGGGCGACCGGCTGCCAGTAGCAGCGCATCAGCTGCCCACCGGGTGTCTGTGCGCCGGTGCGGGTGAGCAGTTCGCTGTTCTCCTTGCTGAGCATGGCAGTCCTCCTCGCTACGGCTTGAAACCGTTGTCTTGCAACGTCTTCGCGGCGCTCTGCGCGTACGACCAGTCAGCGATGCCCTCCGGTGTGCTGGTCGCGTTCTGCACACCCGCCTTGCGCCGGTTCACCGCATCGGTCCACTGACCGGCCTGCGGCACGCCGTCCGGGGTGAGGATCGGCTGCAGCTTCGCCATCACGTTCTTGGCCAGAGCGGTGCTGGTGTCATCGGCGGTACCGGAGCTGGACAGGCCCGCCGCGACGTACTTCAGCGCCCGGTCGGGGTTCTGGGTGTACACCTTGGCGCCCATGATGGTGCCGGTGACGAACGCCTGGATCGCCGCCGCGCGTTTCTGCAGCAGTGACTGGGTGGTCCACACGCTCCAGTCCATAGTGGGCAGGTCGCCGAAGTCGCCCAGGACGTTGAGTCCCTGCTGCTGGGCGGCGAGCAGGCCGACCGCGGAGACGACGGCGGCGTCGTAGGCGCCGCTCTTGATCGCGGCGAGCTCCGACTGGTCGTTGACGCCGCCGGCCGCGGAGAAGCTCACCTTCGCCGACTTCGCGTCGACGCCGTGACGCTGCAGCACGGAGGTGGTGTCGGCGACGAGGGTACCGGTGGTGCTGTAGACGCCGACGACCTTGCCGGCCAGCCCGGCGTAGTCCTTGATCTCGGGCTTCGCCACGACCCAGTAGGGGCCGAGCGGGGTGGCGGTGTAGATCGCCTTGAGCGGGGCGCCCTGCAGGGCCGCGTTGATGCCGGGCGAGGCGGCGTGGGCGATGTCGAGCTGCCCGGCGATGAGCGCCTGCGTCGCCTGCGGCGAGTTGAGCACCTTGATCTCGACCTTCAGGCCGAGGGCGGCGTAGAAGCCCTCGCCGTTGGCGATCTGCACGAAGTTGGCCGGCGCAACCTGGCTGCTGGCGAACGCGACCTGCAGGGTGCCGAGGTCGGGGGTGCCGGATCCGGTCACGGCGGGGCCGGAGCCGGTGTCGTCGTCGCCGCACGCGGCAACCAGGGCGAAAACGGATATCAGCGCGATGACGGTACGCGTCAGGCGCCGCGGGGCGTGCTGCAGCATGGCTCGAGCCTCCGGAGCGGGGGTACGGGTGGGGTGTTGGGGGTGCGTCACTCGGAGCGGTCACGGGCGGCGATCCAGGGCGCGAACCGGCGCTCGAGGCGGCCGGCGGCGAAGGAGAGCAGCAGCCCGGTGGCGGTCATCACGAGCACGCCGACGTAGACGAGGGCCGAGTCGAACACCGAGCCGGCCCGCACGATCATGTAGCCGATGCCCTCGTTCGCCGAATACAGCTCGGCGACGAACACCATCGTCAGCGCCCGGATGACGCCGAGGCGCAGCCCGGCCATGATGAACGGCACCGCGGCGGGCAGGATGACCTTGCGGAACACGGCCGCCTCGCCGGCGGTGAACGAGGTCGCCATCTCCAGGAGATTGCGGTCGACCTCCCGCACGCCGGCCTGGGTGTTGATGATGATCGGGAAGATGCCGCCGAGGACGACGAGGGCGATGTTGGAGGCGACGCCGATGCCGAAGAACAGGATCAGCACCGGCAGCAGGGCGACGGCGGGGGTCGAGTAGAGCGCGATGATGTACGGCTCGACGGTCGATCGCACGAGCCGGTAGCGACCGATGGCGAGCCCGATCGGGATGCCGGCCGCCACGGACAGCAGGAAGCCCAACAGCAGGGTCTTGCCGCTGAAGGCGAGGTTCGGGTAGATGGTGCGGCTGACGGCGAACACGTCCCAGCCCCGCAGCCAGATCTTCGACGGGGAGGAGAAGAACAGCGGGTTGAGCCAGCCCTGCCGCGCGCCGAGCTCCCAGCCGGCGATCAGCAGGACCAGCAGCACCAGCGGCGGGGCGACGGACTTCATCCGGGGGGTGAACCGGGTCCGGCGGCGGGCGGGGGCGACGGGTGCGGGTGCCGCGGCGGCGACCGCCGGGGGTTGTTGGGTCAGGGACATCACTGGCTCCGATCTACCGCTCGCCGGCTTCGGCGAGCGCCCGCGTGACGAGCCGCCGGTGCTGCACGAACTCGGCGTCGGTCTCGAATTCCTCGGTGAAGGTGCGCGGGCGGGGAAGGTCCACGCGGACCATCTCGCTGAGCATTCCGGGGCGGGCCCGCAGCACGAGGACGACATCTGACAACAGCACCGCCTCCTCGATGGAATGCGTCACGAAGAGCACCGTCTTGCGGTCCGCCTCCCAGATGCGCAGCAATTCGCGCTGCATCGCGGTGCGGGTCATCATGTCCAGCGCCCCGAACGGTTCGTCCATGAGCAGCAATTGCGGCCGGATGCTCAACGCCCGGGCCAGCCCGACCCGCTGGCGCATGCCGCCGGACAGCTGCGCGGGATAGTGGCCCTCGAAGCCGGTCAGGTTCGCGACGTCCATCGCGGCCTGGGCGCGGGCCCGCCGCTCGCGCCGGGGCACGCCGTGGACCTCGAGGCCGAACTCGACGTTGGACAGCGCCGTCCGCCAGGGCAGGAGGTTGGCGTCCTGGAAGACCATCGCGTGGGCCCGGCTCGGCCCGGTGACCCGGTTGCCGCTGGTGTGCACGGCGCCCGAGGACGGCGGGATGAGCCCGGCGATGATGCGCAGCAGCGTCGTCTTGCCGCAGCCGCTGGGTCCGAGAATCGACACGAACTGCTGCGCCTCGACGGTGAAGGAAACGTCGCGCAGCACCTCCACGGCGTTGTTTCCGCGGCCTTTCGCCGGGGGGAACCGGTGCGACACCGATTCGACGCGCACCGCCCCGGCGAGATCCACCGCGATGCCTGTTCCTGAGTCGGTCAGCGCCACGTCGATCCTTTCCGTTCCCGAAGGCTTTGCCTGGGACGAGAATGCTCCGCCGGGGAATGCGGCTGAAGGATCCGCACTGCTTTTCTGGAGGTCGGAAAAAGCGTTCAGACGATCCGGGTGTGCAGGGTGCCGACCGTTTCCGCGCGCACCGACACGGTGTCGCCGCGGCGCAGGAACCGCTGCGGATCGCGGGTGTCGGCCGCCGTGCCGGCGCCCGTGCCGCCGCAGACGACGTCGCCGTCGACGAGCGTGAGGTCGCGGGAGAGATACGCGACGATCTCGGCGAACGAGAACACCATGTCGCCGGTGCTGAACCGCTGCCGCAGCTCGCCGTTGACGTGGGTCTCGACGTCCACGCCGCCCGGGTCGGCCCCCACGAGGATGCACGGGCCCAGCACGATCGAGCCGTCGAAGTTCTTGGCGAGGTTGTACGACATGGGCCGGGGTGTGCCGCGGGGCTCGTCGCGCAGGCTCAGGTCGTTGGCGAGCGTGATACCCCAGACGTGCGCGGCGACGTCGTCCGGCCGCACGTCCCGGGCGTTGCCGCGCAGGACGATCGCCACCTCGGCCTCGTAGTCCAGGCACGCGGTCCGCGCGGGCACCGCCACCTCCCCGCCGTCGCCGGGCACCCGGTCCGGCACCTTCCAGAAGCCCCACTGGCCCTGTTCCCGGGCCCGCCGGGTCACCTCGTCGAGGGTTGCCTCGGGGTCGAGCATGCCGCGGAGATGCTCGGCGTAGTTGCCGCCCGCGCAGGCGATCCGCTTGCCGGGCCACGGGGCGTGCAGGACGGGATCGGGCACGACCCCCGCCCCGGTCCGCGCCGCGTGCTCGACGGCGGCGCGGGCCCGGTCGAGTGCGGCCTCGCCGGCGGCGATGAAGTCCCGCAGCCCCGACGGCACGTGCTCGGCGGCGTCGCCGCGGTGCCGGACCCGGTCGGCGTAGGCCCGGTTGACGTCGACGACACGGTCGCCGTCCAGCACGCCGACCCGGTGGGCGTCGCCGTGCACGACGACTCTCATGGCCGGTCGATCCCGAGCAGCCGCAGCGCGTTGCCGGCGCTGATGGCGGCGATCTCGTCGGGGCTCAGCGGCAGCCGCTGCACGAGGTCGATGGCTCGCGGCAGCAGCGGTGACAGCGGCGGCGCGTCGGCCCCGAGGACCAGGTGGTCGGCGCCGACGGTCGCCACCGCGCACATGAGCGCCGGGGCGTGGTAGCTGACCGTGTCGAAGTACAACTGGCGCAGGTATTCGCTCGGCGGCCGGGTGATCCGCATCGGCTCGTAGGGGCCGAGGAACGCGGCCTCGTCCCGTAGCTCGTACGCGTAGTCCAGGCGCCCGACGACCTCGCAGATCCCGCCGCCGAGGTGCGCCCCGACGATCGTGACGTCCGGGAACTGCTCGAGCACGCCGCGCACGATGAGCCGGGCCAGGGACAGGCACTCGTCGAACGGCCGGCCGACGCTGGAGGCGAGGCGGTAGTCGCGCATGTGTTCCTCGCCCGGGCCGGTCCGCGGCGCGTGCAGGAAGACGGGGATGCCGAGGCGGCTGACCAGCTCCCAGAACGGGCGGGCGGCGTCCGCGTCCGGGTACACGCCGTCGTGGCTGGAGTTGATCAGCACGCCCTTGAGGTGGTACTCGGTGACGGCCCGCTCGAGCTCGGCCAGGAACCCGTCGCCGCCGCCGGGAATCGTGCTGGCGAAGGCGACGACGCGGTCGGGGTGGCGGCGCTGTACCTCGGCCGCGTACTCGTCCCAGCGCTGCACGCCGGCCAGCGCCCGGTCCATCGGCAGCCCGGCGAGGCTGTGAATGGTGTTGCTGACCACGCTGAGGTCAACGCCCGCCGCGGCGTGGATGTCGAGGTAGCTGTCGAGCGCGAACGGCGAGCGTCCGCTCCACTGCCGGGCGGCGAGATCCTCGGGCGGGTACACATGGCCGTGCCAGTTCACAATCATCGTGGATGCTCCTTCGCTACAGCCAGCGCGGCGGCTGCGGCCGCGTCGGGTCGTCTGCCCGCCCGACGAGCCAGGCCAGGGCGTCCGCGGCGGTGCCGCGCACAGTGATCGCGGCGTCGTCCACGCCAGTGGTGGCCCCGCCCAGCGCCCAGACCCGGGTGCGGTCCGCGGGCCGGATGAGCACCGCCGGGCAGCCGTCCCGGGTGGTGAGCGCCGGCACGATGTCGTCCAGCAGCGCGTCGACGACGTCGCCGGGCACGGTGCCGGGCGGCGCGCCGAGGTCGACGGCGTGCAGGTACACCTCCCGGACCCGCAGCCAGGGAATCTCGCTCGCCCGGATGGTCCGGCCGGTGGCGCTGCGAACCGGGGCGAGCCAGGTGTCGTGATCCAGTTCGCCGAGCGCGGCGTCGAGAGCCGCGGCGGTCTTGCGTAGGTCGTCGCGCAGCACCGCCGCGGGCGCACCGGCCGACGCCGCGATCTCGGCCGCCCGCTGTTGCGGGTCCCGGTACATCGGCGTCTCCACCCCGGTGCGGGCCCACGCCGCCAGCCGTCCGAGCGCCTCGGCGTTGCGCGCCAGGTGCCCGATCACGTGCGCCCGGGTCCAGCCCGGCAGCAGGCTCGGCCCGCCCAGGTCGGCATCGTCCAGCCCGGCCACCGTCGCCGCCACGAACGCCTCGCCGGCGCGCATCTGCTCCAGCACCGCTCAGCCCGCTCGGCAGATGTTGCGCAGCTCGCCGACGCCGTCGACGCGGGTCACCAGTTCGCTGCCGGGCCTGAGGTACCGCGGCGGCTTCCGGGCGTGCCCGACCCCGCCCGGAGTGCCGGTGGCGATGAGATCCCCCGGCGCCAGCGTGATGATCGCGGAGAGGTACACCACCAGCGCCACCGGGTCGAAGACCAGATCGGCCGGATCGGCCCGCTGCATCAGTTCACCGTCGACCGTGCAGCTGAGCTCGCCCGGCTCGACGCCGGTCACCAGCCACGGCCCGACCGGCGTGCTCGACTCGAACGTCTTGCCCTGCAACCATTGCAGCGTCCGGTACTGGAAGTCGCGGGCGGTCACGTCGTTGACGACGGTGTAGCCGGCGATCGCCGCGCGGGCCGTCTCGGCGTCGGCATGACGCACCTCGGCGCCGATCACCACGCCGAGCTCCGCCTCCCAGTCGACCTCGGCCGAGCCCGCCGGCAGCACCACCGGATCGTGCGCGCCGACCAGCGCGCGGCCGAACTTGCCGAACACCGTCGGATACGCCGGCAGGTCGCGGCCCATCTCCTCGATGTGCGCGCGGTAGTTGTGCCCGACGCAGAAGATCTTCTCCGGGTTCGGCACCGGCGGCGCGTAGTCGAGCCCGTCCAGCGCATGACGGGGGCCGGTCGCCGCGGCCGCCTCGGCCCGCCAGTCCGGCCGCTCGAGCAGTGCGCGCAGATCCGGGTGGCCGAGCTCGACCGCACCGTCCTCGTCGACGCGAACCGCGCGGGTGCCGCCCGCCGTACGGATCGTGGCCAGCCTCATCGGTCCGCCTCCCGCTCGTCGCCGGAGCGGTCCAGTCCCAGCGCCTCGAACACGGGGTCGTCGCTGAAGCGGAACAGGTCCATGCCGTCCGCCGTCTCCAGGGTCCAGGGCACCCAGGACGGCACCGCGAACAGGTCCCCGGCGGCCACCTCGTGCCGCAGCCCGGCGAGCGTGACCGCCCCGGCGCCGTCGAACACCTGCCACACCGCCGAACCCGCGACCCGCCGGGCCGCCGTCCGCGCGCCGGGCGCGAGCCGGTGCATCTCCGTGCGGATCGTGGACAGCGCGTCGCCGCCGGTGCGTGGGTTGGTGTACCGGACCGCGGCGTGGCCGTCACCCACCACGCCCGGATGCCCCTGCGCCGCGAGCTCCAGCTGGGCCGCGAGCGCGGCGTCCGTGTGCTCCCACCGGTAGGCCAGCAGCGGCGACGCCGGCCGCGCGGGCACTCCTACGGGGCGAAGCCCCGGGTGTCCCCACAGCCGCTCGTTGCGCGACACCGCCGGCGTCGCGGTGGTCGCCAGCGTGTCCGGCCCGAACTCGAAGAACCCCGCGTCGAGGCCGCGCACGAGCGGAATGTCCAGCCCGTCGAGCCACGCCATCGGCGCGCCGGTCGTGTTGTGGTGCTCGTGGAAGTGCATGCCTGGCGTGAGCAGCAGATCACCGCGGCGCATGGCGACCGGGTCGCCCTCGACGTTCGTCCACACGCCCTCGCCCTCCACGACGAACCGGAACGCGGTCTGCGAGTGACGGTGGGCCGGTGCCTGCTCACGCGGCCCGAGATACTGGATCGCCGCCCACAGCGTCGCCGTCGCGTACGGGGCACCGCCGAGCCCGGGATTCGCCAGCGCGATGGCCCGCCGCTCCCCGCCCCGCCCGACGGGCACCAGCTCGCCGCTGCGCTCCGCCAGTCCGTAGACGTCCTTCCAGCGCCACACCGCCGGCACCGCATCGGGCTGCGGCGTCTCCGGCATCAACCCCTCCCGCTGTGTCCACAGTGGATTCAGGTCGGCGTCGGCTAAGTCCTGATACAGCTGGTCAAGGGCGCTAGGCTCACGGGTGCTCACGGCGGCAACGTATGACCCCTGTGAGCAGGGCGTCCATCAACACGGGCGCTTTTCCGCAGGGCGGAACCCCGCCCCGGCCCAGCCGGTGGGGCCCCGTGCGCGGCGTCCTTGATACGCACCGGGCTCATACTTGGTGACGGTTCGACTCCGGGTGGTTGCGTTGAGGGAATGGCGGTCGGCATGGCTTCGAGTGACGACATCGAGCGGGCGATGCAGCACCGGATCGCGGAGGAGCGGAAGCAGAAGAGCAACGAGGAGCGGCTGCTCGCGGAGCGGCTCACCGCCGGAGCGCAGGCCGCACAGGGGTTCATCGAATTGATGCGGAAGCGCGGCGTGGAGCCGGACCCGATCTACCGGTACGAACAGGTCACCACATACGGCAAGACCTTGATCTTCCGGGAGACCAAGAAAGGCAAAACCATCGATCGGTATGAGCTGGCCGATCGCGGGTGGGTCGTACGGTGGAGCGTGAATGAGTACAACGAGCCGTGGTTGATCAAATACCTGCGCCCGGACGGGCTCCTCGGTGACTGCGAAATGCGGCCGTGGCCCAATCTGGCGACACAGAACCGCTACTACCGCTGCGACATCCCCGCGGAAGGGCTGATGGAAGGGCCGTCGCTGGGCCAGCCGAACGCGCGGCGGGTGCTCTGCCTGAAACGCTTCGGCAACGACGGACCGCGCAGTCCCAGCCTGACCGTCGGCGAGTACGCCATCGCAGCCCAGCACTACCTCATGGCGCGGTGAGGGCTTCGGTGGGGGCGAGCCGCGCGGCGCGGATTGCCGGGTACAGGCCGGCGACCGCGCCGGTGACCAGTGTGAGCGCGACCCCACCGGCGGGCACCCAGACGGGCACGACGGGCGGCCACGACCTACTGGTGGCGTACAGGGCAGTCACCGCGATACCGAGCAGCGCTCCCCGGCGCCGCCGAGTGCTGACAGCAGCAGCGACTCGGGACAGGAACTGCAGCCGGATCTGGCCCTGGGTGGCGTCGAGGGAGCGGCGTAGCCCGATCTCGGCACGGCGTTCGAGGACCGAGATGATAAGGGCTACGCCCACGACTCGACCCGTATGGCGTTGCGGCGTCGGGGGATCCGGCACGTCATCCCGCAACGCAGCGATCAGGTCGCCCGCCGTGCGGCCAAGGGCAGCAACGGCGGGCGGCCGCCGGACTTCGACAAGGCCCTCTACAAGCAGCGCAACGTCGTCGAGCGGTGTTTCAATCGGTTCAAGCAGTGGCGCGACCTTGCCACCCCCTACGCCAAAGCGCCAGCCTCTACCGCGCCACCCTGGTCCTCATCGCCGCCGTCATGCGGCTCCCATGATCGGCAGGACACCCCTAGGGCGGAAGACAGCAGGCTGATGCTCGCGGTCGACGTGAGCCCGTGGCTGCGACCGGATGCGGCGACAGCCCGGACCGGTTGTTCTGCCACGTCTACGGCTGGGCCGCGATGCCGAGCAGTACATTCCAGGCTAGCCGTAATCGTTCGTCCTCGAGCCGGTCGGTCGTCGTGTTTTGCGATCCTCGACGCGGTCCGGCTCGGACCGCACGACGACGTCGCCGAGGTCACTGCCGTCCAGGTCCGCGCGGTGGCAGAACGCCTCATCGCTACCGGGCAGTGGCAGGCCGCCTATCCGGACGTGCTGGTCGTGTTCGACGCCGCTACGGCATGACCAGGCTAGCGTTCCTGCTCGCCGATCTGTGCCGGTCGAGGTGCTGGGCAGGATACGCGCCGACCGCGTACTGCGGCTGCCGGCACCACCCCGCGAGTCCGGCTTGGGTGGGCGCCCGCCCAAGCACGGCAACGAACCCGGCTCACCTACGCCGAGACGCGCCCCGACGGTGGTCACGACGACCAGCACTACCCGCTACGGCACCGCCATCGCGATCGGCTGGGATTGCCTGTTGTCTGTGTAAAGGAGCCATGATGGTAAGCAAGGAGCGCGCCGGCGCTGGTGTTGCGGGGATATTCCGAGGTTGATTTGTCGGAATGACCGACGACCGGCTGCATCCCCGGCTGACCCACCGAGCCGCGCGGCTGGACCATCCTGGTGACCTGCCGGTCCTAGGTCGAACGAATGCCCGGTGACCACGACCCGAAACCGGTGTGACCACGGTCATCCCGCACTCGCGCGGCACGTCGCATGTGGGCAGACTTTGGCAGGCATACCTGCGCCGCCTCGACCTCGAACAGACAAGCAGCCTCAGCTACCAGCGCGCATGGCGGGGCTGCTCAATCGGGCATCGGAGGCTGACGCACCTTTTGGTGGATGCGATGCACGTGACGCGCCGACTGCTGCGTGGCTGGATGCTCCGTACCCAACGTGCGCTCACGAATTCGTAGCACCCGCTCGTGCAACGCCAGCGCCGATTCATACTGTCCGAGCCCCTCCAGAGCACCGGCCTCGTTGTTTAGAGATTGCAGCGTGTCGTAGTCGTCCGTGCCTAGTGTCTTTTCCCGGATTGTGCGGATCATCTGGTGCAGTTCGAGGGCTGCCACGACGTCCCCGGCGCTGGCGTAGGCATTCGCCAGGGCGTTAGCCGCCTGAAGGGTGCTCGCGTCCTGCGCTCCGAGCGTCGCACGACGAAACTGCCACACATCGACGAACATCGCTATTGCCAGCTGATGGTCACCGACGACTGCCAGCGAACGGGCGAATAGGAGCTGGACCTCCAGCGTTGCCGGATGTGAAGTCCCCAGGGCTGCGCTGCGGCCGGCCAGGACGGCCTCGAAAACCATCCGCGCAGCTTCGGGCCGGTCGCCTCGAAGCAACGTGCGCCCAATTTCGACGATATTCTCGATGGTCTCTACGTAGGCGTAGGGAGGGCCAGCGTGGACCGGTGGGCTGGGCTGCGCTGGCGCTTCCTCGCGCGCAGCAGTGACTCGGTACCACGCCTCGACGCACGCCTCCACGAGTTCGTCGGCCGCGCCGCAGGCTTTCACGTACCGCTCAACGAAGTCCCTGGTCGGAACTTTTTCGCTGTTGTTAAAAACGTCGGAAATGGCCGATGGGCTAGGGCCATTGTTGCGATGGATGTCGCGGTATGAAGGCTTCGGAGCCTTTAGCCGCATCAGCCGGAGGAGCTGGTGAAGATCAGCGAGCGTCTGCACCTGAGATGGATCCGGTGCGATCTTGTGCGGCTGAGGTGGCATCGAGTGACTCCGTGGTGTTCGGCGGTGTTCTGAACTGTCCGGAAGCGTACGCCGCCGATCTGATCACGCCATCCTCCTGTTCGGTGAGCATCGGCGAACGTGCGGCGGCCGGAGCGTGTTGTTCCCTTTTGTGCGGGCTGCGGCGTCCTATATCAGCAATGTGTGCGGAATTCTTCAGCCGGATGGTCAAAACAGGGGCGAACGTGGCTAGCTGGTCTCGCCCTTCCGGGCTCATCGGTCTTTGTTCCGAGGAGCGGAGAAAAGTGATGGAATTCCTGTTGCAGCTGGACACGGTCATCTGGTGGCTGCGCGACGACGGTCCGGCTTCAGAGCTCGCCAACGGGTTGCGGCTGGTCTCGGCGTTGATCGGGTTCGCGCTAACTGCAGCGCTGGCGTGGCGGCGCGTCCGTCGTTTTGTCCGTCGCCGTGTCGCTCGTCGGCGTGAGGTCACCGACGTTGCGAACGAAGCTGCTGGACCGGCGTCAGAAAGCTGATTCTCGAATCCTGCAATTTGTGCGGCATCGGCGTCTGTCGAGTGTTTGAATACGCGCGGACGGTCGAGCGCGTTGTGTCGCTCCCCCGTCCGCGACGTTCTTCGGATCTTGAAGGGTGGGCGGTGCCGGATGAATCACGACGAGGTCAGCGATCAGGCGGCGGCGTATGCGACGCCGTCAGCTGAGCTTCCCGGTGCTGGCGCGGCGAGGTCCTTTGGAGCAATCCTGCCGAGTTACGTCGGCGTTCGCGAGGACGTCATCACGCTGGTCGCGAGCGAGCGGCCAGCGGGCCCGCGACGGATATGGGGATCGAGGCCATGACACCCGAGTTCAGGACCGACCTGACCGACGCGCTGGGCACGCCACGGCCTGAACCCGCCGGGTGGGGCCTTGGCAGGGCTCTGCGCCTGGCCACGGGCGTTCGCGAGGACGTTCTGGCCAGTGCGCCCAGCGAACAGGCCCGTTACACGTCGATGGGCGGTGTCGTCGTCGGCGCCGCGGTCATGGCGATGCTGTCGATGGCAGCCGCGCTGTACTGGGTGTTCGGCGGCTTCCAGCCGTTCACCCTGGTCGCGATCCCGGTGTGGGGGCTGTTCATCCTGAGCCTGGACCGCTGGCTGATGTCCTCGACGTCCTTCGGCCACGCTGGCCAGGCCGCCCGTAAGCTGCTACCCCGCCTGCTGCTGTCGCTCGTGCTCGGCGTGATCCTGGCCGAGCCGCTGCTGCTCGGTGTGTACAACACGGCGATCAACGAACGGGTCGCCAAGGACCGGCAGGAGGAGCTGACCACCCGGGAGAGCAACCTGCGCACCTGCAACCCGGTGCCCGGCACGGCCGAGGCGAGCGACCCCGCCGCGAGCGACCCCAAGTGCGAGGACTTCCGGCTGTCGTTCGGCGGTGACTCGCCGGCGGCGTTGCTGAGCCAGGTCAACGACCTGACCAAGCAGCGGGACGAGCTACAGAAGGTCGTGGACACCGACGCGGCGAAGTACGCCAAGCTGACCGAGGAAGCGCGGCTGGAGTGCAACGGCACGCCGGGCCCGGGGCGCACCGGCAGGGTCGGGGTGGGCATCAACTGCACCCGGCTGCGCAACGAGGCCGACCA
>NZ_JBFAPO010000024.1:130332-147764 GCF_040676755.1 Dactylosporangium sp. NPDC049525 | reverse complement strand
TCGCCGTCCACCGCGGGGGCGGCGAGCCGTCGGCGGTGCTCATCCCGCCGGCGGCGATCCGCGCCGCATCGCCGTCGGGGCGGCCCCTGGAGCCGCCGGCCGCGACCGCCGGTCCGCGGCGCCCCCGGGCCTTGATGATTGCGGCCAGCGCGGGCACCGTCCTCATCGTCGCCGGCCTGGTCGCGGCGGCGATCGCGGCCGTGCCGCCCGCTGACGAGCGGGCCGCCACCGCGTCGTCCACGACGGGCGTGCCGAGTGCCGAGCCGTCGGCGACCGCGTCCGGTGCCACCGCCGCGGGCAATCCGGCGGGCGCCGGCACGACCACGGCCGGCGGCGGGCCGGGGGCCGGGGGTCCGACGGGCGGCGGCAACCAGCCCGGATCGCAGCCGACCGGGGACGAGCCGGAGCCGACCGCCGCGCCGACCACGCCGGAGGACGAGCCGCAGCCGCAGCCACGGATCCTGTCCTCCGCGGGCGGGAGGGTCCGCGCGACCTGCCGGCCCGGCAACCGCGCGCTGCTGCTGACGTGGGAGCCGGCCGA
This sequence comes from Dactylosporangium sp. NPDC049525, assembly GCF_040676755.1. Classification (NCBI taxonomy): domain Bacteria; kingdom Bacillati; phylum Actinomycetota; class Actinomycetes; order Micromonosporales; family Micromonosporaceae; genus Dactylosporangium; species Dactylosporangium sp. NPDC049525. The sequence continues at coordinate 147,223 of NZ_JBFAPO010000024.1, read as the reverse complement.
GACCTACCAGGTGGCGAAGGTCGAGCAAGGACCGGCCGTCCGGGCGAGGATCGCCTTCAAGAACGACGAGAACACGATCCGGATGACGATCACCTGCGCCGGCGGCGTGCCCTCGGCGGTCACGACGGAGGGCTGAGAGGTCGCCGGTACGGGTCGGTGACCGTCCGCCTGATCGCCACCGACGCCGCGCTCCCGCGCCTCACTGATCCAGGCGGATCCGGCTGATCCGGATCCCCTCGTTCTTGCTGGTCGGCGGCTTCCCGGCGACCTCCTGCGGCCGGCCACCCGCGTGGTGCAGCGCGATGACGGCGCCGTCGGCGTCCAGCACCGGCGCGCCCGAAGAGCCGGTCTGCGTGTCGGTCAGATATTGCACCAGCCGATCGTCGACGTAGGAGATGTGATTGCGGACGAAGCCGAGCCGCTTCCTGACCCCGTTCGGGTGTTGGATGATGTACGCCGGAGCGTGCAGCCTGGGCACGACGCCCGCATCCAGTGTCACGATCGGCCAGCCGACGTCCTCGGGCGTGCCGATGACGGCCCAGTCGTCGGTGGGGTCGCCGGTGATCGTGCCCGGATCGCACCGGACCGCGGTCGACGCCACCGGCCCGTCGTGCCCGTCGTCCTCGTAGCCGAACTCGGCGACGACCGAGGACGCCGTGACCCCGCCGGGGTGCAGCACGTGCCAGCACGTCAGGATGCTGCGCGGCCCGACGAGCAGGCCGGTGCCGAGCGTGCCACCCCCGCCGGGCAGCCCGACCTCCAGTTTGCACACCGACGGGGCCACCGCCAGGAGCCGTTGCAGGGTGCCGATCAGCGCCGGGACCTTCCCCATCGGCAGCAGCAGGCTGTCGTGGTAGAGCAGCGCCTCGTCGACGCTGACGGTGTCCGTCGCGGCAAGGAACCGCGGCGCCCCGTCCTGCCCGACCGGCTCGGCTTCGACCCGCGGCGGCCGGACGGCGAGCAGGTCGTCGATGAGCGGCCGGGCCGGGCTGCTGGCGGGCACGAGATCGCGGACCGTCTCGACCAGCACCCTGGTCAGCCCGAGCTTCGCGGCCGCCTCGAGCACGTCCGTCCAGACGTGGATCGGCGCCTGCTGAAGATCGATCGTCCACACGTCGATCCCGGCCCGCGCGGCGACGTCACCGGCCGCCTTCGGCGACGGGAACAGCTGCGTCAACGTCCGGTGCAGCGACCGCGCCACAGGCTCCGTCCACGGATACGGCCACGCCCCCAGCACTTCCGTCATCCCCGCCCCCCACCCGCGACGGGAAGCCCGGCCACGACGCTCAACAGCTCCTCAAGAGGATCCGGGCCGGTCAGATACAGCGCCGCCGCAGCGGTGCCCAGATTGCCCTCCTCGGCCAGTTCCTCGGCGAAGGCCGTTTGTGGGATTGCATCGAAGGCGCCACCGTTGAGCACCCCGAAATGCTCGACGATGTCGTCCAAGGCCACCGTGCCGCGTTCCTCGACGTATCTGAAGTCGTTGCCCCGCAGAGCGAACAGCGTCGCTACGACTGAGATCGCAAGCCTCGTCGGCGGGTCCTCCCGCAGCGCCCGAGCACAGACGCGACCAAGGGCAGTGCTGTCCGTCACCAACGCGAGCCTTCGCCAATGCAACAGCATCAGAGTCACACTCCACTCTGATGTCTGCCAGACGTCCACCCGCTTCGTCTGTGCCAACCATTCCCGCAGTGTGACCTGCTCTGCACTGGGATGGAGGCGCATAGCGATCGCGTCGGCGAACGGTTGCAGCTCACCGTCATTGAGGGGGATCGTCAATGGCTTTTGATCCCTGAAGATCCCGGTATTCCGCTGCGCTGCGGCGTCCAGCGCGGGAAGGACCACCCTGCCCTGCCGCAAGGAGTCGAGCCCGGCCCGGGCACCCGGATCGTCACGTGCCGAACGAAGCAGCGACAGCTCCATCGGCAGGTCGACGGCGAGGCGCACCCGGGCCGCCCACACCGCTAGCGTCATCAACTCCGGATCCTGGCTGTCCTGCCAGTCGGTATCGGACGCGACAGTTGCCAGCAGCGCGTCCACCGAAGCCCGTCTACCGATCTCACGGGCCATGAGGGCTGCGAGGATCGTGCGGTTCCTGCCGACCGGCCCGTCTGCCTTGGGGGCCGCCGCGAGCATCGAGCGAGCGGCCTCGATGTCGCCGGCGGCCCACCGCGACCAGGCGTCGTACAGCACGAGCGTGCTCTGCGGCCCCCGCTCCTCGTGCTCGGCCAGGATGTCCGGCACCAGGCGGACCAGCCCCCGGGACAGGACGTCGCGGATGCGGGCCGCCGCGTTGCGTTCCCACGCCGCGAGGTTGGCCGACGTGCCGGCCGGGCCGTTGAGCCGGTTGCTGAGCCAGGCCCGGGCCGCCGGCCGGAGGTCGTCGGCGGCGTGCTGCAGCAGCGGGGCCACCGCGTCCCGCCAGACCGCCGCCGCGCCGGCCACGTCGTCGAGGCGGAGCCGGTGGTACACCAGCTCGGCCACGGTGACGTCCGTCGGGGGCTGGCGGCTGTACCACTCCGCGGCGCGGGTGTCGATCTCGCGGACCCGGTCGGCGTTGTCGCGGGCGAGCAGCGCCAGCGTGGCGACCCGGACCTCTGGCCGCAGCCGCAGCACGTCAGGGCCGCTCTCCAGCAGCAGGTCCGGCACGTCCTGCCCGTCCGGCGTGACGAGCGCCAGTTCCTGCGCCAGCCGCCGGAACACCGCCGCGGCGTCCACGCCGGCCGGGCGGCTGTCGGGCAGCACGTCGGCGATGATGTCCGGGGTGACCCGGCGCAGGACCAGGGCGTCCCGGGCGATGGGTTGCAGGTCCGGGTCGACGACCCGGTCGAGGATCCGGCGGTAGAGGAAGCCCTCCACGAGGTGCTTCGGCAGGTCGTCGACGGAGCCGCCGTTGGCGATGAGACGCTGCGCCAGCTGCAGGACCAGCGGCACCCCGTGGGCAATCCTGAGTACCCGGGCGAGGACGTCGGCGTCGGTCACGTCGTGGCGGCGCAGCCATTCGGTCGCCACCGCGTCGTCGAGCCCCTCCAGCGCGATCCGCTCGGCCGGCCGGCCGCCGAGGGTGAGCGCGTGGACCGGGGCGCGCCCGACGATCAGCACCCGCAGCCGCGGCACGCGGGCGAGCACGAGGTCGACCAGCCGCCAGACCTCGCCGTGGCGCTCGGCGTGCTGGGCGATCTCGAACCCGTCGAGGACCAGCAGCGGCGGCGGCGCGCCCGCGGTCGTGCGGTGCAGTTCGGCCCCGAACACGCCGGCGCGTGGCCCGGCGCCGTCGACGCCCGGGTCGAGGTCCACGTCGACCTGGACCGACAGCTGCTCGGCGAGCGCGGTCAGCACCGAGCCGGCGTCGTCGGGGGCCAGGTCGGCGCGGTCGAAGTCGAGCCAGAGGAGCACCGGCTCGCCGGGCAGGTCACCGGCGAAGCGGGCGGCCAGGCACGACTTGCCGATGCCGCCGATGCCGGTCAGGGTCATCGGCGGCGGCTCGTCCTGGCCGTACCAGGTGGCGAGCGTGCGCAGCTCGGCCTGCCGGCCCCAGAAATGCGGGCGGGTCAGCGCGGCGAGCCGGCCCCGCAGCCGGCGGCGCTCCAGCAGCCGGTTCACCGTCGCGGCGGTCGGCAGGCCCGGCACGGTGCCGGCGAACCAGCGGACCGCCTGCAGCCACAGCGGCAGGGCCTCCTCGGTGAGCTCGTCGACGGCGAACGGCGGGCCGGCCAGGATCCGGTCCACGGCCTGCTGCCGGGGGTCGTCGACGGTGTCGGTGCCGCGGGCGGCCCGCAGCGTGTCGAGCGAGCCGGCGCCCGCCAGGATGCGCTGGCGGTCCGCGGCGCGCATCACCCAGCGGTCCGCGGCCGGGTCGTTGACCAGGGGCCGGACGGCGTCGCGGGCGTCGTCGGCGAGGTCGGCCGGGTCGATGCTCCACCGCACGGCGCACCACAGGAGCCCGCCGGTCGGCACCGCGGCGGTGCCGGCGGTCTCCAGGCGGGTGCGGAACGCGGCCCAGTCAACGAGGTGGTGATGCTCGACGATCTCGTTCCAGCCGGGCGCGTCCTGCAGGACCTCGAGCAGCCCGCCGACCGTGACGCCGGCGACGCGCTGCCCGGCCGGGTCGATGGTCATGCCGACGACGTCGCCCCGCATCGAGAACAGCGGCGCGCCGACCGAACCCGGTCCGATCTCGGCGTCGTGGACCAGCACCGGTGCCTCGGCGGCGTCCAGCCGGCCGAAGGAAACCTGGGGCTCCCACTTGCCCCTGGGCAAATGGACCAGGAACACCGGCTCACCGGGGACCAGCCCGCGGCCGGCCAGCGGCAACGACCGCCCCGGGATGGACCGGCGCAGCCGCAGCAGCGCGACGTCGCTCCAGGAGGGGAACGGCGCCGCGGGACTGTAGACGACGTCGGCGGGGGTGGTCTCCGTGCCGACCCGGCACAGGACCTGGACGCCGGCGCCACGGCGCGCACTCCGCGGGCCACGGTGCCCGACGAGGTCCTCGGTGGTCACGACCAGGTCGTCGGTGATCAGCCAGCCGGTGCCGGAGACCACGGATGCCTCGGTCTCGATGACGACCAGCACGACACCGTCCGCGGCGCGGTCGAGCGCGGCGGTGAGGTCGGCCACCGGCACGTAGTCGGGGCGCGGCGGCATCATGTCCATTCGGGCTCCCCGTCGGCCTCGAGGCTCGCCACCAGCAGGTCGTGCAGCTGCGGCAGGCGGCCGGTGCCGGCGGCGCGGGCGCCGTCCGGGCCGTCGACGGCGGCGAGGATGCCGGCCGCCACGTCCGCGACGGTCTCCTCGACCACGACCTTGCCGCGCTGGGCCGACCACGACGTCAGCAGCTCCACGACGTGCTCGACGGTGATGTCCGCGCGGGACGTGCGGTCCTCGGCCCACAGGTCGTTGCGCCAACGGCTCGGCACGGCGCCCTCCGGGTAGTCGATGAGCATCAGCCGGAACCAGTCCTTGTAGACGCCGCTCACCAGGTGCAGCGCGAACTGCTCGAAGAACGCGCGGATCTGCGGGTCCAGCAGTGGCGCGCCGTCCTCGGCGACGCCGAGGTCGTCAACGGCGATCCACAGGGCGCATCCGTTGCGCTCGGCGATCTCCCGCAGCTTGCCGCAGGCGGCCTTGTACCAACCGTGGTCGGTGGACTCGGGCGCCGGGATCTCGGCCGTCGCGCTGTACGCGCCGAAGAGCTCGACCAGGACGTCCTCGACGGTGGCGACGAGCCCGTCGCACAGGTACACGGACTTCGCGCCGGCGTCGCGGGCCGCGGACTCGAACAGGTGCCGGCCGTGACTCTTGCCGCTCTGCGCCTCGCCGCGCACGAGGAGCACCTTCAGCGGGTTGCTGGCCGGGGCGAGGCGGCGGATGTACCGGCGCAGCTGCGCCCGGTCCAGCATCACCAGGCCCGGCACGCTCGGCAGCACGGCCAGGTCGACGGCGGCACGGGACACGCGGACCGCGTCGAGCACCGCGAGCGCGTCCTTGTTCTGCCCGAAGTCGCCGTTGTCGAGCAGCTGCTGGTGCAGGGTCCGCAGGAGCCGGCGCTTGGCGCACTGCTCCAGCGCGGCGTGCCAGACGTGATCGGACGGGCCGCTGTCCAGGGGCGGCAGGTCGGCGGAGATCCGCTTGTACACGAGCTGGATGTCGGCGAACTTGTCGAACCGCCGGTACAGGAGCCGGTGGAAGGCCACGGCCTCGGTGCGGTGCCACGGGTAGCCGTCGGTGTCGAAGAACGGGTGGGTCATCGGGGCGGCGCCTTCGGGCACGCCGCGACCGGGACGATCTCCACGGCGTCGCGCAGCGGGCGGCCGCCGACAGTGAGCTGGCCGCCGGCCCAGGCCGGTGCGCCGCAGGCGGCGCCGTCGGGGAACCGCACCAGGACCTTCGCCGGGCCCGGCGCGGCGGTCGGGCACCACAGCACCAGCCCGGAGCCGGCCAGGACGAGCGCGCCGGTGGCGACCGCGAACCACCGGCCGGTCCGCAGCCGGGTCCGGGCCTCGCCGGCGAGCCGCGCCTCGCGGTTCATCAGGGCCTTGCCGTTGGGGAAGGTCAGGTCCTCCAGGCGCAGGCCGCCGGCGGCGCGGGCCAGGTGCACCACGGCCGTCACCGCGGTCACGGCGGCGAGGGTGGTGACGGCCTTCGCGACGACGTCGTAGGGTGCGGCGAGCTTGTCGATGGTGGTGAGCCCGCCGGCGAACGCGACGGTGCCGAACACGCCGAGCACCGCGGTCATCAGTGCCGACCACCGCCCGGCCGCCGACTGGACCGTCTTGAGCTGGTCGCGGCGCAGCTCGTCGAGGCGGGTCTCGTAGTAGGCGGCCTCGTCGGCGAAGGTCGTCATGTCAGGCTCCGGGCGCGGGGACGGTGATGTACAGGCCGTGGCCGGCGCCGCAGCCCCGGTGGCCGGCCCGGTGCTCGACCTCGCAGGCGCACGCCATCGCCAGCTCGATGAGCGTCACCGACTCGAACGCCGCGTCGGACACGACGACGCCGCTGACGAGCTTCGAGGTGTGATCGCCGCAGCGGGGGCAGTCGCCGTGCAGGTCCCAGCGGGTGAAGTCGTCCCGGCGCTCCCACCGCAGCCGCGGCCGGGCCGGATCGGACTCCGTCATCGCCTCGCGGACCTGCTCCTGCCACCGCTCCAGGGACGGCAGAGGGCCGAGGGCGCCGCTGGTCATCGTTCCGCCTCTCCATCGCCGACCTTCCATACCGTAGGCGCCCGGTCACGTCCCGCCAACAGCGGCGTGCCGGTTCGGACCGGTCGGCGTAACCGGCGTCGGCCGTACCGACGACCTGACGGACATCATCGGTCGGTTGTGCGCAACGACCGCAGTGGATAGGGCGGCGGGGCGTCAGCGGCGCCGGGACGAGCGCAGCAGCGGCCGGCCGACGCCGAAGATGAGCAGCAACGCCAGCAGGAGCGACCCGCCGCCGACGGCCGCGGCGCGGATCGCGGGCGCGCCCAGGCCGTCCGGGGCGCGCGGCGTCGCGGCGGCAGAGAGCGGGGTCGAGGGCCGGGCCGCGGACGGCGACGGGATCGGGCCGAGCGGGTCGGCGGTCACCGGCGGCACGGTCGCGGTCAGCGCCGCGTAGGGGTCGATCAGGCCGGCGCCGAACGCGTCGTCGCGGCCCGCGGTGCCCTTGTCCCGGGCGGTGGCGAAGAGCCGGTTGAGGACGTTCGCGGCGTCCAGCGCCGGGTACTTCGACCAGATCAGCGCCAGCACGCCGGAGACGATCGCGGCGGCACCGCTCGTACCGGAGCCGACCGCGAAACCCGAGGGGTAGCGGGACTTCGGGGCGGCGCCGATGATGTCCTGCGCCGGGGCGGCGATGTCGACCGTCGGGTCGGCGATGGAGCCGTCCCACAGGCCCCCGGCGCGGGTGGTGCCGGCGACCGTGACGACACCCGGGTAGCGGGCCGGCAGCGGCACGTGGTTGTCGCCCTGCGGGCGGTTGCCGCCGGCGGCGACGAGGATGGCGCCCTTGGCACGGGCGTACGCGATGGCGTCGGCCTCCGGCTGCTTCAGCTCGTCGTCGGCGAGAGTGAACGACATGTTGATGATCTTCGCGCCGTGGTCGGCGGCGTAGCGGATCGGCTCGGCCAGGGTGCCTTCCGGGGTTTTCAGGGTCCGGTTGCCGATCGGGATCGCGACCGGGAGGAGCTTGGCCTTCGGGGCGATGCCGAGCACGTGGTTGGGACCGTCTCCGCCGCGGCCGGCGAGGACCGTCGCCATCTGGGTGCCGTGCCCGTCGGGGTCGTCCCAGCCCTTCTCGCTGGTGACACCGTTGGTGCCGGCGCCGGGCAGCAGCGCGCCGGCCAGGTCGGGCTGGGCGCCGTCGACGCCGGTGTCGATGACCGCGACCACGACGCCGTCACCCTTGGCGACCTGCTGGGCCTTCGCGATGCCGAGCGCGCCGAGCCACCACTGCTGCTCGCGGACGGTCTCGGCGTGGGCCGGCGCCGGGGCGAGGGTCGCCGTGGCGCCGCCGAGCAGCACGGCTGCCACCAGCGACGCCACGGCACTGCGCGTTGTCACGCCGCGACGGTACAGGCCACGCCGTCAGGCTGCGAGCGGGGACGGCGACTCCGCGCCGGGTATCAGCAGCTGAGGTGCGCCCGTGCCGTCCGCCGGGACCGTCCACACGTCGGGCCGGCCGTCGTCCTGCCGCAGCGTGTACGCGAGCGTCGCGGCGTCGAGCCAGGCCGCCTGGTCGTCGACGCTCGCGTGTTCGGCGGTCTGGGTCACGCGCATGCTCGCGACGTCGAGGACCGACAGCCGCCAGCCCTTCATCGGGTCCGCGTCGATCGCTTGTTTGAACGCGATCCGGGTGCCGTCCGGCGACAGCGACGGGCACTCGACGTTGTCCTTCAGGGTCTCGACGGTGCGCGCGGCGAGGTCGCCGCGGACGAGGTACCGGCGGCCGGCCGTCGACATCGTCGCGTAGAACCGGTTGTCGTCGGCGGCGAAGGTGACGCCCCAGAAGTTGACGTCGACGTTGCGGTACGGCTTGCCGTCGCGGATGACCGTGAACTCCTCGAGCGTGTTGACGGTGGTTCCCGTGCGGGTGTCGAGGATGCCGGTGCGGGTGGAGAATCCGCTGCTGGTGTAGGAGTCCCCGCCGACGAACACGGTCCACGCGACGAACCGCCCCGACGGTGACACCCGCGCCCGGTTGGGCAGGCCGGGGACGGCGAACGTCTGGTGGGGCCGCAGGTCCGCGTCGAGCACCACGACCTGGTAGGTCCAGGCGGTGTCCGGGCGCAGGCAGATCCCGGTGCCGGCGGCGGCATACACCCGCAGGCACTCCACTGTGGACACGGTACGCGGCCCGCCCGGGTCGCTCGCGGACACGGACGCGAGGTGCCGGTCGGTGATCGTCAGCAACCGTGGCCCCGGGGTCAGGGTCACGGTGCCTCCGGTGGCGCTGCCCTTGGCGGCCGGCGGCGCGGCGCGATCCGCCGCGAGGGCGGTGTAGCCGGCCGCTACGCCGGCGAGCAGGACGACGGCGACGCCGAGCACCCCGAACCGTACGCCGTTCGACATGGGTCTCATCGCACCGAACCTCGTTTCCGCAACAGCATCAGGGTCGCCACCACGACCGTCCCCACGACGGCCGCCGCGACCCGGCTGGCCGACTCCGGTCCCCACGCCTGCCACGCCAGTCCGAAGAGGACGGACGACAGCAGGTACGCCAGCGCCTGTCCCGTCTGGATCAGCGCGATCCCGGTGGTGCGCAACCGGGCCGGCAGCACCGGCCCGGCGAACGCGACGAGCACCCCGTCCGTGGCGGCGTAGAACAGCCCGTGCAGGGCGAGGGTCAGCACCAGCAGCGGCCAGCCGCCGAGCGGGCCGAACAGCAGCGCGTACGCCACTCCCAGGGCGAGGTAGCCGCCGAGGATCACCGGCAGCCGCCCGATCCGGTCGGCGAGCAGGCCCAGCGGCGTGGCCAGCAGCAGGTACGCCAGGCTGGTGCCGACGGCCAGGAGCGGGAACCACACGAGGCTCAGGTCTTCGCGGCGCTGGAGCATGAGGTACACGAAACCGTCGCCGATCGTGGCGAGGCCGAGCAGGCAGGCGGCCGCCAGCAGCCGCCGGACCGGCGCGGCGCGCAGCAGCCCGACCGCCTCCGCGGCCGTGACCTTCGGCGCCTCGGCCGTCTCAGCCGCCTTGGCTGTCCCGGCCGCCGCCTTGACCGTCTCAGCGGTCTTGGCCAGATCGGTCGGCTCGCTGTCCGGTCGTTCGCGGACGAACAGCACCAGCACCACGACGGCGAGCGCGGCGACGCAGAAGCTGGTGACGAAGACGGCGTCGTAGGACTCCCCCGCCGCGGCGAGGACGGCGAGCGCGACGAGCGGCCCGAGGAACGCGCCGATGCCGTCCATCGTGCGGTGCACGCCGAACGCCCGGCCGAGCGCCTCCGGCGGGCTCGAGGCGGTGATCAGCGCGTCGCGGGGCGCGGTCCGCACGCCCTTGCCGAGCCGGTCGACGGCGATGACGGCACCGATCGCGGTCATCGACCGGCCCGCCAGCAGCAGGCCGAGCTTGGCGACGGCGGACAGGGCGTACCCGATCCCGGCGACCAGCTTGCGGGAGCGGATCCGGTCGGCGACGAACCCGCCGACGAGCCGCAGCAGCGCGGTCGCGCCCGTGTAGGTGCCGTCGATGACGCCGTACGCGAGCGGGCTGACGTGCAGGCCGAGCACCAGGTACAGCGGCAGCACCGCGGTGACCATCTCGGCGGACACGTCGGTGATCAGGCTGACCGCGCCGAGCGCGATGACGTTGCCGCTGACGACGGCTCCGCGGCGCCGGCTCACGGCGGATCCCGCGGTCGTCGGCTTCGACACGGTCGACAGGTACACCCGGCGCTTTCCTCTCTGCTGGTGGCGGCCCGCCATCGTCCGCCGCGGGCGGATCCCCGGGCAACGGACCATGTGCGGCGGGCGGGCGTGCAGTTCGTGAACAGCGCCTTACATCGAATGATTTCGCTGCGTGTTCACTCGGCGGCACCGCACCGGTCCATCGATGCCCCTATGTTCCTTGCGCTTCTGCACACGCCCAGAGAAGGGTTTCTGGATGGGCATCCGCCTCACCCGCCCCCCGGTGACGATGGCGACGGTCGCGGCGCTGGTCGCCGCCACCGCCACCGTCGTCGTGGCCTCCGCGTCCCCGGCGTCGGCCGCCACGGCCACGTTCACGCCGGTCGCCGACACGTACGTCCAGAGCGACGCCACGTCCACCAACTACGGCACGACGACGCAGATCGTCGTGGACAACTCGCCGGTGCGCCGCATGTTCCTACGGTTCACGGTGTCCGGCGTCAGCGGCACGGTCACCGCCGCCAAGCTGCGCCTGCGCACCATCAGCGGCAACGACGGCAGCGCCAACGGCGGCACGTTCAAGGCCATGAGCAACACCTCATGGTCGGAGACGGGCACCACGTGGAGCAACCAGCCCGCCATCGACGGCGCGACCCTGGGCACCCTCGGCTCGGTCAGCCGCGACGGCTGGTACGAGATCGACGTCAAGGCCCTCGTGACCGGCAACGGCACGTTCAGCATCGGCGCGAGCTCCAGCAACACCGACGGCGCCTACTACGACTCGCGGGAGAGCGGCGCCGACGCCCCGCAGCTCGTGCTCACCACCGGCACCACCACCCCGCCGTCGGGTGACCCCGTCTTCGTCGGCGCGGGCGACATCGCCAACTCCGGCTCGGGCGACAGCGCCACCGCGGCGCTGATCGACAACATCCCCGGCACCGTCTACACGCTCGGCGACAACGTGTACGACAGCGGCACCGCCAGCGAGTTCAACTCCTACTACGCGCCGACGTGGGGCCGGTTCAAGGACCGGACCCGGCCCAGCCCCGGCAACCACGACTACGTGACGTCGGGCGCTTCGGCGTACTACAGCTACTTCGGCTCGGTCGCCGGCCCGTCGGGTCGCGGGTACTACTCCTTCGACCTCGGCAACTGGCACATCGTGTCGCTGAACTCGAACATCAGCATGTCCGCCGGTTCGACGCAGGAGCAGTGGCTGCGCACCGACCTGGCGGCCAGCACGAAGCCGTGCACCCTCGCCTACTGGCACCACCCGCTGTTCACCTCCAGCTCCAACCACGCGCCGTCGACGTCGACCCGCCCGCTCTACCAGGCGCTGTACGACTACAACGCCGACGTCGTGCTGTGGGGCCACAACCACGTCTACGAGCGCTTCGGCCCGATGAACCCCAGCGGCGGCCTGGACACCGCCCGCGGGCTGCGCACCTGGGTCGCCGGCATGGGCGGCGCCAGCCACTACGCCTTCGGCACCATCCAGCCCAACAGCGAGGCCCGCAACAGCTCCGCGTACGGCGTCCTGAAGTTCACCCTGCACAGCAACAGCTACGACTGGCAGTTCGTGCCGGTCGCCGGCCAGTCCTACAGCGACACCGGCACCGGCTCCTGCCACTGACCACCCGGCACACCCACGACCCGCGCCGAACCCTCGGCGCGGGTCACCCGGCCCGTCCCGCGACAAGGGCAGGCACCGCCGCAGCGTCCCACCCGGCACATGACGACCGGCGAAGAGGTCTGGCCGCCCGGCACTGCCGCCGGCAGCGCCGCGGAAAATACGGTGCAGCGCATGGATCTCACATGGTTGCAACGGTTCGGCGCCGTCAGCGGCGTCCTGCTCGCACTGTCGATCGGTGTGCCGGGCGCGATCGAGGCGTTCACCGGCGAGACGTCGGCGACGAGCTTCGTCCTCGGGCTCGGGGTGGCGTTCTCCGCGCCCGCGGTCACCGCACTCTACCTGCATCACCGGGCCACCGCCGGGCGGTTCGGCGCGGTCGCGTACGCCGCGAACCTGCTCGGGCTCGGGCTGTTCACCGGGGTCGCGTTCGCGTTGAACATGGTGCTGTTCTACCTTGACGAGTCCACTGTGGACACGCTGCGGGCCGGGCCGACGGGGACGGCGTTACAGGTCAGCGCCGTGGTGTTCCTCGCCGGGACGATCCTGTTCAGCGTGTCGATGGTGCGCTCCGGCGGCTTTCCGAGACTGCCCGCGGTGGGGTACGGCGTGACGCTGCCCCTCCTGGCGGTCCTCGCGCCGCTGCCGGACAGCCCGCTCACCAGCGGCGTGCACGTCCTGGCGGCGGTGTCGGTCGCGTGGCTGGCGCTGTCGGTGCTGCCCGCCCGCGTCCCGGTCCCTGCGTAACCTGGTGGGCATGGGTCCGCCGCGTCCGGTGTCGTGGCTGCCGTACGTGATGTACGGCGCCGTCCTCGTCGCCGGCCTGCACGACCAGGCCCGCGGGTCCGGCGGCCTGCCACAGGCCGCCGGGCTCGTCGCCGCGATCGGGGTGCTCGCCGCCCTGGAGCCGCTGGAGCGGCGGGTCACCGCGCCGCCGATAGCGTTCCTGGCCGCGCGGACGGCGCTGTTCGTGCTGGTCGCGGCGCTGGACGGGTCGGGGCTGTCGAACCTGCTGTTCCTGCTGGTGCCGTTCACCGCGTACTTCGCCTACGGCCGGCGGGTGGCGGTCACGCTCGCGGCGGCCGGGGTGGCGGTGCCCGCCGGCCTGGCGACCGTCGCGGATCCGCACTGGTTCAGCAGCGGCGAGCGCGTCACCGACGTGCTGATGCTGGGCGTCGGCATGGCCCTGGCGGTCGCGATGGCGTCCGCCGCGGTCGGCGAGTCCGAGTCCCGGGCCCGGCTGCGGCTGGCCCTCGCCGACGTCGCGGAGCTGTCCGCGGCGGCGGAGCGCGGCCGGGTCGCCCGGGACATCCACGACAGCCTCGGGCACCACCTGACCGCGGTCAGCATCCAGCTGGAGAAGGCGACCGCGTTCCGGGACCTCGACCCGGCCGCGGCGCAGCAGGCGGTGCGCGACGCGCGGGCGTCGGCGACCCGCGCCCTCGACGAGGTGCGCGGCGCCGTGCGGGCCCTCGCCGCGCCGTTCTCGCTCGCCGCCGCGCTCGCCGAGCTGGCCAGCGACGGCGGCGGCGGGCAGTGCGCCGTCGACGTGGAGGTGCACGGCGACGAGCGGGAGCTGCCCGTGGCGGCGCGGGTGGCGTTGTTCCGGGCGGCGCAGGAAGGGGTCACGAACGCCCGCCGGCACGCCGGCGCCGGCCGGGTCACGATCCGCGCGACGTTCGGCGGTGCCGCCGCGCGGCTGGTCGTCGCCGACGACGGGCACGGGTTCGCCGACGGCGCCGCCGACGGGTTCGGGCTGCGGGGCATGCGGGAGCGGGTCGCCGCGGTCGGCGGCAGCCTCGACGTGACCGGGCGGCAGGGGGTCACCCTGACCGTGACGGTGCCGGCCGCATGACGAGCGTGAAGGTCCTGGTGGTGGATGACCAGCAGCTGGTCCGCGACGGCATCGCGTCGCTGCTGGGCATCCAGCCGGGGATCGAGGTCGTCGGCATCGCCGCGGACGGCGCGGAGGCGGTCGCGAAGGCCCTGGCATCGGCGCCGGATGTGGTGCTGATGGACGTCCGCATGCCCGGCATGGACGGCGTCGAGGCGACCCGGGAGCTGCGCCGGGAGCTGCCGGCGTGCCGGGTGGTGATGCTGACGACGTTCGACGACGACGAGTACGTGACCCAGGCGCTGCGGGCCGGCGCCAGCGGCTACCTGCTCAAGGACCTCGGCGCGGTCGACCTCGCCGCCGCGGTCCGCCTCACCCACGCCGGGGTGGCCCCGCTGGCCGCCGGGATCGCGGCGCGGCTCGCCGCGGCACCGAAGGACCACGGCGGCGGGGCGCTGACCGCCCGGGAGGTGGAGATCCTGCGGCTGGTCGCGAAGGGCGCGACGAACCGCGAGATCGGCCTGGCGTTGTTCGTCAGCGAGGGCACCGTGAAGAACCACGTGTCGCGGATGCTGAGCCGGCTCGGCCTGCGCGACCGCACCCAGGCCGCCATCTACGCCCGCGAGCACGGCCTGCTCAGCGACTGACCGGTACACCTCGGACGTAGACGGCACGGATGCGGTGCAGCGCGGACGGATCCTGCAGCGGGTCGCCGTCGACGGCGAGAATGTCGGCGTCGAACCCGGCGGCGACGCGCCCCTTGCGCTCGCCCAGCCCGCACGCCGCCGCGGCCACGGACGTGGCGGCCCGCAGCGCGCCGGCCGGGGTCATGCCGACCTGGGCGAGGTGGGCGACCGCCCACCGCAGCGCGTCGTGCGGCTTGATCAGGCCGATGCCGGCGTCGGTGCCGGCGATCATCAGGGCCCCGGCGTCGTGCATCCGGCGCAGCCCCGCGAGCATCAGCGGCATCCGGGACAGCACGGCCGGCGGCGGGGCCATCCCGGGCACCGGCTTGACGCCCAGGGTCATGCCGACGACGACCCGCCGCGACACGATCGCCGCGAGCACCGCGTCGGGGATGGCGTCGACGCTGTCGGCGTTCATGAACGAGACATGCTCGAGGCCGTCGACGCCGGCGGCAAGGGCGTCGACGATGGCCTGGGTGCCGTGCGCGTGCGCGGTGACCGGCAGGCCCAGGCGGTGCGCCTCGTCGACGGCGGCGCGCAGCTCGCCGGGGCCGAACTGGGACACCTCCGGCAGGCTGCCCGGGGTGAGGTTCCCGCCGCTCGCCATGATCTTGATGATGTCGGCGCCGCGGTCGGCGCGTTCCCGCACGGCGGCGCGGATCCCGTCGTCGCCGGTGACGGCGGCGCCGCCGAGGTAGTGGCAGTGCCCGCCGGGCGACGTGATCGGCGGTCCGGAGGCGACGATCGTCGGCAGCGACGGGTCCCCGGCCGCGGCGGCACGCAGCCCCAGGGACAGGTAGCCGCGGTCGCCGAGGTCCCGCACCGTGGTCACCCCGCCCCGGGCGGCGTGCCGGGCGGCGGCGGTCATCGCGGTGAGGGCCTCGGCGTCGTCGCGGGCCGCGAGGTTGCCGACCGGGTCGGCGGACGCGTCGAACGCCAGGTGGACGTGGGCGTCGACGAGCCCGGGCAGGATGGTGGCGGCGCCGAGGTCGACGACGGTCGCGCCGTCGGGGACGCTCAGCGCGGTCCCGACGGCGGTGATCGTGCCGCCGTCCAGGATCACGGTCGGGTCGGGCATCAGGGTGTCGGCGGTGCCGTCGAACAGCCACGCCGCGCGCAGAACGGTGGTCACGGCACCGAGCATGCACCCGGCGGGCGCACCGAAGCCTCAGTGGAAATACTGAACCGCTCAGACGGTGGCGGCCCGGGCCAGCAGGGCGCGGCGCTCGTCGTCGCTGAACGCGGCCGCCGCGGCCAGCCGGAACAGCTCGGCGGCGCGGTCGCGGTCGCCGAGCCGGGCGGTCAGGTCGGCCTCGACGGCGAGCACGTGCGGGTAGCCGTCGAGGGCGCCGCCGGCGCGGGCCGCGGCGAGCAGCGCCAGCCCGGCCCGGGGCCCGGACGCGTAGCCGTGCGCAACGGCCCGGTTCAGCTCGATCACCGGCGAGGGCTGCGCGGCGGCGAGCCGGTCGTAGCAGCCGGCGATCCGGGGCCAATCGGTGTCCTGCGCCGACGGGGCGGTGGCGTGGCACGCCGCGATGTGCGCCTGCAGCGCATACGGGCCGCCGTCCGGCGTGACCCCGGCGAGGATCGCGACGCCTTCGGCGATGGCGGCGTGGTCCCAGCGGGAGCGATCCTGCCGGTCGAGGGTGAGCAGGTCGCCGGCGGCGTCGCGGCGGGCGTCGCGGCGCGAGTGCTGGAACAGGAACAGCGCCAGCAGTTCCGGCACCTCCGGCTGGTCCGGCATGAGCCGACCGAGCAGGCGCGCGAGGCGGATCGCCTCGTCGGCGAACGCGGGCTCCCCGTCGGCGTTGTAGCCCTGCGTGAACAGCAGGTACAGCACGGCGAGGACCCCGGGGAGGCGTTCGGTGAGTGCCCGGCCGGCCGGCACCCGATACGGGATCCCGGCCGTCGCGATCTTCGTCTTGGCCCTGGTGAGCCGCCGGGTCATCGCCGACTCGGTGACCAGGAACGCCCTGGCGATGTCGCCGGTCGGCACCGCGCAGATGGTGCGCAGCGTCAACGCCACCCGCGCCTCCAGCGGCAGCGCCGGGTGACAGCAGGTGAAGATGAGTCGCAGCCGGTCGTCCAACCCGTCCGGCACCTCGGCCGGCTCGGCCGCGGTCAGCTCCAGCACCGCGAGGTCGCGCAGCTTGCGCTTCTCGACCGTCGCCCGGCGCAGCACGTCGATGGCGCGGTTGCGGGCGACCGTCATCAGCCACCCGCCGGCGTTGCCGGGCACGCCGTCGCGGGGCCACCGTTCCAGGGCGGCGGCGAGGGCGTCCTGGGCGCAGTCCTCGGCGAGGGTCCAGTCGCCGGTGACGCGGATCAGCGAGCGGGAAGCCGATGATCGCCAGCCAGCCCAGGCCGAACGTGACCCAGGTGATCTTCATGTATTTCCACAGCCCGCCGAAGCG
>NZ_JBFAPO010000024.1:0-130322 GCF_040676755.1 Dactylosporangium sp. NPDC049525 | reverse complement strand
GGCCGCTGCCCTCGGCGTGGGCCCTGGCGCGGGTCCCGGGGCTCAGGGTCGCGCCTATCTGCGGGTCGGCGACGGGGGCCGCGGCCGCGACGGCCGACGCCGTCGCGGCCGGCCGGTCACTGTTCAACGGTGGCGTACGGCCGGATCTCCAGGCGGCCGTATCTGGCCATCGGGTGCGCCCGGGCGACCTCGATCGCCTCGTCGAGGTCGGCGCACTCGAGGAGGTCGAACCCGACGATGACCTCCTTGGTCTCCGCGAACGGGCCGTCGGAGACCAGGAGCTCGCCGTTGCGGACCCGGACGGTGGTCGCGGACGACAACGGCGCCAGCTCGTTGCCCAGCAGCCGCCGCCCGGACCGGTCGTTCTGCGCGACCCATTCGTCGATGTCGGGTTCGGGCGCGGTGTCGGTGTCGGGCTCGGCGTCGGTGCAGACGAACATCATGTACTTCATGGTTTGGCATCCTCCGCTGGACTGGATCTCAGCATAGTGACGAACGCCGCGGCGCCGACCGGACACATCCGCCGGAAGAATTTTCAGACGAGCTGGAAACGGGCGACGACCTGCTGCAACTCGGCGGACATGCGGGCCAGGTCGTCGGCGGAGGCCCGGGTCTGCGCGACACCGGCGTTGGTGACCTGACTGGACTCGGCGACGCCACTGATGTTGCTGGCGATCTCGTTGGCGCTGGACGCGGCCTCGGCGACGTTGCGGGTCATCTCGTTCGTGGTGGCGCTCTGCTCCTCGACGGCGGCGGCGATCGTCGTGGCGTACTGGTTGGTCTCGTCGATGACGGCGGCGATCTCGGTAACCGCCAGGACGGCCGCCGACGCGTCCTGCTGGATCGCCTCGATGCGGGCGGAGATGTCGCTGGTCGCCTTCGCGGTCTCCTGCGCCAGGTCCTTCACCTCACCGGCGACGACCGCGAAGCCCTTGCCCGCGTCGCCGGCCCGGGCCGCCTCGATGGTGGCGTTCAGCGCGAGCAGGTTCGTCTGCTCGGCGATCGCGGTGATGGCCTTCAGGACGGTGGTGATCTCACCGCTGGACCGGCCGAGCTTGCGGATCGTCTCCGACGCCGACTCGGCGGTCAGGACTCCCCCACCGGCGACGCGGGCGGCGTCGGCGGCGCTGCGGGCGATCTCGGCGATGGCGGCGCCCATCTGCTCGGTGCCGGCGGCGACGGTCTGCACGTTGCTGGACACCTCCTCGGCCGACTGCGACACGGCGCCGGCCTGGACGCTGCCCTCCTCCGCGCTCGCGGCGATCTGGTTGCTCACCGCGGACAGTTCCTGCGCCGCGCCGGCGAGGGAGGCGCTGCTCGCGCCGACGGCCTGCATCGACTCCCGCAGCTGTCCCGTGGCGGTGTTCAGCGCGCCCGCCATCGTGCCGAGCTCGTCGCGGCCGGGCACGTCGGCGGTGCGGGTCAGGTCGCCGACCGCGATCCCGGCCACGACGTGCGCGACCCTGGACACGGCGCGGACCAGCTGGCCGGCGACGAGCAGCGCGAACAGCACCGCGAGCGCGAGCCCGGCGCCCATCAGGCCCCACGTCCAGCGCAGCGCATTGCCGTACGCGGTGCGCACCCGGTCCCGGCGGTGCTCGGCCGCCAGGCGGTCGGCCTCACCGATGCGCTGCACCAGGTCGGCCGTCTTCGCGGCGAGGGGGCCGGTGACGTCGGCGCTGATCCGTTCGACCTCGCGGAGGTTCCCGCTGCGGCTGGCCGGCAGCAACTGGCTGTCGACGGCGGCGCGGTACTGCTCGAACACTGCGCCCAGGTCGTCGGCGAGGGCCGGCACGCCGCTCGCCGCGCGGTACCCGGCGAGGTTGGCGGCGAACTTGACGGATGCGGCGTCGACCGCCTGCTCGTAGGTGACCTTGCGCTGCGGGTCGGTGGTGATCGCGTGGTTGAGCACGGCGACCCGCACGGCGGCGACGTCGTCGCGGACCTCGCTGAGCTCGGCGACCGGCAGCAGCCCCCGGACATACAGCGCCTCGGCCTCGACCTTGAGCTCGTGCAGGCGCAGCGTCGCCACGCCGCTGCCGGCGAGGGCGACGACGCCGAGGATCGCCACGACGAGCAGCACTTTCGTGCGGACCGCCCGGTTCGCGAGCCAACCCGTCATCGCCGATCACCCCGAGGTTCGCAGGAGTTTCCACAGTGCAGATCGGTTGCGCGGCGGTGCGTCTGAGATGAACCGCCGTTTCGGTGGGTCGGGACGGGGCACCACTACGGCAGCGCGCCGCGTCAGCGGCGCCTGACGGACCGTCTGGGAATGGGGTTCGCTATGGGACTGAGCGACAAGATCGACAACCAGGCAGAAGAGGCCAAGGGCAAGGTCAAGGAAGGCGTCGGCAAGGCCACCGACGACGAGCAGCTGGAGGCCGAGGGCAAGGTGGACCAGGCCTCAGGCAGCGTCAAGCAGGCCGGCGAGAAGGTCAAGGACGTATTCAAGGACTGATGTCGCATCTGAAGGGCCGGCGCCTGGCAGGGCGCCGGCCTTCATGCGTCCAGGACCAGGATCGTCTCGGTGAGCAGCCGGCGGGTCAGCACGAGCCGGTCGTCCTCGTCGAGGCCGGGCAGGTCGCCGACGCGGTGCACCCGGCCGTCGAGCAGCGCGCGGACCGCCGGGGCGCACACCGCGGGCATCGTGACGGTCCGGTCCGGGGCCTCGACCGCGACCCGGTCCGCCTCGGTGACGCGGACGGGCAGTCCCGGCCGCAGCCGCACCCGGTCGTCCGCGCAGAGCCTGGCGAGGGCCGCCGCCTGCGCGACCGGCCGCATCGGCGCCGGGCGGGCGGCACCGGCCCCGGCACGGGCACGCCGCCACCGGTCGGCGACGTCGCGCGGGTCGAGGGTGTCGAGCCATTCGTGCAGCGCCTTGACGGTGTCGGCGAGCACCGGGGCGATCGACGCCCCGTCGCCCGGGTCGGTGCCCATCGGCAGCCCGGCCCGCAGCGCCGGCTCGTCGGCGGCGAGGTCCAGCAGCGCCTCGACGACGCTGAGCCGGGTCGGTGCGCGCAGTCCCACGGTCAGGTGCAGCGACCAGTCGTCCTGGGCCTCGGCGGCGTGCAGCCAGCCGCGTGGCAGGTACAGCGCGTCGCCGGGTGCCAGCACGACATCCAGCGCCGGCTCCCCCGCGGCGACGGCGGCGACCTCGTCGGCGCGGCCGCCCCACGGCTGCCGCTCGACCGGGTCGGTGACCACCGGCGGGTGCACCCGCCACCGTTTGGTGCCGGCGACCTGCAGCACGAACACCGCGTGGGTGTCGTAGTGGGTGGCGAAGCCCTGGTTGCCCGGCGGCGTCAGGTACGCGTTGATCTGCACCGGCACGCCCAGCTCGCGGCCCAGGTCACCGGCGAGGTCGACCAGCGGCGGCCACAGGCGGTGCAGCCCCTGCAGGACCAGGGTCGCGCCGCCGGCAAGGAGCTCGAAGACCCGTTCGTCGCGGACCTGGTCGCCGATCTCCGCGCCCGGCCCGCCGCCGCCGGTGTACCGCGCCGCCGGGATCACCTTGCCCTGCTGCGCCATCCGCACGAACGGGGTCCGCAGCGCCCGGCGGCTCAGCAGCTCGTCGACGTCGTCGAGGTCGAGCAGGTCGGTGTAGTCGTCGAGCCGGCGCGACAGCAGCGGCGCGCGGTCCCAGTGCCGCTCGGCGAAGTCGTCGGCGGGGAGCGGGACGCACCGGCGCAGCGCGGACCGCGCGCCGCCGCTGTCGTGGGTCATTCGCTCGCGCCGCCGTCCGCACCGCCGTCGGTGGCCCGGGCGTCCGCGCCGCCGTCGTTCGGGCCCTCGTTCGGGTCGGCGCCCGGGTCGGTGTCCGCGCCGCCGTCGGCGCCGCCGTCCTCGGCCTCGATGTTCGCGCCGCCGTCGGCGGAGCCCTCGTCCATGGTCGCGCCGCCGTCGGCGCCGCCGTCGTGCGCGGCCGGCACGGCACCGCCGTCGGCGGGTCCCTCGGGGCCGGGGCCGGGCGGGGTGGTGGTGATGTCGTCGTCGTTGAGCGCCATCGCTGAACTCCTCGTGGTGGGGTTGGATCTCCCCGGTACCCCACCCGCCGCGCCGTCAATCGGATCGATGCAGCCGGGCGGTGCCCTCGGCCCGGCGGTGCGCTATCGCGATGAGTTCCTCGAGGTCCGGGGCGGTCCGCGGGCCGGGGTTGAGGATGCAAACCCAGCCCTGCCGGCCGTAGGCGGGGTGCGGCAGGACGGTGTCGAGGCGGGCGAAGTCGACGCCGGCGCGCCGGTCCTCCAGCTCCGCGGGCGGGTAGCCGAGCAGGCGCTGGAACGCCTCGCGGCCGGCGTGCACGTTGACGCGGAAGACACCCGGCCGGTCCAGCCGCGAGGACTCGTCCCAGCCGGGGGTGTCCTGCCCGACGATCGTGGCGAACGGCATCCGGCGGTCCGGGCCGACGTAGAAGAACCGGTCGCCCCAGCTCGTCCGCGGCGCCCCGCCCTCCTCGGTGGCGAGGAGCAGCTCGACGCCGGGCAGCGCGAGGATCCGCTCGGCGAGCTGCGCCGGCTGCGGCCCGTCCGGGGCGGCGGCGGGCACGTGCAGCACGGCGTCGCAGCCGGCGACGGTCGCCGCATCGAGGGGGAAGTATCCCTGCTCGGCGGTGACGTCCGTCCGCTCCCGCCGGCCCCGCAGCTCCCGCAGCGCGGCGGGCGCCACGACGGTGGGACCGGCGGCGCTCAGTGCACCCTCGAAGGTGTCCGGGTCCGGTGCGGCCAGGCCGAGCGCGGCGCTGGAGCCGAGGCTGCCGGCGATGTACACGTACCGCTCGCCGAGCAGCGTGGCGACGACGGCGCCGGCGCTGTGCCAGGTGAGGTCCATCCCGGCGAGGTGCCACGTGCTCGGGTGCCGCTGGAGGTGCCGGCTGTGGGCGAAGACCAGGGTCGGGCCGCGGTGCCGCTCGCGGTCGCGGATGTCGAGGAGGTTGCGGGCCATCAGCGCGTCGCGGATCCCGAGCAGCCGCGAGGTGCGCTGCTGCGCCGGGATCGGGTCGGCGGCGACGGCGTGGTAGCGCAGCAGCCCGAGCGCCGTCGTGCCGTGCACCTCCGCCTGCCGCCACGCCCGCGGCGACGACGCGGCGACCAGGCGCGGCGCCTCGGCGTACAGCGTGATCAGCAGGTCGTCGGCGACGACCCGCAGCGTCACGGCGCCGGGACCGCCGCCGACGGACGACGCGGCGTCCATGAGCGCGGCGACGTCGCTCCAGCGGGTCTCGTCGCCGAGCAGCGTCCCGAGGTCCTCGTGGCCGTGCGCGAACCCGTCCGGCCCGAGGTGCGCGGTCAGGTAGTCGTGCAGGTGCCGCAGGTACGGTCCGGGGCTGGGTGCGGTGGTCATCTCCAGCGGCGGGTCGAAGCCGTGGAACGCCACCCGGTCGCCGGGCGGGCGGCCGGCGTTGTGCTCGCGCAGCCAGGCGACCAGGTCGCGGTTGGCGTCCAGCTGCCCGAGGCCGTGGCTGAAGCCGGTGGCCAGCGCCGCGTCGAGGGTGCCGGCGCCGCCCTGGACGTGGTCGTCGACGGTGAGCGCGGCGACCCGGTCGGACTCGACGGCGATCGAGCGGAAGCCGTCCTCGGCGAGCGCCTGGAGCAGGGTGTTGCGCAGCTGCGGGAAGGCGGGTTCGCCGTGGGTCGGCTCGCCGACCGCGAGGAGTTCCGGCGGCGCGGGAAGCGTCGCGAGCAGTGCCCGGACCTGGGCGGCAACGGCTGTCATGACCTCAACCGTATCGTTGAACCGCCCAGTGAGACTTCGGCCGCACCAGCGCAGCGCGGGCCCGCAAAAGCCTCAATCAGGGGTGCACCTGCAGGGCGAGGAGGGCGGTGTCGTCGTCGATGCCGTCGCCGAGGTCGCCCAGCAGCCCCGTGAGGGCGTCGATGACGCCGGCGGCTCCGGCGGCGGCATGGTCCGCGGCGAACGACCGCAGGGCCGGCGCGCCGAACCGGCCGGTGGGGGTTCTGGCCTCGGTGACGCCGTCGGTGTACAGCAGCAGCGTGTCACCCGCACGCAGCTCGACGGCGCGGGTGGCGATGGGCACCTGGGGCAGCAGGCCGATCAGGGTGCCGCCGGTGGTGGGCTGGAACTCGGCGGTGCCGGCGGCGCCCAGCAGCAGCGCCGGAGGGTGGCCGCCGCCGGCGAGGTCGGCGCGGTAGCCGGTCGCGGTCGGGGTGAGCACGCCGAAGACGACGGTGCAGTAGTCGCCGGTGCCGGTGTCGGCGTCCTGGCAGAGCACGGTGTTGAGGTTGGCGAGCACGGCGGCCGGCGACGGGTCGAACGCCGCGGCGGCGCGCAGCGTGTAGCGGGCCCGGGCGGTGACCGCGGCGGCCTGGATGCCCTTGCCGCACACGTCGCCGAGGAAGAACGCCCAGCGGCCGTCGGGGAGGTGGAACAGGTCGTAGAAGTCGCCGCCGACCTCGTCCGGTGAGGCCATGTGGTAGTGCGCGGCGGTGCGCATGCCGGTCGGGGCGGGCAGGGCCGCGGGTAGCAGGCTGCGTTGCAGGCCGGCGACGAGGAGCCGGAGCCGCTCCCGGTCGCGGTCGGCGGCCTGCCGGGCGCGCAGCAGCTCCCGCTCGTAGTCGCGGCGGTCGCGGGCATCGAAGACGGTAGTTCGGATCAGCGCCGGGTGGCCGTCGGCGTCGTGCTTGACGGCCGAGGTGATCAGCACCGGCAGCCGCGCGCCGGTGGCGGTGCGCAGGTCCAGCGCGACGCCGCGGACCTCGCCCTGCATCCGCAGCAGCGGCGCGAAGTGGGTCTCGTGATACATGCGCCCGCCGACGGTGAGCAGGTCGCTGAAGCGGCGGTGCCCGACGACGTCGGCGCGGTCCCGGCCGAGCCAGCCGAGCAGCGTCGCGTTGATCTTCGCGATCGTGCCGTCGAGGTGCGTCGAGAGGTAGCCGCACGGCGCGTTGTCGTACAGGTCGGCCAGATCGTCCGGGTCCTCGTCGAGCGGGGCGGTCACGGCAGCGTCGACACGAACGATCTGATCGCCGCGGCCGTCTCGGCGGGGGCACTGAGCTGGGGGCAGTGCCCGGTGGCGTCGAGGGTGACCAGGCGGCTGCCGGCGATCTGCTCGTGCACGAACGCGCCGACCTCGGGCGGGGCGATCATGTCGTCCCGGCACTGCAGGATCAGCGTCGGGAGCGTGACGCGGGCCAGGTCGGCGCGGTTGTCGGACAGGAACGTCGCGCGGGCGAACGCCGCGGCGACCGTCGGGTCGGTGCGGCAGAAGCTGTTGGTCAGCTCGGCGCCGAGCTCGGGCCGGTCGGGGTTGCCCATGATCGCCGGCGCCATCGCCGCCGACCAGCCGAGGTAGTTGCTGTCCAGGGAGTCGAGCAGCTCGTCGATGTCGTCGCGGCTGAAGCCGCCGACGTAGCCGTCGTCGTCGAGGTACCGCGGCGACGGTGTGATCAGGACCAGCGCGGCGAACCGGTCGGGGGCGCGGTTTGCCGCGAGCACGCCGATCATCGCGGCCACGGAGTGCCCGACGAACACGACCCGCCGCAGGTCGAGGGCGTCGCAGACGGCCAGGACGTCCTCGGCGTAGCCGTCGAGGGTCGCGTGCCGCTGCGGGCTCCACGCGGCCGGGTCGGCGCCGCCCGCGCCGGCGTGGTCGAAGGCCACGACCGTCGTGTCGCGGGCGAGGGTGGGCCCGACCAGCCGCCACATGTGCTGGTCGCAGCCGAACCCGTGGGCGAGCAGCAGCACGTGCCCGCCGCCGTCGGACTCGGACGCAGGACCGCTGACGGTCACGTTGTGGCGGGCCGGCACGTCCACCGGTCAGGCCGCCGGTTCGGTGCGGGGCATGAACAGCCGGACCGTGACACCGCGGGCGGTGCTGGAGATGTCCAGGTCGCGGCACAGGTTGCGGACCATCCACAGGCCGCGGCCGCTGACCGCGTCGGGCGCCGGCAGCTCCTGCGACAGGTGCTCGGGCAGGCCGGGACCGTGGTCGCTGACCTCGACGCGCACCCCGTCGTCGGTCTGCTCGATGAGGATCCGGCCGCTGCCGCCGCCGTGGCGGACCGCGTTGGCGGCCAGTTCACTGACCGCGATCACCAGGTTGTGTGCGTTGGCGGCGGAAACCCCGGCGACGCGAGCGGTCTGGTCCACGAGGTCCCTGATACGGCGGAGGCCGTCACCCGTGAACTCTCTGGACACAGAACGTATGCGGTCGCGTGCCATATGTCACCGCGTCCCTGCGCATAGGTCGTGCCCAGCCATGTTGCCCCCGGTCGACACTGTACCCACACCGTGCACCGGCGAACCGTGACGGGTTCGTGGCGGGTTCGTGGCGGCCAGCCGCGGGCGATACCATTCGCGCGGGCAAGATCCGGACGCGGGCACGAAGGAGGCGGCATGGCGGCGTCGTACACCACCGGCGGCCGGCAACCTGACGGCACCGTGCGCCTCGACGTCGAGGGCGACCTGGACCTGACGACCAGGTCGACGCTCGTCGGGCACGTCGACCGGCTGCTGGAGGACGCCGCCGTCACGGGCATCGTCATCGACGTGTCGGCGGTGGAGTTCATCGACTCCAGCTGCATCGGCGCCCTCATCGGCTGCAAGCTCAACGCCGGGAAAGCCGGCCGGACGCTGCGCGTGCAGGGCGCCCGCGGCCAGGTCGACGAGGTGTTCGAGATGACCGGCGTCACTGCGATCCTGACCGCGCCGCCCTCGGCCTGACGCGTGCCGGGTGACCCGCCTGGGTAACCCCGGTGGATGCCCGATGCCGAGCAGCGCCCCGCACCCCTGATCCGACCGCCGAAACTGCTGACCGACGTGGACCGCGCGGCGACCCGGCTGGAGCTGTTCTTCGACCTCGCCTACGTGCTGGTCATCGCGGAGCTCGCGGCCCGGCTGGCGAAGGACCTGACGGCCGAGGGCGTCGCGGTGTTCGCCGGGCTGTTCACGGTCGCCTGGTGGTCGTGGGTGACGACGACGCTGTACGCGAACCGTTTCGACACGAACGACGTACTGTACCGCCTGGGCAAGCTCGTCTCGACCGCCGCCGTGCTCGGTATGGCCGCCAGCGCACCGGACGCGACCCGCGGCACGGCGACCGCGTTCACACTGAGCTACCTGGCGACCAGGGTCGTGCTGTTCGCGTTGTACGCCCGCGCGTACCGGCACGTCCGGCAGGCGCGGGCGACGATCGGCATCTACCTG
Source organism: Dactylosporangium sp. NPDC049525 (assembly GCF_040676755.1). Taxonomy (NCBI): domain Bacteria; kingdom Bacillati; phylum Actinomycetota; class Actinomycetes; order Micromonosporales; family Micromonosporaceae; genus Dactylosporangium; species Dactylosporangium sp. NPDC049525. The sequence continues at coordinate 121,160 of NZ_JBFAPO010000024.1, read as the reverse complement.
GTCGGCGCCGCGGCGGGCGCGGCCTGCTGGGTGGCGGCGCTCGCGGTGCCGGGCGACTGGAAGTTCCTGCTGTGGGGCTGCGGCATCCTGCTCGAGGCGCTCGCGCCGGTCGCCGCGACCCGGTTCGGCGACAACGTGCCGCTGCACCTGGAGCACCTGCCGGAGCGCTTCGGGCTGTTCGTGATCCTCGTCCTCGGCGAGTCCGTCGCCTCGGTCGCCCTCGGCGTGCACGACACGCACTGGACGACGGCGTCGGTGCTCGTCGCGGCGGTGTGCTTCGTCGCGGTCGCGGCGCTGTGGTGGAACTACTTCGACCTGGGCGGTGCCGCCGGCAAGCAGCACCTCGTGCACACCGACGAGGAGCGGGAGGGCGGCGCCGCCGATGGTTACGTCTACGCGCACCTGCCGCTGACGCTGGGCCTGGCCGCCGCCGCGATCGGCATCGAGCAGCTGATCCTGCACCCGGACGGCGACGTCTCCACGCTCGGGCGGTGGCTGCTGCCGGCCGGCGCGGGCCTGTTCCTGCTCGGCACCGCCGCGGTCATCGCCGGCACCGCCCGGCGGTGGCGGGCCGCGTGGCCGTGGCCGCTGGCCGCGGTGCCGTTCGTCGTGGCCGCCGGCGCCCCGACCGCACTGCCGCCCGCGGTGACGGCAGGGCTGGTCGCGGCGGCCCTGTTGGTGGTGGTCCTGGCCGGGGTACGGGCACAGCAGCGCGGCGTCCTGCGCACCACCGAGACCTGACCGGGCCTTACTTACACCAGGACGGACGGCTTGGGCGGCAGGGGGAAGCGCAGCCTGGCGCCCAGCCCGGGCAGGTCGGTGTCGACGCGGACGTGCCGGACCGTGCCGCTGTCGTTGGTGACGGCCTCGATCAGCTCGTCGACGACGTCGGCGGTGGCTCGGACGGTGCCGCCGCACACCGCGCAGGCGTCGCCCGTCAGCGCCATCCACCCGTCCCGGTCGCAGACCACGCCCGGCGCCTCGACGCCGTCGGTCACCGCGAGCCGGTCGATCGCGGACACCGAGCCGGCCCACAGGCACGGCTCCAGGCCGAGCGCCGCCCACCGGTGCTCGGCGACCGCCTCGGTGATCTCGGCGACCAGGGTGCGCTGCTCCTGCCGCTCGTAGGCGTCCATGACCGTCTCGGCGGCGTGGCGGACGTCGGCGGGGGTGGCGGTGGCCGCGTCGATGGTGAAGGTCCCGGCGAGGCGGTCCCGCAGCTCCCGCGGCAGGAACCCGGTCACGGTGGACACCTGGTGCGCCTGCCCGCCGACGGCGAGCAGGTCGAAGCCCTCGGCGCGGAACAGGTCGCCCAGCGTCGCCACCACCCGGCGGTGGTGCCGCTTGGCCAGTTCCTCGCCCTTGTTGTGGATGCGGTGCTCCACCTTGCCGTAGGCGTAGTCGGGCTTGCGCAGCGACGGGTCCCGCAGCTGCCGGACCTCGCGGATGTCGCGCTGGTGCAGCTCCCAGATCTGCGCCGCGGCGTCGTCGGCGATCAGCACGCACATCCGGCGGTATTCCTGCAGGACGGCGAGCATCGGCCGCACCCACGGCGTGCCGTCCACGACGACCCGGTCGCGGATCGACCGCGGCAGCGAGACCTCCTCGAAGAAGTCCTGGCCGGCGCAGGAGAACAGCGCCATCATGCCCGGCTTCCAGCGGGAGTCGGCGGCCGCCCGGGTGATGCGCTCCAGGTCACTGCGCAGCGACCGGCGCGCGCCGGTCTCGACCGAACGGTCCTTCTCCCGGGCGCGGACCGGGTCCAGCAGGCTGTTGACGCGGGTCTGGACGTCGCCGTCGGTGTGCGGGGAGCCGTCCGGCTCGACCTGGACATACAGCGACACGACGGGCAGGCCGCCGCCGTCGAACCGGATGATGCGATCGATCTGCTCGTGCGTGGTCATCAACGGCCTCCTCAGGCGGACACCTGCTGCCAGGTTGGTCGCAGCACGTCGCGGACCTGCAGCGACGCCTGTGGCACGCCGGGGCGCACCGGGCTCTCGACGGTGGCCCGGGCCTGTGCCACGCGGATCACGTCGCCCAGGTCCTGCAGCTCACCGGCGGCGACGGCGAGCCGCAGCCGCGGGAACTCCTCGTGCAGCTCGCGGCGGATGTGCGTGGTCAGCATCTGGTGCAGCACGACCAGGCCGTCCACCTCGCCGAGACCGGCGGCGGCGTCGACGCGGACGATGTCGTCGAGGGCCTCGCTGATGCGGCGTTCCTCGTCGAGCAGGTGTTCGGCGAGGTGCTCGGCGGGTTCGAGATGCCGGGTGATCGGGTGGACGACCTCCTCCTCGATCGTCTCGTGGACGGCGATCAGCCACGCGAGCTCACCGAACGCGGTGTGCCGGTCCTCGCCCGCCGCCGACAGGGTCCGCCGGAACTGCTGGTCGATCCGCTGTTGCTGCCCGGCGAGCACGCCCGGCAGGTCGGCGGACTGGCCGGCGGGCCGGACCGGGTGTTCCAACAGGTTGAACATGAGGCCCTCCTCGGGATCGGTACGGAGGTGGGGCAGCCGTCTGGCATGCCCGGGTGCGCTACCCCGCTTCGGCGGTGCGACACCTCATCCTCCCCCTGCCGGTGCGCCGCCCGGGGCAGGATGGGCGGCATGACCACCGGACCACGCGAAACGCTGCTGCGCGCCCGCGAGGACGCCGTGGCGCAGATCGCCGCCCTGCACCGGGACCTCGACGGGGTGATCGACGCGTCGCGGTCCTCCAACGCCGACGACGAGCACGACCCGGAGGGCGCCACGATCGCGTTCGAGCGCGCGCAGGTGGCCGCGCTGCTGGACGCCGCCCGGCGGCGGCTGGCGGAGCTGGACGCCGCCCTGCAACGGGTCGCGGCGGGCACGTTCGGCCGGTGCGAGGTGTGCGGGCGGGAGATCCCGGCGGAGCGGCTGGAGGTCAGGCCGGCGGCCCGGACCTGTGTCGGGTGTCCCAGCCATTGACTTTTAGTTAAGTTTCTTTATCGTTGGGCCTCAATATACCTCGTCCTGGAGGCATTGATGGCGCTACGACTCCGGCTGGTCCTGGCCGCCGCCGCGACACTGCTGGTGGCCGGCGGCACCGCCGCGATCACCACCACACCCGCCGCCGCGGCCGGCTCGCTGACCGCGACCCTCACCTACGACTCCGACTGGGGCTCCGGCTACCAGGCGAAGTACACGATCGCGAACGGCACCACGTCGACCGTCACCGCCTGGAAGGTCGAGTTCGACCTGCCGGCCGGCTCGACGCTCGGCAGCTACTGGGACGTCCTGGCCGCCCAGTCCGGCACCCACGTCACCGCGACCAACCGGACCTACAACGGCACCCTCGCGCCGGGCGCGTCGACCAGCTTCGGCTTCCTGGTCTCCGGCTCCGGCAAGCCCGCGAACTGCAAGCTCAACGGCGCGAGCTGCGCCGGCGTGATCGACACCCAGGCGCCGACCGCCCCGGCGAGCCTGCGCAGCACCGGCGCCACCTCCAGCAGCGTCAGCCTCGCCTGGAACGCGGCCACCGACAACGTCGGCGTCACCGCCTACGACATCTACCGCGGCGGCGCCCTCGCCACCACCGTCACCGGCACCGCCGGCACCGTCGGCGGGCTGTCGGCGTCCACCGCGTACACGTTCACCGTCAAGGCCCGCGACGCGGCGGGCAACACCTCCGCGGCCAGCAACCAGGTCAGCGTCACCACGACCGCCGGTGGCGGCGGTGGAGGCGGCAGCCCGCTGCCCGTCGCGCCCTACGTCGACATGGGCGCGTGGCCGACGCCGTCACTGGTGGACATGGCGACCGCCGGCAACCTGAAGAACTTCACCCTCGCGTTCGTCAACAGCGCCGGCTGCAAGGCGTCGTGGTTCAACGCGTACGACCCCCGGGCCGGGTGGGCGAAGGACCAGATCGACGCGATCCGCGCCCGCGGCGGCGACGTCAAGATCTCCTTCGGCGGGGCGAGCGGCATCGAGCTCGCCCAGGCGTGCACGACCCCGGCCGCGGTGAAGGCCGAGTACCAGGCCGTCGTCGACGCCTACCAGCTCAACTACATCGACCTGGACATCGAGGGCGCGGCGGTGGCCGACCCGACGACGGTGGCCCGCCGGTCGCAGGCCCTGGCCCAGCTGCAGGCGGCCCGGCCCAACCTGAAGATCTCTCTCACCCTGCCGGTCCTGCCGGAGGGTCTCACCGCCGACGGGGTGGCCGTGGTGCGCTCCGCCCGCGACGCCGGGGTGAACCTCGACCTGGTCAACGTCATGGCGATGGACTACCAGCGCTCCAGCGGCGACTACGGCAACTTCGCCGTGCAGGCCGCGCAGTCGACGTTCGCGCAGCTCAAGACCCTGTACCCGGCGAAGACCGACGCGCAGGTGTGGCGGATGGTCGGGGTGACGCCGATGCTGGGCAAGAACGACGACGGCGGCACCTACGACCAGGCCGACGCCCGGCAGATGGTCGCGTTCGCCCAGGCCAACCACCTCGGCATGCTGTCGTTCTGGGAGACCACCCGCGACCGCAACGCCTGCACCGGCGCGCTCTACCTGTGCACGAACATCCCGCAGCAGCCCTACGAGTTCAGCCGGATCTTCGCCGCCTACACCGGCTGATTCACCAGCACGATCTTGCCGCGGGTGTGCCGCTCGCTCAGGTCCTCGAACGCCTGCCGGACCTGGGCGAGCGGATACACCCGGACGATCGGGATCTCGACGATCCCCGCCGCGACCAGGTCCGCCATGTACGTGAGCACCTCGGCGGTGGACGCGAGCACGCTCCCCTCCGCCTTCACCCCGACCTCCTCGGCCAGGTCGAAGGCGACGACCGTGTTGATGCGGTCCTTCGGCACGCCGAGCTCCAGCGCGAGCCGGACGTACTGCGGCCCGAAGAGGTCGATGAACGCGTCGATCCCGTCCTGCCGGGTCGCCTCGCGCAGGCGCTGCGCGAGACCGTCGCCGTAGGGCACCTGGGTGGCGCCGTGCGCGGCCAGCCATGCCGCGTTGGTGTCCGACGCAATGCCGATCACCCGCGCGCCTTGCTGCCGCAGCAGCTGCACGAGTACCGTCCCCACGCCTCCCGCCGCCGCCGAGACGACGACGGTCTCACCCGGCTTCACCTCCACCGCCCGCGCCGCCGCGAAGGCCGTGGTGCCGACGACGTACAGTGCGCCGGCCACCTCCCACGACAGGGCCGCCGGCTTGTGGATCAGCTGGCCGACCGGCACCGCGGCGTGGGTCGCGTGACTGGACCTGGTCCAGGAGAACCCGAGCACCTCCTCGCCGACGGCGAACGCGGTGACGCCCGCACCGACCGCGGTGACGATCCCGGCGAGGTCACTGCCCTGCCCGGACGGGAACTCGGCCGGGAAGCGGGTCGCCATGGCACCGGAGCGGATGCCGGCCTCGCCGGGGTTGATCCCCGCGGCCCTGACCTCGACCACCACCTCCCCTTCCGCCGGCTCCGGCATCGGGATCTCGGCGATGTAGAGCACCTCTGGGCCGCCGTACCGGTCGAACCGCACTGCTTCAGGCATGACGTCGTCCTCTCCGTGTGCGCAGCACACGGCGAACTGCCCGATGTCCTCGGTCTCGAACCATCCGGCGGGCTCCGCGTCGAAAACCGGGCCGGCCTGCTGGAGTGCCGCCACGCCGGCGTCGGTCAGCGCGCCGACCGACGACCGCCGGTCGGCGGCGTTGGCGCGAAGGACCGCCGGTCGGCGAGGTTGGCGCGACAGACCGCCGGTCGGCGGGGCCCGGTCAGGTGCTGAACGGGGTCTGCGGCGGGGCGGAGCGGCGGCGGCGGTCGTCGACGTCCGCGGGGGTCTCCGCGGCCGGGTGGGAGAACACCGCGGGAGCGATCTTGGACCGGGCCGCGGTCTCCTCCGCCTCGTCCTCGGTGGCGACCGGCTCCGGCGGCGCCTTGAACGTCTCCGCGGCGGGCCGGGCCGCACCGGCGGCGGCCTTGTAGGCGCCCGGCGTCTCGGGCACCGACGCGCTGAAGGCGTTGTGGGACGCACCCCGCGACTGGCCCGGCGTCGCGGCCGGGTCCTCCGTCCGGGAGGATGCCTTGCCGCTGAAGGTCCCGCCGGCCGGCGCCGGCGTGGCGCCCGGCTTGAACGCGGCGGCGGCGTCCTCGGCGGACATCGCGCCGGAGGAGACCGCCCGCCACAGCGTCGTGGTGGTGCCGGCGGTGGTGACGACGTGCCGGTCGAGGGCCTCCGGGGTCGCACCGGCCGCGGCGAGGACCTTGGCGGCGGCCGGCTGCAGGTCGACCCACGGGCGGACCGTCGTGGCGGTGAAGCCGTGCGTCGCCCACTGCGCGGCGAGGCGGCTGATCCGCTCGGCGACCTGGACGGGGACGACGTCGCGGCCGCTCGGCCGCTCACCCAGCAGGGCCCGGGCGAGCTCGGTGAGCTCCGTGATCGGCACCCATCGCACAGCCGTGTCGCCCCCGCTCACATCGGAGTTCGAGGGTGTTGCCACACGAGTGGCACGGCGGCCAGCGGTCGGTTCCATCAGCTCATGATCCCCCATCGCGTAATCGGACGGCTACGCGCACCCCGGCACGGTGATGTTCCCGGCGTTGGTGGTGGCCCCCGATGAAGATCGACCCGGCCGAGCCACAATCCTCGCCGCCGTGGCGGCCGGGTGACGTCGAGCCATTGCAAGCCTACCCCCATGCCGCACCGGGCACTGGCACCGCGTTCACCGTCGGGACCGGGTGGACGGCAACAGGGCGTAGCGCAGCAGCGGGCGGTAGACGCGGGCCGAGTCGGCGATCGAGCCGAAGTGCGACGTGCCGTTGTCGCCGATGTACGTGGTGGTGATGACCGTCTCGTCGATCGGCCGGCCGGTGCGGGCGGCGTGCAGCAGGACGTTCATCTCATACTCGAAGCGCTCGCCAGGTACCTCGCCGAGCCAGTCCAGCAGGTTCGCCGGGAACCCGCGCAGCCCCGTCTGCGTGTCCTGGACGCGGCGGCCGGTCGCGGCGCGGAACAGCAGCCGGGTGACGGTGTTGCCGAAGCGGCTGCGCAGCGGCACCCGGCCCTCGAACCGGCGGACCCCGAGCACCATCCGGCCGCTGACGTCCACGTGCGCCGCGACCCGGAGGATGTCCGCGACGTGGTGCTGGCCGTCGGGGTCCGCGCAGACGACAGCGTGTCCCGGGTGCGCGGCGCCGATGTGCCGGAACCCGGTCTTCAGCGCCGCGCCCTTGCCCCGGTTCGTGTCGTGTCGCAGCACGGTGCAGCCGAGGTCCTCCGCGTCGCGCAGCACGCGTGCGGACGCCGGGCCGCTGCCGTCGTCGACGACGACCAGCTGGGTGCCGGGCGTGGCATCGTGCAGCGACGTGACGGTCGTGACGAGGCCGTGGCCCGGTTCGTACACCGGCAGCAGAATGATCATTGAGGCCTCTCACTCGACGGGGTCGAGTGGGTGTTACCCCGTCGCGCGCCGGCGCAATGACGCGACCATCGCCCGCTCGCGGCGCAGCAGGCCGGCCGGGTCGGTGACGCCGAGGAACCACAGCCGCGACGCGACGTGCAGGGCCCGCTCCCGGCGCGACGCCGGCTCGCCACCGGTCGCCGGCACGTCGAGCAGCGCGGCGCCGCGCAGCCGCAGCACCTTGCGGGCGAGGAACCGGATCCGCGGCAGGTGCCACGCGTGCGAGACGAGACCGAGGGGGTGCCCGGGCCCGAACACGTGCCCGTCCAGGAGCCCGTCCTCGACGGTGTGCAGCAGGTTCTCCAGGGTGCTGCGCGAGCGGCACTCGGTCCGCAGCTCCGCGTGTGCCGACAGCCCGGCGGCGCGGGCCTGGGCCAGCATCAGGTCGCCTTCCCGGCACCCTTCGGGCGGCCGCGGCGCGCCGAGCGACGCCTCGGCCCACCCGCCGCTGAACACGACCAGCGGCGCCGCCGCGGCGGCGAACGCGTCGCGGTGCGCGAGGACGTAGCCGACCGCGGCCCGCACCCTCGCGGCACTGGCCGGGGTGAGCACGTGCCGCCCGCCGACGGTCGTGACCCCTCGCCCGAACACCAGCAGCACGGTGGCGACCGGTGCCGTCATGATCTCCACGGTACCGACGACGTGTTTCAGCGCGGACGCGGTGGGCAGGAGGGGTCACTGCGCTTGGGTCACTGGAACTTCAGGTACGGCAGGCGCTGCTGGGTGAACGCGTCCAGCAGCACGTTCGGGCCGGCCACGACGCTGTCCAGGCGCACCACCGAGCCGATCACCGCGACCCTGATCTCGTCGAACTGCGCGGCGGTGGGCGTCTGGCCGTCGATCGGCGACCGGTAGGACTCGTATGCGGTCTTCTGGCCGGCGGCCGCGCCCTGCGCCGCGTTCGGCGACGGCCACGCCGAGCACACCACCGCGTGGGTCCTGCCGTCGCCGGAGCGCAGCGCGCCGACGGCGATGGTGTCGACGGGCGTGGCGGCGTACTGGGCGACCACGACGCCGCCGAGGCATTCGGCGAGCGAGCGCAGGACCGGGTCCGCGGCGAGCGACGTCGCCTGGTCGGCGGTGGCGAGCAGCGCGGCGTCCTTGGCCATGAGCACGTCGGAGCCGACGGCCCGCACCATGGGGTAAGCGCCGGCGGCCTTCGCGGGCGCCATCAGGCGGTCGCCGTCGACGGTCCAGCCTTTCGCGGTCAGCGCCGCCTGCACCGCGGCCGCGTCCTGGCCGCCGGCGAGCACGGTGACGGCCGGTCCGGTGACGGCCGGACCGGTCCCGGCCGTGACGGCGTACCGGGCCTGAGCCTGGCGGATGCCGGCGCCCTGCGCCTGCGCGAGCACCGCGTCGGTGGCGCCGTAACCGGCGAGCGCCTGCCAGTCCCCGCCGAGGCGGACGAGGGCGGTGCTGTCGGAGAACCGGACGGCCTTGCGGGTGGCGTCGGTGGCGACGATCCGGCCGAGGGCGGTCAGGAACACCTGACCGGCGCCGCCGGCTCCGGGTGTACTGCTGGCGCGTCCCGTCGCGGCGCTCCCGGCGGTACCGGCGCCCTTCGACTTGGACCGCTTCGGCTTGGACGTGCAGGCCGCCACGGAAAACACCAACGCGAAGGCGAGGACCACTCGCAGCGCATGCATGGGCGTGATCATAGAAACCACCGTCAAGCAGCGCATTGACCACGGTGCATGCCAGCGTTACTTTGAGGATTGTTTACAGAAAGGTGGGGGCGGTGCTGCCGAGGCACGAGCTGGACGTGCCGGACCCGGCGCCGCTGCCGTTCGCGATCGGCTCGTTCGACTGGTTCGGGCCGATGGCGCGGGCCGGGTTCCCGCACCGGCACACCTTCCACGAGATCGTCTACGTCACCCGGGGCAGCGGCGCCCACGTCGTGGACCTGGCCGAACACCGGCTACGGCCGCCGCAGCTGTTCGCGGTCGCGCCGGGGCAGGTGCACCACTGGCGGGACGTGCGCGGGCTGGACGGCTGGGTGGTCGTGTTCACCGACGACGCGCTCCTGCAGCACCCCGAGGACCGCCACGCCCTGGCCGCGCTCGCCGCCGGCGCCGGGCTGCGGCCCACACCCCACGACGCCGCCGGCCTCGAGTCGCTGCTCGCCGTCATGGCGCACGAGTACACCGAACGACCGGCCGGCTTCGCCACGGTCCTGGCGGCGCTGCTGCACGTACTGGTCGTCCGGGCGCTGCGCATCGGGCCGCCGCCGCGCACCCTGCGGCCGGCGGGCGTCGCCGAGCGGTTCGGGTGGCTGCTCACGCACGACACCGGCCTCGCGCCGACCGTGCGGGCCTACGCGACCCGGCTCGGCGTGTCCACCAGCCACCTGACCGAGGCGGTCAAGGCGTCCACCGGCGAGCCACCGGGCCGGCTGATCCGCCGCGCCCAGGCCCTCGAGGCGCGGCGGCTGCTGGCCCGCACCGGGCTGAGCGTCGCGCAGGTCGCGCACGCCGTCGGCTTCGCCGACCCCGCGTACTTCTGCCGCTTCTTCCGCCGCGAGGTCGGCGTCACACCGGGCCGCTTCCGCGACCAGTACCAGGACTGAGCACGAGGCCCGCTCGGGCGGGCTGTCCCCCCGCACTGACCTGTGTCAGCCCACCAGGTCCAGAGCGGCGCGGACGACGGCGTCGGTGTCGATGCCGTGGTACCGGTAGACGTCCTCGAGCCCGCCGGCCTGCCCGAACCGGGACACGCCCAGCGACAGGGTCCGCACCCGGTTGACCGTGGCGAGGAACGCCAGGGTGTGCGGGTGCCCGTCGAGCAGGGTCACCATCGGCGCGGCCCGGTCCGCGGGGAACACCTGGTCGAGGATCCACGACGGCCCGTCCCCCAGCCCCCGCCGGGCCTGGACCGCCTCGAACAGGCGCCCGGGACTGGTCACGCAGACCACCTCGGCGTCGACACCGGCCGCGGCCAGCCGGTCGGCGGCGGCGAGGGCCTCGGTGATCATTGCGCCCATCCCGACGAGCGTGACCGCCGGGCTGGTGTTGTTCGCGGCCCGCAGCGTGTACGCCCCCGCCAGCACCTGGCGCCGACGGCGCTCCCGGGCGGCCGGGTCGGTGGGCACGGCGGCGAGGGCCTGGTTGACCGGGCGGGTCGACAGCCGCAGGTACGAGGAGCTGCCGTCGGGCCGCCCGAGCCGGGAGATCGCGTCGAACAGCGTCCACTCGACCTCGATCGCGAACGCCGGCTCGAAGCTGACGCAGCCGGGCTGCTCCAGGCCGATCGACGGGGTCTTGATCGACTGGTGGGCGCCGCCCTCCGCGGCCAGGCTCACCCCGGACGGCGTGCCGACCAGGATCGACTGGCCACCGGCGTAGATGCCATACGACCACGGCTCCAACGCCCGCTCGACGAATGGGTCGTACAACACCCCGATCGGGAACAGCGGCTGCCCCCAGCGGCTCCAGGTCGCGCCGAGCTCGCCGATGAGACCCACGAGGTTGACCTCGGCAATGCCGAGCTCCATGTGCTGGCCGGTGGGGCGCTCGCGCCAGTGCATGGTGGTCTCGGTGTCGTCGGCGAACCAGTCGCGCCGCTCCGTCGGCGACCACACGCCGACCTTGTTGAGCCAGCCGGCGAGGTTGGTGCTGGAGCTGACGTCGGGGCTGACGGTCACGACCCGCGCGGCCGCCTCCGGCGCCTCCCGGGTCAGGTCGAGCAGCGCCCGTCCCAGCGCGGCCTGCGTGGTGGAGGTGCCCGACGGGGTCCGTCCGATGTCGGTCGGGACCGCGGGCGGCGCGACGGCGGCGGCCTGGTCGCGGTGCAGGCGGGCGGCGGCGGTGCGGCACAGGCGCCCGGCGGCGGTGTCCGGGGCGAACGCCGCCCAGGGCTTGTCGACGTCCATGCCGTGCCCGGCGGCGAACTCCGCGAACTGCTCGACGGTCAGCAGCGAGGAGTGGTTCTGCGGGTGGCCCTGGGTCGGCAGGCCGTAGCCCTTGATGGTGTACGCGATGATGACCGTCGGCCGGGTGTCGTCGATCTGCGCGTACGCCTCGCGGAGCGCGTCGAGGTCGTGGCCGCCGAGGTTGCGGATGGCGCTCGTGAGGGTGGCGTCGTCGAGGTCGGCGACGAGCGCGGCCACCTCGGCGGATCCCTCGCCGTCGCCGGGCAGCCGGGTGCGCAGCTCGTCGGGGCGGCAGCGCAGCAGCCGCTGGTATTCGGGGTTGGGCATGGCCAGGATCCGGGCCCGCAGGTGCTCCCCGCCGGGCCGGGCGAACAGCGCCTCCAGGAGCCGGCCGAACTTGACCGTGATGACCTGCCAGCCGGCGGCGGCGAACATCTGCTCGATCCGGCCGGCGGCGATATGCGGCACCACCCGGTCCAGCGACTGCCGGTTGAGGTCGACGATCCAGACGACCTCGCCGAGCTCTGCGACGGACGTGTCGAGCACCGCCTCCCAGACCGCGCCCTCGTCCAGCTCGGCGTCGCCGACAAGCGAATACTGCCGGCCGCTTCCCGCGCCGCCGATCTTCGCCTCGACGAACCGGCGGGCGATCGCGCCCCAGATCGGTGCGGTCGCGCCGATGCCGACCGACCCGGTGGAGTAGTCGACCGGGTCGGGGTCCTTGGACCGGCTCGGATACGACTGCAGCCCGCCGAACTCCCGCAGCCGTGGCAGGTAGGACTCGTCGAGCTCGCCGAGCAGGTAGTTGATCGAGTGCAGGACCGGCGAGGCGTGCGGCTTGACCGAGACCCGGTCGCCGGCCCGCAGCTGCTCGAACCACAACGACGTCATGATCGACACCATCGAGGCGCAGGACGCCTGGTGACCGCCGACCTTGAGCCCGCTCGGGTCGGACCGGACCCGGTTGGCGTGGTGCACCATGGCCGTCGACAGCCACAGCACCCGGTCCTGGACCTGCTGCAAGGGCTCGACGACCTGGGCGGCGCCCGCCGTCGTGGTCGTGGGAACGATCGTGCTGGTCATGTCGGCTCCATGGGGACTGGTGGGTCTCACAGATGAGCGGCGCGATGGGTTGTCGCGGCCGAGCAGTGCCTTGCGTCCATGGTCGCCCGCGCAGCGGCGATCTGCAGGCCTGGTACCTTCCCTGGTCCGTGCAGCCACACTAGGCGAATATATGATAGATGAAAAGCCGTCCTCGCCCGCCCCTTGGTTCGTGCTGAATACCTGGCACGACAGGGCGATGCGAGCCACACCCCGAAAAAGGTGCGCGTGCGCTACCGTATATTCGTGGTGTCTGAGGCGTCGCTCGAGAAGTCAGCAGCCGGCCGAGGCGGACTGCGGTCCGTCGCCGGGCCCAACTCTGCCGTGGACCGGGTGACCGCGGAGATCAGGCGCGGCGTGCTCAACGGCACCCTCAAGGCCGGCTCCAACTTCTCGATCGCCGACCTGAGCACGCAGCTCGGCGTGAGCCACATCCCGGTCCGCGAGGCACTGCGCCGGCTGGAGACCCAGGGCCTCATCACCTTGCGCCCGGGCCGCAGCGCGTTCGTCAACCCCTTGGACCGCGACGAGCTCCGCTCGATCTACCGGCTGCGCAAGCTCATCGAGTGCGACCTCGCCGCACGGGCCTGCATCGACCTGACCCCCGCCGACCTCGACGAGGCCGAGCGACTGCTCAAGGAGTTCACCCAGGCCGACCTCGACGCCGACGAGTCCTGGGAGATCCACAAGCAGTTCCACCTGACCCTGCTGCGCCCCGCGCTGACCGAATGGGACCTGCGGCTGCTCGAGCAGTTGTGGCACGCCTGCGACCGCTACACCCGGGTCGTCTACGAGACCTACCAGATCGACCGGGAGGAGCGGCGCCGCCGCGAGATCGCGCACCGGCTGCTGATCGACGCCGCCCGCACCGGCTCCCCCGCGGACCTGAAGCTCGCGGTCAACGAACACCTCGCCGAGCACGAGCTGGCCTGCCTGGAGTGGATGGCGGCCCTCCCCCCAACCACCTGACAGAGCCGACCTTGGGCGAGTTCCTACCGTCGGCGCCGACTCCGCTGCGCTAAAACCGCAGCTGGGCGACGTTCATGACCATGCTCCCATGGTCACGAACCGGCCGGCAGCGGTGCTGGGCCGGCGGCGAGCCGTGCGTATGCCTGCGCCATCGCGGGCACCATGGCGAGCGCGGCGGCCCGGTCGAGCTTGTCGGTCCGTTGCTGCAGGATGGCGCCGAGCCGGCGTTCCGGCGGCACGTCGTCGCCGCGGGCGGCGATGAGCGTGTGGAAGTGCGGGTTGGCCTCGCCGAAGGTCAGCAGGTAGGTGGCGGGCGCGCCGGTCACCTCGCTGACCGCGTCGACGACGTCGCGGGCGCGCCGGCCGTAGGTCGCCAGTTCCTGCTCGTTCAGGCCGCCGAGGCGTTCGGCGTGGCGGCGGACGCGTAACACGTACCAGCCTGGGACGTCGAAGCCGGGGATCACCTCGCAGGCCCAGAGGTCGTCGCGGAAGACGACCGCCGCGTCCTCGGCGTCCTCCATCCCGCAGGGCACGCAGCCGGCGCTCATGAACCACTCCTGAGGTCGGGGGCGACCCGGGTGACCAGCGAGCCGAGGCCCTCGATCGTGCTGACGAGCTCGTCGCCGGGGCGCAGGTAGACGGCCGGGTCGCGGCCGAAGCCGACGCCGGCAGGCGTTCCTGTGAAGATCAGGTCGCCGGGGCGCAGCGGCAGGTGCTGTGACAGGTGGGCGATCAGCGCCGGTACGGTGAAGATGAGGTGCCTGGTGCGGGAATGCTGCACCTGCGAACCGTTGAGGCTGCAGCCGATCTCCAGGTCGTCGGGGTCGCTGAGCTCGTCGGGGGTCACCAGCCACGGGCCGGTCGGGCCGAAGCCCGGCAGTGACTTGCCCAGGCCGAACTGCGACGAGGCACCACCGGCGAACTGCACCTCGCGGTCGCTGATGTCCTGGCCGATGGTCAGGCCGGCCACGTACGACCATGCGTCGGTGGCGGCCACGTGCCGGGCGGTCCGGCCGATCACGACGACCAGTTCGACCTCCCAGTCGACCGTCTGCGACGGCAGGACGAGAAGCTCGGGGCCGGTGACGCACGACGCGAACTTCGGGAACACCATCGGTCGCGAGGGCAGCGCCATACCGGACTCGCCGGCGTGGTCGGCGTAGTTGAGCCCGATGCCGAACACCTGCACGGGCCGGGGCACCGGCGGGCCGGCGCCGGCCGGGGTGGGCGGCGCAGCGCCGGCCGGTGGGCGCAGCGCGGCCCAGGCGCGGAAGGCGGACCAGTGCTCGAGGACGTCGTGCGGGTCCGGGCCGAAGCGGCCGTCGCTGGCGGTCGCGACGTCGACGAGGTCCGCGCCCTCCTGGCTGACGAGCCGGCCGGCGACGTTGGCGAGGCGCATCAGTCGAACACCATGACGACCGCGCCGGCCGGGATGCCGTCGTTGACGCGGGCGGTGTCGTCCGCGCGGCGCCCGGCGGGGAACGGGCAACTGCTGTGGAAGTGGTGGTCGACGGTCGCCGCGCGCGACGCCGCGCTGGTCTCGACGGACATGGGGCAACTCCATTCGTGCCGACGGAGGAAACCGGCGGGACGCTACGATATATTCTCTCAGAGACTGACACGATCGTGGCGGCCGCACAACCCCTCCGGACCCGGCCGGCGCGCACTCGATCGACGAGTCTTTTCGCACTTGCCAGAGACTTCCGGAAGTCCGACCTAGGCTGGTTGTGCTCGGCCGCAACGTGTGCGAACGTCTGGAGTCAAACGTATATCCTAGCGCCGCCACAGGATGGAGTTGCCCCATGTCTGTTGAGATCGACGCCGGGTCGCGCGAGGCGATCATCGCCAGGAACAACGCGACCGTCGACCAGCACTTCCACAACGAGAACGCCGACGGCATCGACCTCGCGATCGCGGTCTACACCGACGACATCGTGTGGGAGGTGCCCGCGCGTGGCCTGCTGCTGCGGGACAAGGCCGCGGTCAAGGCCGAATACCTGAAGATCTTCGAGGCGATGCACGTACACAAGATCACCAACCTGCACCGGTTCGCCACCGAGGAGTGGGTGTTCGACGACAGCATCTTCGAGATCACGATCCTGACCGACGGGTTCCGCAACTGCCCGTTCCCGCCCGGGACCAGGTGCAGCATGCGGCTCACCCACGCGTTCCAGATGCGCGACGGCAAGATCTGCCGCGAGAACGGCTACGAGATCTGGCGCCGCGCCGACGACACGGACCGCGTCAACGACGACATCCCCGCCGACGCCAAAGTCACGGTGTTCGACTGATGGCCGTCCTGCTCACCGAGCACGACCACGACATGACCGACCTGCAGCTGGGCCGGCCCCAGCGCACCGTGGAGGACTACCTCCACGATCTTGTCGCGACCGTGAAGACATGCGCGAAGCACTGAGGACCAGCGTGGTGGTGGTCGGCGGCGGGCCCGTCGGCCTGGCCACCGCGATGGAGCTGGACCACCACGGTGTCGCGTCGGTGGTGGTCGAGCCGCGCGAACACGTCTCCTACCTGCGTCCCCGCGCGAAGACCACCTCTGCCCGCACGATGGAGCTGTTCCGGCGGTGGGGGCTGGCCGGCATGATCCGGCAGCGCGCCCCACTGCACATCGACTGGTCGAAGGACATCGTGTTCTGCACGACGGTCACCGGCCGCGAGGTGACCCGGCTGACCGGCACGCTCGGGCTCGCCCTCGCCGGCAGCGACGTCACCCCCGAGCCCGGGCAGCAGGTCGCGCAGCCGATCGTCGAGCAGGCGATGCGTGACTGCCTGCACCGCTCCCCCGACGCCACCCTGCTGCTGGGCCGGCGGGCGGTCGCGTTCCAGGAGCTGGCCGACACGGTGATCGTGACGGTGCAGGACGCGACCGGCGCCACGTCGACGATCGAGGCCGACTACGTCGTGGGTGCCGACGGCCCGCGCAGCGCCGTGCGGACCGCGATGGGCGCCACGTACGAGGGCTCGAGCCTGCCCCGGCCGAACATCAGCATCACGTTCGAGTCCGCCGAGCTCGGCGAGCTGATCCCGCACGGCAACGCCGTCCAGTACTGGGTGCTCAACCCCGCCGCACCCGGGATCGTCGGCCGCCTCGACCTCAACGGCACCTGGTGGGCGATCGCCACGTACCGCCCGGATGAGCAGGACGAGGACGGCGCCGAGGTCGACGCGGCCGCGCTCGTGCACAAGCTGCTCGGCCGGGAGGTGCCGATCAAGGTGATCGCCACCGACCCGTGGCGGGCCCGGACGCTGATCGCCGACCGGTTCCGCCAGGGGCGGCTGTTCCTCGCCGGCGACGCGGCGCACATGAACCCGCCGTGGGGCGGTCACGGGTACAACACCGGCGTCGGCGACGCGATCAACCTCGGCTGGAAGCTCGCCGCCGTCATCAACGGCTGGGCGCCACCCGAGCTGCTGGACAGCTACGAGGCCGAACGCCGCCCGATCGCGGCGAAGTTCGTCGCCGCCGCGGCGGAGAACGGCCGGACCGGGCCGGCGATGCTGGCGGTGGCCGGGCTGATGGGCGACGACTTCGAGAACCTCAGGGCCGAGGTCGCCGCGGGCATCCAGGCGTCCAAACGGATCGAGTTCCACAGCGACGGCCTGGTGTTCGGCCTGGGCTACGCCGCGTACGCGGAGGTCCAGACGACCAACGGGTCGGACTACACCCCGGTCGCCGCCGCCGGCAACCGGCTCCCGCACACCTGGCTGCCCACCGGGCAGTCGCTGTTCGACGTGCTCGGGCCCGAGCTCACGATCATCGGCCCGGCCTGGCACGTCGCCGGATTCGTCCGCCACGCAGCTCAGCACGACCTCCCCCTGGCCGTGCTCGACGATCCCACGCTCGGACTCGACGCGTTCTTCAGCGAACGACTCGTGCTGGTGCGCCCCGACCAGCACATCGCATGGATCGGCGGTCCGGTCCCGGACGCCGAGGCCGCCCGGATCCTCGAACACGCCATCCGAGGAGAATGGAGACAGCAGTCATGACACCCACCGCCACGCCCTTCACCCACACCAGCGCCAACGGCCTGACGATCACCGGCCGGCGCAACACCCCGTACACGCCGGCCGCCGCCGCGCAGGTCCCGCTCGTCATCGCGGTGCACGGCGGCACGTACACCTCGGAATACTTCGACATCCCCGGCTATTCGCTGCTGGAACGGGCCGCCTCCCTCGGCGTCCCGGTCATCGCCGTGGACCGCCCCGGCTACCTGGGCAGCACCCACGTCGAGCCCGGCGAGTCGATCATCCTCGCCAACGCCGAGGCCCTCGACCGGGTCATCGGCGAGCTGTGGCAGCAGCACGGCGACGGTCACGCCGGAGTGTTCCTCATCGGCCACTCCATCGGCGGCGCCGTGGTGACCGCCGTCGCCGCCCGGGAGACGGCCTGGCCGCTGCTGGGCATCGCCGTCTCCGGGTGCCTGCTGCAGGTCCCGGACGGGCCGCGGCTGGCGTTCGACGCGCTGCCCGACATCCTGATGATCGACCTGCCGGGCCCGATGAAGGACAGCGTCATGTTCGGCCCCGCCTGGACGCACGACACGGCGATGCCGGAGCTGAGCCACAGCTCGGGCACGTCGGTGCCCCGGGCCGAGCTGATCGACATCAACAACGGCTGGATCGGCCGGGTCCGTTCCGTGAACGCGCAGGTGAAGGTGCCCGTGCACGCCCGGCAGGGCGAGTTCGACGCGCTGTGGATCACCGACGCGGGCCAGGCCGCCGACTACGCCGCGTCGTTCACCGCGGCGCCGGTCGTCGACGGGCGCCTCGTGCGCAACGCCGGGCACTGCGTCGACTTCCACCACGCCGGCGCCGCCCTGCAGCTCAGCCAGCTCGCGTTCGCCTTGGAGTGCAGCGTGGCCAAGCAGGACGCGGCGTGAGCGCAACCGCGCTCACGAACGTGCGGGTGTTCGACGGCGACCGGCTCGGCGAACCGACGACGGTCGTCATCGACGGCGACACGATCTCGGCCGCCGGGTCCGCAGAAGACCCGGTCGACGGAGAAGGCGCGGCGCTGCTGCCCGGCCTCATCGACACGCACGTGCACGTCACCGAGGTCGCCCACCTGGAGGCGGCCGCCACCTGGGGCGTCACCACGATGCTCGACATGGGCTGCTGGGATGCCGGCATCCCCGGCAAGCTCAAGGGCCTGCCGGGGCTGCCGACGGTCCGCATCGCCGGCAACCTCGCCAACGCGCCCGGCTCGCACTTCGTCAAGCACATGGGCTTCGGGCCGTCCAGCACCGTGTCCGGGCCGCAGGACGCGACCCGGTTCGTGGCCGACCGGGTCGCACAGGGCTCCGACTACATCAAGATCGCGGTCGAGGATCCGAAGATTCCGGGTACCAAGGCGCTGAGCCCGGAAACCGTC
Organism: Dactylosporangium sp. NPDC049525; assembly: GCF_040676755.1. Classification (NCBI taxonomy): domain Bacteria; kingdom Bacillati; phylum Actinomycetota; class Actinomycetes; order Micromonosporales; family Micromonosporaceae; genus Dactylosporangium; species Dactylosporangium sp. NPDC049525. Next base: position 102,416 of record NZ_JBFAPO010000024.1, on the reverse strand, counting down.
GCCGCCGTGGTCGAGGCGGCCCGGGCCGCCGGCCTGCTGAGCATCGCGCACGTGGTCAGCGCCGACACGCTCACCACCGCGGTCCGGGCCGGCGTCGACGTCGTCACCCACGCGGCGCTGACCAGCGAGCTGGACGCCGCGTTCGAGGCGCTCCTGGCGCAGCATCCCACCGTCATCGTGCCGACGTTGACCATGATGGACGGTGTCGTGCACACCATCGGCGGCAAGCTGATCATGCGGGTGCTGGGCACCGTGATCCCCGGGATGCGGATGCGGTACGACCATGCCACCGCGACCGTGGCGACCTTCCGGAAGGCGGGCATGGTCGTGCTCGCCGGCACCGACTGCAACGACAACCCCAAGGCACCGTTCCAGGTCCCGCACGGCGAGTCGATCCACGAGGAGCTGCGGCGCCTGGTGGATGCCGGCCTCACCCCGGCCGAGGCGCTGCGCGGCGCCACCTCCGCCGCCGCCGACACGTTCCGCCTGCCCGACCGCGGCGTCATCGCCCCCGGCCGCCGGGCCGACCTGCTCCTGGTCGGTGGCGACCCGACCCGCGACATCGCCGCGACCCGCGACATCCGCGGCGTGTGGATCGGTGGCACCCGCACCCGCTAGACGCACCCCGAAGGGAACCACATGATCGTGGTCACCGCCGCCAACGGCAACCAGGGGCGGCTGCTGATCCCCAAGCTGATCGCGGCGAAACTGCCGGTCCGTGCGTGCGTGCGATCGGCGGCCTCGGCCGAGCGGCTGCGCGCCCTCGGCGTGCCGGACGTGCTCGTGGGCGACGTCAGCGACCCCGCGGTCGCGGCCAGGGCCATGCGCGGCGCGCAGCAGGTCTACCACATCGGGCCGACCCTGCACCCGCGGGAACGGGAGATGGGCCTCGCGGTCATCGACGCGGCCCGCGCCGAGGGCGTCCAGCACTTCGTGTTCAGCTCGGTGCTGCACGCCATCACCACCGACCTCGTCCAGCACGAGATCAAACGCGACGTCGAGGAGCACCTGCTGTCCTCCGGCCTGGAGTTCACCATCCTGCAGCCGGCCAACTACATGCTGCCGCTGAAGCTCCGGCCGGTCTTCGCGCGGGGGGTGTTCGAGCTGTCCTGGTCGCTGGAGCGGCGGCAGTCCATGGTGGATCTCGACGACGTCACCGACGTGGCCCACACCGTCCTCGCCGAGGGTGCGCGGCACCACGGCGCCACGTATGAGCTCGTCGGGCCCGGCCGGTACACCGCGCACGAGCTCGGCGCGATCCTCTCGCGGGTCCTCGACAAGCCCGTCGAGGTCCGGCAGATCGACGCCGACACCTACCTCAAGGCGTGGGTCGGCGACGGCGACCCGCGCCGGTTCACCCATCAGCTGCGCGTGCTGCGCTCCATCACCGCCCGGTACAGCAGCCACGACTTCGTGGGCAACTCGAACGTCCTGACCTGGCTGCTGCGCCGCCCGCCCACCACCTTCGAGGCCTACGTGCGCCGCCAGTACGCGACGGCCCGAGCGAACGGAGACGCATCAAGCTCACCGGCAACACCGTCCTGATCACCGGCGGTGGCAGCGGCATCGGTCGCGGCCTGGCCGAGGAGCTGCACCGCCGTGGCAACACGGTGATCATCGCCGGGCGCCGCCTCGAGGCCCTGGAGGAGGTCGTCGCGGCCAACCCGGGCCTGCGGTGCGTGCGGCTCGACGTGTCCGACCCGGCCGAGATCGCGACCGTCGTCCCCCGGCTGATCGCCGAGCACCCGGATCTCAACGTCGTGGTCAACAACGCCGGCATCATGTTCGACGACGACCCGGGCGAGCCGATCGACGACGAGCAGCTGACCGCGATCGTCGCCACCAACCTGCTCGGCCCGATCCGGCTGAACTCGGCGTTCATCACCCACCTGCGGGCGCTGCCGGCGGCGACGATCATCAACGTCAGCTCGATGCTCGGCTACGCGCCGCTGGCCTCCTCGACGTTGTACTCCGCGACGAAGGCCGCCCTGCACTCCTACACCCTGGCGCTGCGGTACCGGCTGCAGGACACCTCGGTGGCGGTGCTGGAGGTCGCGCCGCCCTACACGCAGACGCACCTCATGGCGGTGAACCTGACCGACCCCAGGGCGATGCCGCTGCAGGAGTACCTGGAGGAGACCATGGCGGTGCTGGCCACCGACGAGGTCGAGGTCCTGGTGCAGCGGGCGGTCGCGCGCCGTGACACGCAACGTCCGGACGAGATCGGCGTGACCAGGCGGTTCAACGACCTGATGCGCGGGATCCCGGCGCCCGCGGTCTGACCGGAAACGGTCATGCAGGTCCGTTGCGGACAGCGCCCTGGCGAACCGACCTGTCGGAAAATGATCGGCGACCGTGGAGCCCGCCCGGCGTCGCCGCCGGGCTCCACGCCGCCTGGGTCGGTCAGAAGGGCGCTGGGCCGCTGCCGGCCAGGGACATCAGCACCTGGGTCGCGAGCAGGCGCCGCACGTTGGTGACGGCAACCGTGCCGATCTGCTCATACGGCAGTTCCAGCTGCAGCCCGTCGGTCGCGTTGCGGACCTCCGCGTTGACCTCGTTGGGGCGAAACGTGCCGCTCCAGCCGTTGAGGTTGCCGCGGTTGTTGGTGCCGAGCGAAGCCATGCCGGTGACCCGTGCCCCGTTGGCGAGGATCAGCGTTGCAGGTCCCGAGTAGGTGGTCATATGTGTGACCGTATCGGCTGGCGCCCACCTGGGTCCACGTAAGCCCCACGCACGGTGTGGCGAGTGCCGCCTGAGGCGCGCCTGAAGTGTGCCTTAAATGTTTCTCGCGGGCGTCCCCCGCGTTGACGCTCGCCTATCTTTCCTCTTCGATCGGACTTGTCGCACTTTGCGCGCAAAGCAATGGTCCTGGAGGCAACGATGCGAGTGTCGAGACTGCCCAGATGGCCCCGCCTGCTGGTCGGCGGCGTCGCCGCGGCGGGCATGGTCGCCGCCGTCACGGTGGCGGTGCTCGCCCCGGCGGGCGCCGCGACCGGCTCACCGATCAAAAGCGTGGCGTCGGGCCGCTGCCTGGATGTGATCGGCCAGTCACAGACAGACAAGACCGGGGTGAACATCTACGACTGCAACGGTCAGGCGAATCAGGCGTGGACGTTCACGGCCGCGGGTGAGCTGCGGGTGTACGACTCCCCGAAGTGCCTGGACGTCGCGGGCAACGACACGACCGCCCCGGCGGTGGTGCAGATCTACACGTGCCACGGCGGTCAGAACCAGAAGTGGCGGATCAACGCCGACGGCACGATCACCGGTGTCCAGTCCGGGTTGTGCCTGGACGTGACCGGCGCGGGCACCGCGAACAGCACCCTGGTCGGGTTGTGGACGTGCAACGGGCAGAGCAACCAGCGGTGGACCACCACCGCCGGTGACACCCAGCCGCCGACGGTCCCCGGCAACCCGCGCGTCAGCAACCTCACCTGTGACGCGGTGACGTTCTCGTGGAACGCGTCCACCGACAACGTGGGGGTGGCGTTCTACGACGTGTTCCACGACGGGCAGCTGATGAAGTCCGTCACCGGCCTGTCCACCGACCTGACCGTGGTCGCCGGCGTCACCTGGGGCCTGTACGTCAACGCCCGCGACGCCGCCGGCAACGTGTCCCAGGCCAGCACGACGGTGCCGATCACCCCACCGCAGTGCCAGGCCGACACCACACCCCCGACCACCCCCACGGGGCTGACCGGGTCGGCGTCGGGCACGACGGTCACGCTGCGGTGGACCGCGGCGACGGACAACATTCAGGTCCGGGCGTATGACATCTACCGCGACAACGTGAAGGTCGGCACGATCACCGGGACCGCGACCACCACCCCCGCCACGACGTTCATCGACAGTGCGCTGGCTGCGAACCGGGCCTACGCCTACCAGGTCGTCGCCCGCGACGCCCAAGGCAACGTCTCCGCACGCAGCAACACGGCCACCGTCACCACCGGCGCCGCCTGCGGCAGCTCCGTGTGCACCGTGACGCAGATCGGCACCGACACCGACATCCCGTGGGGCCTGGCCACGCTGCCGGACGGGAACATCCTGTACACCCGCCGCGACGCCCACGACATCGTGCTGCTCAACCCCACCAGCGGCGCGAAGACCACGATCGGCACGGTCCCGAACGTGCAGAACACCGACGGTGAGGGCGGCCTGCTCGGCCTGGCCATCTCCGCGAACTACGCCAGCGACCACTGGCTGTACATCATGCACACGTCACCGTCGGACAACCGGATCGTGCGGATCAAGTACGAGAACGGCGTGCTGAACACCGGCAGCGAACAGATCCTGCTCAGCGGGATCCTGCGGAACAAGTTCCACGACGGTGGACGGCTGCGGTTCGGCCCCGACGGAAAGCTCTACGCGAGCACCGGCGACGCGCAGAACGGTGACAACGCCCAGAACCTCAACAGCCTCAACGGCAAGATCCTGCGCCTCAACACCGACGGCACCGTCCCCTCCGACAACCCGTACGGCAACTATGTGTGGAGCTACGGGCACCGCAATCCGCAAGGCCTCGCCTTCGACTCCCAGGGCCGGCTCTGGGAACAGGAGTTCGGCAACTCCGTCATGGACGAGACGAACCTCATCACCAAGGGCGGCAACTACGGCTGGCCCGCCTGCGAAGGCACCAGCGGCACCTGCGGCACCGCCGGCTACATCGCCCCCAAACACACCTATCCCACCGCCGACGGCTCCTGCTCCGGCATCGCCATCGTCCGCGACGTGCTCTACATCGCCTGCGAACGCGGCACCCGCCTCTACCGCGCCGTCATCACCGGCACGTCGCTGACGAACGTGCAGGCGTACTTCAACGGCACCTACGGCCGGCTCCGCACCGTCGAACCGGCGCCGGACGGCGGGCTGTGGCTCACCACCAGCACCACCGGCGACAAGGACAGCATCCCCAACAACAGCAACGAAAAGCTCTTCCACGTCACCCTCGGCAACTGACACCACGATGGCCCGCCCCCGCACTCGGGGCGGGCCATCGTTCTCAGTTCAGGGAACGGACGAAGCTAGCTGCGGGTGAACTTCTGGTTGGCGGCGCCGTTGCAGGGCCAGATGACGAACTGGGTGTTGTTCGCGGTGCCGTGCCCGATGACGTCGAGGCACTTGCCGGAGCCGACGTTGATGACGGCGCCGTCGCCGCGGACCTGCCACTGCTGCGCGGCGGAGCCGTTGCAGTCGTAGATCTGGATCGGGGTGTTGTCGGCGGTGGCCCCGCCGGCGGCCTCGAGGCACTTCGAGTCGAAGACCTTCAAGGCGTTGTTGTCGGTGGACGTCCATGCCTGGTTGTTGCCGTTGTTGCAGTCCCACAGGGCGGGCCGGCTGCCGTTGCCGGTGTTGTTGCCCGGCACGTCCACGCACTTGCCGGACTCGGTGCCCTTGAGGATGCCGTCGATGCCGGCGCGGGCCCACTTCTGGTTCGAGCCGCCGTTGCAGCCCCAGATGACGACGCCGGTGCCGTTGACGGTGCCGTGGCCGGTCGCGTCGAGGCACTTGCCGGAGCCCACGTTGACGACCGCGCCGTCCGCGCTGACGTTCCACTGCTGCGCGGCGGAGCCGTTGCAGTCGTAGATCTGCACGACCGTCCCGTCGGCGGTGCCGCCCGCGTTCACGTCGAGGCACTTGCCGCCGTACTTCAGCTGCTTCGCCGGGGTCAGCGTCCAGCTCTGGTTGCTGCCGCCGTTGCAGTTCCACAGGGTGACGGCGGTGCCGTTGGTGGTGCTGTAGCCGGGGACGTCGACGCAGAGGCCTGACTCAGCGCCCTTGAGGATGCCGCCGAGGTCACCGGCCGGGTTCGCGGTGACGCTCAGGTTGTCGAACTGGTTGGTCTGGTACCCCACCACGCCGACCCCGACCTGGCCGGTGACGAACGAACGGTCGTTGGCGGTGCCGAGGGTGACCCCGTCGGCGGTGGCGGTGATCTGGTTGCCGGAGAAGCCGAGCTTGATGTTGTGCCAGGTGTTGAGACCCAGCGACGAGCGGGTGCCGGACGCGAGCGTCGACAGGATGCCGCCGCTGGTGTTCTTCGAGATCGACCACGCGCCGGTGTTGCTGATCCGTAGCTGGTAGGCGGCCTGGTTGCGCTGCGGCCGCTTCTGGATGTTGGCCCGGCCGAGCAGCGTGACCGTGCCGGCCTGCTGCAGGTTGACGTCCAGGCTGACGGTGTAGTTGCTCCAGTTCGGGTCGCCGACGAGGGTGAACGCGTCGCTGTCGTCCTGCCAGTTGATCGGCCGGACCGGTGCGACCTGTTGCAGGCAGATGCCGGTGCGGCCGGCGGCGCAGGCGCGGGTCTCGTAGGAGCCCTGCATGTCCTGGAAGTACTTCGGCGACTTGCGGGTCGCGTAGGACTCGAAGTTGTCGGTGTACGGCAGGTTCAGCCCATTGCTCGCGGGGCTGGCGGCGGTGCCCTTGGCCTGGCCGTTCGTGGTGGTCAGGGTGTAGATCCGGTTCGGCTGCATGGTGAGGCTGTAGGAGCCGTTGACCGGGTTGATGTCGGCCTGCCGGACGAAGTAGTCGGCCGGGTTCGACGAGCCCATGTCCGTCGACCACACGCGGACCGTGCCGGTGCTCAGCCCGCCGGACACCGTGACGTTGACCGTCTGCGTCGACGTGGTGCCGCTGGTCTCGTAGATGGTGGAGTAGTCGCTGTTGTTCGTCGACTTCAGCGACACGTAGCTGCCGTTCGCGCGGTTCCCGCCCAGGTAGCCGCTCGCGGAGCTGTTCAGGTACTTCCAGCCGGGTGCGGTGAACTGGCCGTAGTGCGCGTTCGCCCACAGGTTCCTGCCCACCCGGTAGGACCCCGACCACGGCGAGCCCGCATCCATGAGACCGACCGTCGAGTAGGGCAGGTTCGGGGTGATCGCGGCGATCAACGGCCAGTTCATGAAGCCGCTGAGCTCCGCGTCGAGGTAGCCGCGGTTGACGGTGCGGATGTAGGGCACCACACCGGCGTTGTCGTCCTGCGACCCAAACTCACTGGCCCACAACGGCTTACCGCTGTTACGGGCGTTGGTCGTGGTACTGCACGAGTCGGCCTGGGACAGGTAGCCGCACACGTAGTGGTTGCCCAGCACCCCGACGGCGTTCTTCAACGTGGTGTCGCCGAACTCGTCGGCCATGCCCCAGCCGCTGTCGTCACCGACGATCTGCACGCCTTGATACCCGGCGTTGTTGAGCGCGGTGCGCAGGTTCTTGTACCAGCCGCTGTCATGGCCGCGCTCGTTCCAGCCACCGAGGTAGTTGATGGTCAGGCCGTGGCCCTTGGCACAGTTCAACCACGAGATGTCGTAGTCGATCATGTCCTGGGACCAGAAGTTGCCGCCACCGATCCAACCCGGCGCCGCCCACGGCAACGCCACCAGCTTGATGTTGGGGTTGCGGGCGACGGCCTGCTCACCGAGCCAGAACTCGTAGCCGACGTTGCAGTTCACGTCGCCGCGCACGTGCTGGTGCGACGGCTCGGAACCATCGGTGGAGTTCGCGTCGCCGCCGATCTCCAGCTTCAACAGCTGCACCGCGGCGCCGTAGTTCGGCTTGAACAGGTAGTCCAGGATCTGCGAGCGCTGCGGCTCCGGATAGTCGATCAGCAGCCGCGAGTTGCCGCCGCCGCCACTGATCGCGCCGACACCGTCGAACGTGCGCCCGACGATCCCGCCGTTGATGTTGACAGTCGTGGTCGCGGCGCTGGCGGGCACTGCCACCGCGATGTAGGTCAAGGTCGCGGCGAGCGAGGCCGCGGCCAGGACGGCGATGCTGCGGAGTCTTCGTCCGCGCGGGGCATGGTGCATGAGAGCGTTCTCCCTCGATGTCTGGCGGAACGATCGCGAGAAGGCCAGATCGAACAATTTTCGACAACAACCATAGAAGTCCAACAATCGAGGGATGTCAACGTTGTCAGAGCGGCCAATCCTCACCGACCGCCGTCGGCGAATGCACCACGACTCCGGCGTTGCGTCCATCGACCGCTGCCGATCGGATTGCCTACTGTCGGTCGGGCCCGGCACGACCGGGCCGACCAGCGACCGAGGAGCCGGCAATGACAGGCCAGCGCAACGATCCGCACGACACCACGGACGAGACCCGCACCGGTGGACCCGCCCTGACCCGCAAGCAGCTGCTACGCGCCGCGCTCGTCGCGGCGCCGCTGCCGATCCTGCTCGCGGGGGTCCCGGCGCTCGCCCGGGACACCGCCAGCACCGACCTCGAGCCGACGCCGATGTGCGACGACGGCGACGACGAGACCCCGCCACAGATCGAAGGCCCCTACTTCAAGCCGAACTCGCCGCAGCGGACCGCGATCGCGACCGGCCTGCCCGGCACCAGGCTCACCGTTTCCGGCTATGTCTTCGGTACGTCGTGCCAGCCGATCGCCGGTGCCCTGCTCGACTTCTGGCAGGCGGACAACGCCGGCGCGTATGACAATGCGGGGTTCCGGCTGCGCGGGCACCAGTACACCACCAGCCAGGGGGCGTACACCCTCACCACGATCGTGCCGGGCCTCTACCCGGGGCGGACCCGGCACCTGCACGTGAAGGTCCAGGCACCCGGCCGGCCGATCCTCACCACGCAGCTGTACTTCCCGGGCGAGCCGCGCAACGCCACCGACAGCCTCTACGACCCACGCCTGCTGATGACGGTCCGCTCCGCCGGCGGAGGGCGGGAGGCAACGTTCGACGTCGTGCTCGACGTGCCGGGGGTACCGCCGACGACGCCGCCGACCACACCGCCGACGACGCCACCGAGCACGCCGGGTGGGACCTGGGCCGCGGGGCAGACCTACGCCGCGGGTGCGCAGGTCACCTACGGGGGTGTGGCATACCGCTGCCTGCAGGGCCACACCGCGCAGCCCGGCTGGGAGCCGCCGAACGTGCCCGCCCTCTGGCAGCGGCTGTAGCTACCCGGTCGACAGGTGCGGCCAGACGTCGTCCCAGCTGACCAGGAAGTCCTGCCCGGCGAGCCGCACCAGGAACAGGTCCACGTCGCCGGGGCGCCCCGGCACCACCGCGACGACCCGCCGCCGGTCACCTGGCAGGCCGGGCAGGTGCACCTCAGCACCGACCGAAGGCACCGGCGGCGGCTCGTAGCACAGCAGCCGCCGCCGGAACGCCTCCGGCCGCCACCCCGGATCCGAGCGGCACACGGTCGGCACGTCCGGGACCGCCGCGGGCGCCGGGTATTCGCCGAGCGCGGCGAGCAGCTGCGTCCCGTGACACCGCCAGGGCCGCCGGCCGGGCAGGGTCAGGTCACCGTCGAGGTGCCGGACGACCCGGTCGGCGACCGCGTCCGGCGCGGGCAGCAGCCCGTCGAACCAGTGCCAGCTCCGCTGGCCGCCCGGCGGGAGCGCGTTGCCGGCCGGCTCGATCACCGTCGACCAGCCGCGGTCGCTGCCCCACTCGATGGCGAAGCACCACGTCGCCGGATGCGCGCCGACCGCGCGGGGCAGGTCGAGCACGAGCCGGCCGCGCAGGTCGAGCTCCGGCCGGTCCAGCTCCCGGCACAGGACGGCGACGCCGTGGCCGGCCAGCGCGCGCTCGACGGCCAGCAGGTAGCCCAGCTGCGGGTAGCGGCCGGCGAGCAGTGCCGGGTCGGTCCCGTCCGCGGCGGCGCGCAGCGCCATGATGCCGGCGGTCGCCTCGAGCAGCTGCGGGACGTCGCCGCCCCAGCCGGCCGCCAGGGTGCGCGCGGCCAGGTCGAGCTCGAACCCTTCGACGTCGCGGACGGCGGCCAGCACGATGAACGCCTCAGCCCGCCGCACCGTCGACACGCCCGCAGATCCTACCGTCGGGCTTCCCTGCCGGTGCTTGCTATTCCCTGGTAAATCGATAGACTTTATAGGCATGTCGACCGACCAGACAGAGCACGAATACGACGCGCTGCGGACGCGGCAGTGGCTGGCGGGCGAGGCCGACGCGCGCGGCCTGTCCCGACGGCACCTGCTGCGCCTCGGTGCCGCCGCCGGTGTGGCCGCGGCCGCGCCGTTCGTCGGCTCGGCGCCGGCGCACGCCGAGCCGGCCGAGCCTGCCGGGCCGATCCGCAAGCCGCTGCCGCCGGAGCTGTTCTACACGTTCGGCACCAACGCCGAGACGCGGTGGGAGGCGATGGCGGGGCAGGGGTACTACACGCCCGCCGACCGGTTCTTCGTGCGCAACCACACCAGCACCCCCACCATCGACGCGCAGGCGTGGCGCCTGCAGCTGTTCGGCAGCGGGCTGCGGCACGGGCCGGTCGAGCTGTCGCTGCGGGACCTGCGCCGGCTGCCGAGCGTCAGCTACGACGCCGCGATCGAGTGCACCGGCAACGGCCGCAGCTTCTTCACCACCCAGCAGGGCCAGACCGTCAGCGGCACCGCGTGGAAGCTCGGCGCGGTCGGCGTCGCCCGCTGGCGCGGGGTACGGCTGTCCACGGTGTTGCACCGCGCCGGGATCCGCCCCGACGCCGTCGACGTGCTCCCCGAGGGCCTCGACGACGAGTGGGTCACCGGCGGCGTCAACCTCGGCCGGGTGCGCCGCCCGCTGCCGGTCGCCAAGGCGATGCGCGACGTGCTCCTGGCGTACGAGATGAACGGCGAGCCGCTCCCGCCCGACCACGGCTACCCGGTGCGGGTCGTGGTCCCCGGCTGGATCGGCATCTCGGCCATCAAGTGGCTGGGCCGCATCGAGGTGTCCACCGGTCCGCTGTTCTCGCCGTGGAACACCCAGTTCTACCGGTACTTCGGCCCCGGCTACCCGGCCGACGGGGAGCTGCTCAGCCGGCAGGTGGTGAAGAGCGCGTTCGAGCTGCCGTGGCAGGCGACCGTCACCGGCGGCCGGACCCACGTGCTGCACGGCCGGTCGTGGTCCGGCAACGGCCCGATCCGGCGGGTCGAGGTCAGCACCGACGGCGGCACGTCCTGGCACCCGGCGACGGCGACCGGCCGGCGCGGCGGCGCATGGCAGCAGTGGAGCTACCGGTGGCGGCCGGCCGGCCCCGGTGCCTACACGCTGCGGGCCCGGGCGGTCGACGTGACGGGCGCGAGCCAGCCGGACATGACCCCGTTCAACACCCTCGGCTACCTCTTCGACGCGGTCGTCGCGCATCCGGTGACGGTCGCCTGATCCCTCGTCTGCACTGGCCCCGCTCAGGTGGGGCCGGTGACGACGCCGTGTTCCCAGGCCCAGGCGGCGATCTCGACGCGGTTGCGCAGGCCGAGCTTGGTCTGGATGCCCGACACGTGGCTCTTGACGGTGCTCAGCGAGATGAACAGCTCGGCGGCGACCTCCAGGTTGGTGCGCCCGCGGGCGATCTCGCGGACCACCTCCGTCTCCCGGTCCGTCAGCGGCTTCGCGGCCCTGCCCGCGTTTCCCGGCGACGACGCCGGCACCGCCATGCGGCGCAGCAGCCGCACCGTCACCGATGGGGAGATGAGCGCGTCGCCGGCGTGCGCGGCGCGGACCGCCTCGACGAGCAGCGCCGGCCCGGCGTCCTTGAGCAGGAACCCGACGGCGCCGCCGCGCAGCGCACCGTAGACGTACTCGTCGAGGTCGAACGTGGTGACCACGATGACGCGCAACGGGTCCGCGACGCCGGGGCCGGCGAGCGCCCGGGTCACCTCCAGGCCGTCGGCGCCGGGCATCCGGATGTCCACAAGGGACACGTCGGGCCGCAGCCGGCGGGCCAGGTCGAGGGCGGTGACCCCGTCGGCGGCCTCGGCGACCACGGTGATGTCCGGCTGGTCCTCGAGGATGAGCCGCAGCCCGCCGCGGACCATCGCCTGGTCGTCGGCGATGAGCACCCGGATCGTCATCCCGCCACCGGGCCCGGTCCGGGCAGCGGCAGCGTGCCATCGACCTGCCAGCCACCGCCGGGGCGCGGCCCCGCGGACAGCGTGCCGCCGAGCGCCTCGACCCGCTCGCGCATGCCGACGATCCCATATCCACTGTGGACGCCGGGCGGGCCGCCGGCGCCGTCGTCGGCGACTCGGAACGTCACCGTCCGGTCCACTTCGGACAGTGCGACGGTGACGTTGCTGGCGTGCGTGGCATGGCGGGCCACGTTGGTCAGCGACTCCTGCACAACACGGTGGACCGCGCCGGTCACCTCGGCAGGCCACTGGTCCTCGTGCGGCGGCAGCTGCAGGTGTACGGCCGGGCCCACCCGCTCGAACCGGCTGACGAGGTCGGCGATCCGCTCCGGTCCGGCCGCGACCCCCCAGGCACCGGGGTCCGCACTCTCCTCGTCGCGCAGCAGCCCGACGACCCGGCGGACCGCGGCGAGGGCCTCGGCGCCGGCGGCCTCGATCCCGGCGAACGACTCCCCCGCCTTCGCCGGGTCCTTGCGGGCGACCAGCTGCGCCGCCTGCGCCTGCACGACGATGCCGGTGACGTGGTGGGCGACGACGTCGTGCAGCTCCCGGGCGATGGTGAGCCGCTCGTCGCGGCGGACCGCCGCCACCGCCGCCAGCCGGCGCGCGTCGAGCAGCCGCAGCGCCCCGCCGGTGAGCACGCCACCGGCCCACGCGAGCGCGCCGAACACGGTGACGGCGAACGCGCCGGACCAGCCGGGGTGGGTGAACGCGCCCACGGCGACCACCGCCAGGCCGGCCGCGGCGACCGCGGCGACCGTGCGCACCGGCGCGACCCGCGTCACGGACCCGACGAGGACGGCGAGGGCGAGCGCGGTCGCCGGTCCCGGCTCGGCGGGCAGCCCCGCCACGTGCGCGGCCACCACCGCGGCCGCGGCGACGGCGAGCCCCGCCACCGCCGCCCGCAGCCGGCCACCCCGGTGCCGCAGCAGGGCGGCCGCGCCGGTGAGGATCCCGGCCGCCGCGCCCGGCAGGAAGTAGGCGCCGCCCCAGCTGGCCGCGATCGCGACCGCGGTGCCGGCCACCACCGCGGCGAGCGCGACGGCGAGCCCGATGTTCCCGACGAGTCTCACCTCACCAGGGTACGAGCGCCATGATCGGCCCGGACCGGTCAAAAGTACGGTCGCGGCGGCCCGTCTCCGGACCGATGTGCGCGACGGGCGGGCTGCCGACGATGGGCGCATGCTCACCTCCGGCACCACACCGGCCCTCGCCACCGAGGGCCTCACCAGACGCTACGGGCGGCGGGTCGCGCTCGCCGACTGCACCCTGCGGATCCCACCCGGACGGGTCGTCGGGCTCGTCGGGCCCAACGGCGCCGGCAAGTCGACGCTGCTGCAGCTCGCCTGCGGCCTGATCGCGCCGACGTCGGGCACCGTGTCGGTGCTCGGCGCCCGGCCCGGGACGCGGCTGGCCCGGGTCGGGTTCGTCGCCCAGGACACGCCCGTGTACGCCGCGCTGAACGTCGCGGACCACCTGCGGCTCGGCGCCCGCCTCAACCCCGGCTGGGACGCCGCGTTCGCCGCGCGCCGGGTCACGGCGCTGGGCCTGGACCCGCGGCAGCGCGCGGGCCGGCTCTCCGGCGGGCAGCGCGCCCAGCTGGCGCTGACCGTCGCCGCCGCGAAACGCCCCGAGCTGCTCATCCTCGACGAACCGGTGGCGGCCCTGGATCCCTTGGCCCGCGAGGGGTTCCTGCGCACGCTGATCGAGTCGGTGACCGAGCTCGGCGCGACCGCGGTGCTGTCCTCGCACCTGCTGTCGGACGTCGAGCGGGTCTGCGACCACCTGGTCGTGCTCGCCGGCGGGCGGGTCCAGCTCGCCGGGGACGTCACCGCGCTGCTGGACGCCCACCACCGCGCGCCGGCCCCACCGCCGGGCGCCGACGTCGTGCACGGCGCGGTCGTGCGGGGCCCGCTGCCGGCCGGGTCCGGCGCCACGCCCGTCCAGCTGGAGGAGCTGGTCCTGGCGTACCTGCACCGTGGCGCCGTCGCGGGCGGTGCGCGATGACGTGGCTCGCCTGGCGGCAGGTCCGCACCCAGCTCCTGGTGACCGGCGTGGCCCTCGCCGTGCTCGCCGGCTATCTACTGCTGCTCGGCACGCAGATCCGCGCCGGGCACCACGACGCGGTCGCGTCCGGCTCCGCGCTGCGCGAGTTCCAGTCCCGGTTCCAGGGGCGGGTGTACCTGCTCGACGCGCTGCTGCTCGTGACGCCGGCGCTGTTCGGCATGTTCTGGGGCGCGCCGCTCGTCGCCCGGGAACTGGAGACCGGCACGCACCGCCTGGTCTGGAACCAGAGCGTGTCCCGGCACCGCTGGCTGGTCGTGCGTCTCGCCGTCGGGTGCGCGGCCGCCGCTGCCGTCACCGGGCTGTTCAGCCTGCTGCTGACGTGGGCCGCCAGCCCGTACGACGCGGTCGCCGCCGACCGCTTCACCGCACTGCTGTTCGGCACGCGCAATCTCGCGCCGGTCGCGTACACCTGCTGCGCCGTCGTGCTCGGCGCCCTGATCGGGCTGCTGCTGCGGCGCACGGTGCCGGCGATGGCGTTGACCGCGCTGCTGTTCGCCGCCGTCCAGGTCGCCGTGCCGACCGTGGTCCGGCCGCACCTCGGCACGCCGGTGCACGCCTCGCAGCCCATGACCGCCGACGTCATCCGGAACCTGAGTTTCCTCGGCGCGCAGGCGGACGTCGAGGGCCTCAGCGCGCCGAACGCCTGGGTGGTGTCCAACAGCAAGCTCCTGACCGCCGACGGCCGGACGGTGGACCTGGACCGGTACCACGGCTGCCTGTCCGGGCAGTTCGACGTGATGGCGCAGTGCGTGGCGGCCCTGGACCTGCACGTCGACGTGGCCTATCACCCGGGCGGGAGCTACTGGCGGTTCCAGTGGCTGGAGTCGCTGCTGTTCCTCGCCTCGGCGTTCGCGCTGGCCGGCGTGGCGCTGTGGCGGATCAGGGTCGCCTGAGGGTCTCGGCGGCGACATAGGCTGAGCGGATGGACGACGCGCGGGTGGACGCCTATCTCGACCGGATCGGCGTGCCCCGGCCCGCCGCCGCGGACCTCGCGACGCTGCGCGTGCTGCAGCGCGCGCACCTGACCGCCGTGCCGTTCGAGAACCTCAGCGTCCACCTGGGCGAGAAGATCGAGCTGAAGCCTGCCGCGCTCGTCGCGAAGGTCGTCGACCGGCGGCGCGGCGGCTTCTGCTACGAGCTCAACGGCGCCTTCGCGACACTGCTCACCGCGCTGGGCTACGAGGTGACCCTGCACTCGTGCCGGGTGTGGACGGGCCGGCGGTTCGGCGTGCCGATGGACCACATGGCGGTCCGGGTGCAGCTCGACGCGCCGTATCTGCTCGACGTCGGGTTCGGCAAGTTCGCGCACCTGCCGCTCCGGCTGGACGTCACCGACCCGCAGCCCGACCCCGGCGGCGCCTACGAGGTGCTGCCGCAGGGGCCCGATCTTGCGGTCCGTGGCGACGGCACCTGGGAGTATCTGCTGGACCAACGCCCGTATGAGCTGCTCGACTTCACCCCGCTGTGCTGGTGGCACCGCACGTCGCCGGAGTCGAACTTCACCCGGAAGCTGACCTGCTCGATCCTCACCGGCACCGGCCGGGTCACGCTCAGCGGCCGGACGCTCATCACGACGACCGGCGCTGGGCGTACCGAACGCATCCTGGACGACGCGGAGATCCTTGCGGTGTATCGCGACGCGTTCGGCATCTCCCTGGACGCCGTGCCGGCCGCTCAGGCCGAGGGCGTTGCGGTCTGAGCCGTGGCCCGGGACGGAGCGGCCGCCGGCTTGGGTTGTCGGAGCAGCAGGAACGCCATCGCGCCGGCGGCGAGGTACAGCGCCGCCTGGAGGTCGAGCATGGGCATGATGCCGATCCGGTCGGCGAGCAGACCCGCCGCCAGCATGCCCACGCCGCTGCTGCCTTCGTAGATCGCGCCGAAGACGCCGAAGACCCTCCCCCGCACCTGGTCGGTGGTCTCCTGCTGCAGCAGGCTGACCAGGCCGGTGAGCATGGCGATCCCGGGCGCGCCGACGAGGATGAACAGTCCGATGTAGACCGGCAGCGCCGTGGTCAGCAGCGGCCCGTTCCACAGCACCACCAGGATCAGCCCGAACGCGCCGGACCCCGCGGCGATGAGCGTGGCCGGCCCCGGGGTGCGCCGCGCGGTGGCCAGCAGCAGGCCGAGCGCGATCGAACCAACCGCCTGGACGCCCCGCAGCAGACCGGTCTCCGCGGCGCCGCCGCCGAGCTCACGGGCCACCCACACCACGAACAGCACGACGAAGATGCCCTGGGCGCAGCCGCCCAGGACCGCGATCGTCAGCCCGACCCGGATCCGCCAGGTGCCGAAGGCGCCCTTGCGCTCGCCCGGCCCCTGCGCTTCGCCGTCCGGGTCCCGCTCGCCGGTTCCGGTGGCGATGCCCGCGATCAGCAGCGCCGCGACGACGAACGTGACCAGGTCCACCGCCACGATCAGCGGCAGCCCGCTCACCACGAGCAGCAACCCGCCGACCGCGCCACCGGCGAGCCGGCCCAGGTTCTGGTTCAGCCCGACCAGCGAGTTGGCCGACACCAGCTGCTCCGCCGGCACCAGCGTCGGCAGCAGCGCGTTCTTCGCCGGGCCGAACAGCGTCAGCATGGCCGCCTCGACGGCGATCACGGCGTACAGGATCGGCAGGTCGGCGCGGTCCCGCACGAGCAGCAGCGGCAGCAGGGCGACCGCCTGTATCACCGTGATGCCGACCAGCATCCGGCGCCGGTCCCACCGGTCAGCGAGGTGCCCCGCGACCGGACCGAGCAGGACCGCCGGCGCCAGTTCGACCAGGAACGCGAACGACGTCTGCAGCGGCGAGCCGGTCAGCTGGTACACCAGGATCGGCAGGCTGACCAGCAGCAGCCAGTCACCACTGTCGGAGATGAGCCCGGCCAGCCACAGCCGCCGGAAGTCACGATGCGCCAGCGGACCCTTCTTCATGAGCCGTCCCTTCCGTGTCGCTGCCTGCGTCTGTGAGTGGGAACCCGTGGAAGCCGAGGTGGACAGGCTCCGCACCTGCGGGCGCGTCGTCTCGGGTCGCCGCGATGTACGGCCGGACCAGCGCGTCGATCTGGTCGCCGAGCACGCGCAGCTCGTCGGGCGTGACCCGCAGCGTGTACAGCCCGTAGTGGTCGGCGTCGCGCCACTGCGCGGCGGCCTGACCGCGGCGCGCCATCCACCCGCGGACCAGCCGCTGGTCCCGCTGGATGGCGAGGGCCGCGATCACGGCCACCTGTTCGCTGTCCGGCGAGCCGGGATCGGCGTCGGGCGGCACCGAGAACCCGGTCACCAGCGCCCGCCAGGGCCGCTCCCGCCCGTCCGCCGAGTCATCCGGCGCCACGAGACCCGCCTTGGCCAGGGCACGCAGGTGATAGCTGCAGTTGGACGGCGTGTCACCGACGGCCCGCGCGCACTGCGAGGCGGTCGCGGGGCCGGTCGAGATGAGGTGGTTCAGCAACTCGTACCGCACCGGATGCGCAAGCGCCCGCAACGCCTCCGGCTCAGTGATCGTCCGTCGTGCTTCCCGCCCCATACCCACGCCTTCCGCCAACTCTAAAAGTCTCTTTCAGACTGCCACACAAAACCGCAGATGTAAAAGCATCTTTCACACCCGCCATCGAGGCGCTGCTCAAGCTGTCGCCCTGCTGGCCGTGACTGGCGCGCCACGGAAATGTCGTACCGCGTCGCTACCATGAGCGGCATGGATGAGACTCGCTCCGAGGGTGGTGGCTTCCGCACGTCGGATGTCGCTGCCG
Source organism: Dactylosporangium sp. NPDC049525 (assembly GCF_040676755.1). NCBI lineage: Bacteria > Bacillati > Actinomycetota > Actinomycetes > Micromonosporales > Micromonosporaceae > Dactylosporangium > Dactylosporangium sp. NPDC049525. Next base: position 84,767 of record NZ_JBFAPO010000024.1, on the reverse strand, counting down.
TTGCGGGCGTCTCACCGTCGACCTGCACCGCCATCACCCGCGTGATCACGACGTCGTCGAGCACCTACTTGGCTCTGAAGGCTCTGTCCGACATTCAGCTGGCCGAGTCGTCTTGGCACCCGGCTTCCGTTGCGGCTCAACTGGACGCCCTGACGCGCGTCAAGTCACCGGCCTGGGTGCCGCAACAGCTCCAGATTGCGCCCTCAGGACCGGTGCAGTCGATCATCGGTGACGCCCGGATGGGCAAGTCGGCGTTGGCGTTCTGGCTGGCCCACAAGTTCGCATCACTGGCCGTGGAGCACAAAGTCGGGCCTCTCGCCGCCCCGACACTCGGACCCATCGCGGTCATCGACGCCACCCCTCGGGTTCGCACGCCGAAGTTTGATGCCGCGCACGAGCTTCGTTGCGATCTTCTGCATTGTCCGAGCCAGGATGGGTCCCCCCTTATACCGTTGACCGCTTCCGAAATTGATCTAGGCGTGTCGGGTCGGCAGAAGCCGATCGAGGTCGACGCACGGGCCAAGACGCTTGCCTCAATCGTTTCCTGGCTTCACGCGAAGGACTCGCGCCCGTTCCGGTCACGCCGCGCCCGCTCCGCTACAGCGCTGGTCCGTCGCGTGCTGCGCATGGCCGTCGTCTTGCTGCGCCGGCTGCTTGGCATCCAGAGGGTCCGCCACGCCGAGACCTTCGAAGCTGTGACGCACAGGCACACCGTCGATCAGCACCGCACCCGCGGTCCCAACCCTGCCCGGAAGACCTTGCCTTTCATGGTCCTTTTCCGGGAGTTGGCGCCGATCTAGCGGCTGCGCTCCCACCTCGTCAGGGAGCGTAGTCATGTTCGATCTCAGCATTCTTATTGATCTTGCACGGGACAATCCGGCGGCGACCGGCCTCGTCGGGACGGGAACCGTTGGCGGTTTGAGCCTGTTCTTCCGTGCGCGGCTCAGGAAAGCACGCCGCATCGATCACGAAGCTGGCATGCCTTCGGCTGACGGGCCGAGGTCGCCCATCGGTCGGTTCGGCCGGCTCATGGACGGCATCGACAGGTTTGTGACGAACCGCGAGAAGGCCGCGCGCCGGAACCGTGTTCTCGAGCACGCTGCGCAGTGCGACGACGCGGAGCGGCGCAAAACCATCGCGGAGCTGGAGAAGGCATGGACGTTGGCCGAGACTCAAGAGGCGCTGAACGCGAGGATCACCGCCGATCTGGAGATGTCGAACCGTCCGGAACTGGAGGGCGCCCGAGAAGATCCGCCCCCGCCGAAACGTGGCCCGCGACAAGGTCGACGTCGGTGAAACGGCTCTGGCGGACGCGGGCGCGATCGCCGTCATGCACCCCAACGAGGACCGGCGCCGCACCCCTCGTGAGTGGTTGTCGGCGGGGTGCTGAAGAGGACGGAAGGTGGCCGGATCTGCTGGCATCGTCGGTTGCAGGGGCGAACGCCCGCAGCCGACGCTGAGGAGTCCGAGTCATGGGTAACGACATCACGCCGTTTCGAGTGCACGTCGATCAGGCCGAGCTGGATGACCTGCGCCGGCGGCTCGGTGGTGTGCGCTGGCCCGCTCAGGTGCCTGGCGCCGGCTGGAGTCGTGGCGTGCCGGTCGAGCACCTCCAGGATCTTGTCGAGCGGTGGGCCACGAAGTTTGACTGGCGCGAGGTCGAAGACCGGATCAACCGGCATCCGCAGTACACCACCCGCATTGACGGGCAGGACATCCACTTCGTGCATGTCCGGTCGCCGCATGAAGGGGCGCTGCCACTGGTGCTTGCGCATGGCTGGCCTGGCTCGTTTGCCGAGTTTCTCCAGGTCATCGAGCCGCTGACCAACCCCGCCGACCCGGCCGACGCGTTTCATCTGGTGATTCCGTCGCATCCGAACTTCGGTTTCACCGGGCCGGCCGGCGCTGGTTGGGACTCGTGGCGCATCGCGGGCGCGTATGCGGAGCTGATGGCTCGCCTCGGCTACGACCGCTACGGCGCGCAGGGCGGCGACTTCGGGGCCTTCATCGCCCCTGATCTCGGGCGGGTCGACCCTGGGCACGTGGTCGGCGTGCACGTCAACGCGGCGACGGTCGGCTTCATCCCGTTCGGCGAGCTGCCCGAGGGCACCGTCCTCACCGACGCCGAGCAGGTCCGGCTCGACCGGATGCACCGGTTCCTCGCCGATGGCAACGGCTACTTCCAGATTCAGGCGAGCCGCCCGCACACGCTCGGCTTCGGGCTGGCCGACTCCCCCGTGGGGCAGCTGGCGTGGATCGGCGAGAAGTTTCACGACTGGGCCCACCCGGCCGGCTCGATCGACGCCGATCACGTGCTCACCCACGCGACCCTCTACTGGCTGACCAACACCGGCACGTCCTCGGCGCAGCTGTACTACGAGTCCATGCACACCCGGCACTGGCCCACGCCGTCCACGGTGCCGACCGGGGTGGCCAACTTCGCCGAGGACGTCGCGATCCGCCAGTTTGCCGAGCCGCTGAACACCATCACGCACTGGGCCGAATACGACCGCGGCGGCCACTTCGCCGCCCTTGAGGTGCCGGACCTGTTCGTCGAGGACGTCCGCACGTTCTTCCGCACCGTGCGCTGAGCCCGCGCACCGATCCCGCATGCCCTGCTGGCATGCTCGGTGGCCGTGACCACGTTCGCTGACCTCGGCGTGCCGGTGCCGTTGTTCCTGGGCGAGCACCGCCACGCCGAGGGCGTCACCGACGGCCACCGCTGCGTGCTCTGCGCCCGGGCCGGCGTGTGCCTGCCGCTCGACGACGTCGTGGTCGCCTGCGGGTCCTGCGGTGGGCAGACCCGGATCAGGACCAAGGGGCGGGCCGCCAACCGGCGGGACACCTGCCACCGGTGCGACGCGCCGGTCACCCTGCACGCCGCCCTGACCCCGCCGGCCGCGGAATCCCTCACGCTCGGCGTGCCGCTCGCACTGCGCGGGTGTGTGTCCTGCCTGCGGGCCGGCCGGTGGGCGCAGACCCACGTCACCGAGGCCGGGGCGATCCGCTGGGAGGACGACGCCGGCGCCGAGCTGACCCGCACTCCCCGCTACGCGACCTTCCAGGGCGAGCGCTGGCTGTGCTGCCACGACCTGCCGATGTGTTACCTGGGTGAGTGGACCCGCCGGGACTTCGACGCCGCTCGCCCCGGTGCCGGGGACGCCCTCTTCGACGAGATCGTCCGCGACATCGACCCGGCCTCGGCCGCCGACGCCTGGGAGCACGGCCTGACCCCGCACGGCGGCGAGCCCGACCTGCGCGTCTACGTCTTCCGCTGCCAGCGCTGCACCACCCTGAGGGCCCACAGCGACTGCGGCTGAACCCCGCGCCGCGGGACGGGCCGCGACTGCCGGCTCGCGCTCGGCGTCCAGCTCTGCCAGCAGCCGGGCATTTCGCAGCCGGGTCAGCTTCGTCGCATGACGGGCCGCCAGCCCGTGCGCGCGAGCCGCACCGAACTCCGCCCGCACCCGCGAACGCTCCTCACGCCGACGCGACCACGCAGCCTGCGACGCCGCGAACCGCGCATCCCAATCGATCGAACCAGGCGATGCAGAAGACCCGGAATCCGGTGCGTCCAAAGAGAAATACGGTCGTGGCACGTGCCGCCTCCCCCCGGTAGGCGCTACCCCACCATTCTCGAGGCCGCACGCCGCCACGTCCAGCGCCATCACCCGTGGTGAACGACGCCGCACCGGTCGTCACATCGGGGGTAGGCAGCGGTAGCCGGCCGCGATCGTGGTGGTGCAGAGGTAGCACCAGTCGGCAGGTACCGTTTCGTGGCCCAGGGCGGCGTAGACGGTCCGGTTGCCTTCGTCGGCGTGTTCCCAGGTGCGCTGGTCCACGGAGCGGTCGATGACGCGGCACGAATCGGCGGGCACGGGCGGACAGGCCGGGATCGTCGAGGATGTACACGGCGTCAGCCCCGCCGGTGACGCCGCGCAAGCTCAGGACAGCGTTTCCTGCTCCGCCTCGACCTGCGTGTTCCAGTCCCGCTTGGAGGCCTGCCAGCCGTCCTCGTCGTGGCCGAGGCGCCAGTAGCCGGAGATGGACAGCCGGTCGAGGGGGACGCCGCGGTCCAGGCGCAGGTGCCGGCGCAGCTCCTTGACGAACCCGGCCTCGCCGTGGACGAAGGCCTGCACGTTGTCGCCGTGCCACGTGACGGCGGTGACCGCCTCGACGAGGGCCGCGCCGTAGGGCCGGTCGCCGCGGCGCAGCCAGGTGACGCCCGGGATCTTCTGCTCCTCGCGGGCGTCGGCGACCTCGACGAACGCCTCGGCCGTCGCGCCCTCGGGGAGGCGCTCCATGGCCGCCGCGATCGCCGGCAGGGCGCTCTCGTCGCCGGCGAGGAGGTGCCAGCCGGCGGCCGGGTCGGGTGCGTACTTGCCGCCGGGCCCGCCGAAGGAGACCTCGTCGCCGGGCTGGGCCGCGATCGCCCACTGCGCGGCGAGGCCGGTGTCGCCGTGGATGACGAAGTCCAGGGTGACCTCGCGGTCGACCGGATCCCACGCGCGCACCGTGTACGTGCGGGTCACCGGCCACTGCTCGCGCGGCAGGGCGTCCCGGATCGCGGCGAGGTCGAACGGCCGCGGGTAGACGACCCCGGGCGGCGGGAACATCAACTTCACGTAGTGGTCGGTGTACTGTCCGGCGTCGAACCTGGCGAGGCCCTCGCCGCCGAGCACCACCCGGTGCATGTTCGGGGTGAGGCGCTCGGTGCGCACCACCCGCCCGGTGTGTGCCTGCGGTGCCCGCCGCGCCGGTTGCTCTGCCATCACGCGTCAACCGTATACGCCGCTACCAGGCGAACCAGCCATTGCCCTCGTACCAGTGACCGCCGGCGCTCAGATGGTCCAGGACGACCCGGCGCAGGGTCGTGTCGCGCGGGAGCTGGTCCAGTGGCAGGGTCGGGTCGTCGAAGACGAAGTCGAGAAGGTCCGCGTCCGTTGGGGTTTCCGCGTCGTACGCGGAGGTGAAGCGACGCTGGAAGGCCGTGATGTTCGAGCCCGGTGGGAGCCGCGCGGCCAGGTGCCGGTCGAGCAGCCACGAGTGGCAGGTCGCCACGGCGGGCTTCTCGGCGGGGAAATGTGTGGCGAAGAACGCGTGCGCGGCGTCGATCGACCGGTCGCACGCCGACGGGGTGAGGGGCCCACGGAAGTCCGGGATGTGCAGGTCCAGGCACAGCCTGCCGGGGTGTCCCGCGGCGGCGCCGGTGCGGGTGTCGAGGACGGCCCGCTGGAACTGCAGCCGGCCGAGCTCGAACAGCTGGCCGCGCAGCGCGTTGCCGAGCCAGTACGGCGTCAGGACACCGGCCACGCCGTAGCGGCGGCGGTGCTTCGCGACCTGCCGGCCGACGTCGGCCAGCGACCGGTAGGTGACCGCCGGTGCGATGCCGAGGGCGGAGTTGTGACGCACGGTGTGCGGCGCCACCGCCACCGCGACGAACACGGCCAGGAGCCGGCCCGCGGCGCCGAACGACGGCGGCAGCGGTCGCAGGCGGGCGTTGCCGTCGTACACGGGGCCGAGGCCGGACAGGACCTCCCACGCGCACCGGTCCCGCAGCCCCGCCAGCTCCGGCGCCGAGCGGTGGGCGGCGACGATGTCGTTGACGTCGTCGTGCGGCACCGAGAGGTCCAGCAGCGCGTCGGGCAGGTCGTCGGCGTCCGGGAACGGCACGTCGGGGCCTTCGACCGGCAGGCCGTCGACCCACGCTGCCAGCTCCTCGGACTCGCGCCGGACCGCGTCCAGGAAGGCCGTCATGCCCCCCAGCATTCCATGGTTGGTGTCAAGCTATGACGAGCGGAGTCGCCGGGGTCATGCCCGTCCCCGGCGGCGCCGCGCGTCCCCCGTGCTGCGTCTTCAGGTGACCCGGTGCCTTCAGATGACCCGGTGCTCTCAGGTGACCCGGTGCCGGATCCACCAGAACGACAGCAGGGTCAGCAGGAAGGCGGCGGCGAGCAACAGGCCCGTCTCCACCAGTTGCAGCGGCCAGAAGTGGCTCAGTGGCTGGTACACCACCGCCTGTTGCAGGTGCTGCGCCTCGATGGCGGCCTCGCAGGCCCGCATGCTGTCGTTCTCCCGCAGGCAGGGGGTCGGGTCGTCCAGGCGGGTGAAGGCCGTGCCGTCGGGCTTGACGGTGTCGTTCGACAGGACCCAGGCGCCGGGGATGGTGACGTCGCCGGTGATGGAGATCGAGGCGTCCGGTCTGATCCCGAGCTCGGAAAGGTTGTCCATGTCGAGGGCGACGGTCGTGTGCACCGGCGGGACGAGGTGCTGCCGCAGCCCGAACGGCAGCACGAGCTGGACCGCGGCGAGCACCGCCACGGTGACCGCCATCGCCGGGACGGTGCGGCGCAGCAGCATGCCCGCGGCGGTGCCGACGGCGAGCGCGAACAGCGCGTAACCGACCGGCACGAGCCCGCGGGCACCGAAGTTGTACGGCGCCAGCCGGTCCAGCGCAGCGGCGTCGATCGGCGAGGCCCACCAGCCGTAGGCGACGCTGGCCACGGTCGCGATGACGGCGGTGGCGAGCGCGACGGTGCCGTACCTGACGGCGAGCCAGCGGGTGCGGGTGATGCTCTGGTTCCACGCCAGGCGGTGCGTGCCGGTCTCCAGCTCGCGGGCGACCATCGGCGCGCCCCAGAACACGCCGACGATGACCGGCAGCGCGAACAGCACGGCGCTGCCCAGCTGGTACACCTTCCCCTCGTAACCCTGTTTGAGGTCGGAGAGGAACAGGTCCGGGGTGCCGCTGGCGTCGCGGACGTTCACGATGTGCGCGGCGGTCGCCGCGAGCAGCACCACCACCGCCGCGACCACGCCCGCGAGGGGCCGGAACTGGCCGCGGAACTGTCGCCATGCCATCCAGGTCATCGTTGCGGCTCCAGGACTCGGGTGCGGCCGGCGGCGTCGGTCATGTACGCGAGGACGACGTCCTCGAGGCTGAGCGGCTCGACGATCCACGCCGGGTCGTCGATGGGGGCGGTGCTGCGCACGACGAGGGTCGACTGCTTCGTGGTGTGCCCCGCGTAGACGAGCTGCTGCCCGACGGGCAGCGTGGCGGGGTCGCAGCGGGCGCCGGTGAGCCGGTGGTGGGTGTCGACGAGCTCGTCGACCTCGCCGGCGACCTGGACCCGGCCGGCGGCGAGCACGATCAGGTAGTCGCAGACCCGTTCGAGGTCGGCGACGAGGTGCGAGGAGAGGATGACGCTCGCCTCGTGCTCGACGGTGAACTCCATCAGGCTCTGCAGGAACTCGCGCCTGGCCAAGGGGTCGAGGCTGGCCACCGGCTCGTCGAGGATGAGCAGCTCGGGGCGCTTCGCCACGGCAAGGGTCAGGGCCAGCTGGGCGCGCTGGCCGCCGGAGAGCTTCCCGGCGCGCTGCTCGGGGTCGAGGCCGAGCGTGGCGATGCGGCGTTCGGCGGTGCCGGCGTCCCAGCCGGGGTTGAGGCGGGCGCCGAACGTGAGGTGTTCGGCGACGGTCAGCCCGGCGTACGTCGGCGTGTCCTGCGCGACGAACCCGACCTTGGCGACCTGCGCGGGCCCGGAGTTCGGCCGGCCGCCGAGGACCTCGATCGTGCCGGACGTGGGGCTCAGCAGGCCGCAGGCGAGCTGGAGCAGGGTCGACTTGCCGGCGCCGTTGGGTCCCACGAGGCCGACGACGCGACCGGTCGGGATGGTGATGGTGCAGTCGGTGAGCGCCTTGCGGCGCCCGTAGTACTTGGTGAGGCCCTTGGCCTCCAGCACGTTCGTCATGCCCGGTCGCCGACCGGCTCGCGGAAGGTGCTGACGAACAGCGCCTCGATGCTCTCCTCGTCCAGCCCCGCGGTCCGGGCGTCGGTGAGCCAGCGGCGCAGGTCCCGGCGCAGCGGCTCGTGCGCGGCGAGGGTGTCGGCGCTCAGGGTCCGGGTCACGAACGTGCCGATCCCGGGGCGGGCCTGCACGAGGCCCTCGTATTCCAGCTCGCGGTAGGCCTTGAGCACCGTGTTCGGGTTGATCGCGACGCCGGCCACGACCTCCTTCACGGTCGGCAGGCGGTCGCCCTCGACGAGCACGCCGAGGCGCATCGCCTGGCGCACCTGCTGGATCAGCTGCATGTACGGCGAGACCCCCGAGCGGGTGTCCAGATGGAACTCGATCACCGCCACCTCACTTCAACTAGATTACTAGCACAATAGCTTCCCAGTTGAATGTGTCAAGGCTGGTACGGGCGGTGCAGGCGTCCTCGGTCGTCGCCGCGTTGCCGCGCGAAGCCCCCTGCCCGGCGGGGTATACGGTCGACCGCGGCATCACATCGACGGCGACGAAAGGGATACGTCCATGGGGTACGGGGTGATGGCCTATCGGGTCGACATCGACAAACTCAGCGCGCTGTGCGGCAGCGGCGACAACCAGATGCGACGGGTGATCTGCGGCAGGTTCCGCACCGACATCGCCCGGCTCAACGACGACCTCGACTGCTCCAACGACCGCGGCGCACCGTCCGTCTTCACCGCGATCGAGCACCTCGTCATGGGCGGCGACAAGACGCTGCCCGGCCACCTGTACGGCTACGGCTTCAAGTACATGGTCGAGTTCTCCGGCCGGTTCCTGAACAACGAGCACTTCTACCCGTGCCCGTCGTCCTACCTGGACAGCACCGTCGACCCGGCGCTGAAGGCCACCGGCGCCGGGATCACCATGTCGGACCTCATCTTCCGCGGCGCACCGGTCGACTTCCCGTCGCCGGACGACTTCCCCGCCATCGGGTACTGGACGGCGGACGAGGTCGCCGCCGCCGCCGAACCGCTGCGGGCCGGCACGACCGACGAGGTCCGCGCCATCGCCGCCTGGACCGCGGACGCCGCCGCCGAGCGCAAGGGCATCGTCGGCTTCTACCACTGATCTACAGTGGCCAATGTGATGAGTGCCTGGCGCGCGGCCCGGCTCGCGCGCAAGGCGGCGGCCGGCCCGGACAGTGGATCGCTCGCCCGGCGGGCGTGGCGACTGCTGCTCGCCGCCGGTGACGCCGGGGACCGCGAGGCGATCCACGCGGTGTGGATGCAGTGGTTGCGGGAGCCGCGCCCGGAGGCGTTCGAGGCGCTGCGCCGGTGGCGGCCCGGCTTCGACCGCATCATCTGCGAGTGGGCCGTCTCACCGACGTCGCCGGCGTCCACCCGGGCCCGCATGGCGCAGCTGTGCATCGAGCACGGGATGGCGCCCGACGACCCCGTCGAGCGGGTCGTGTTCCACCTGCTGACCGGCCAGTTCGAGCAGGTCCACCACAGCGACCCCGGCGGCGCGCTCATCGCCGAGGGGTACCAGGCCGCCACCCCGGCGGTCCGCGTGATGCTGCGCGAGGCGCTCACCGCGGACGGGGACCTGGACCTCCCCGGGATCCTGGTCCGCAAGAACGAGGCGACCGGCCTCGCCGACGACGAGGTCGAGGTCCTGGCCGGCCACTTCGCCGCGACCGGCGACTGGGAGCGCCTGTGGCGGCTCACCACAGACCTGCCGGTGCGCTCCGCGGTCACGACCGTGCGCCGGATCGACGACTGGCGCCCCGGCGACGCGGCGGGGCGGGCACTGTTCGCGCGGTTCGCCCGCACCGACCCGGACGCGATCGAACAGGCCGAGCGGGAGCTGACGGCGACGGCGACGCCCATCACCACCCTGCCCGACCTGAACGCCGCGGCGTTCGCCCCCGACGGCCGCAGCATCGTCCTGGCCGCCAGCGACGGCATGTGGCGGCTGGACGCGGTGCGGCGCTTCTCGCTCCCGGGCGGCGAGCCGCTCACCCAGTGGCCCGTCCAGCTGCGGGAAGGCGCGCTGCTGGACCTCGGCGACGTCGTCGTGGCCGAGGATCACTACCGCTACCACCTGTACGAGCTGACCGCCGACGGCCACCGGACGTTGACCGCCGAGCAGCGCTGCGAACGGGTCGGCAACGGGATGAACCTCCGGCCGCTGGTCCCCGCCGGCGACGGGTTCGTCACCACCGTCGACGGCAGCGAACTGCTCGTCGGCGCCGGCCGCCCCCTGACGGTCCGGCGGATCCCGGCGCTGCACCTGCCGCCACCACGCTGGTCGAGCTGCCGGCCTCTTGCCGTCGATCCGGGCAGCGGCCGGCTCGCCGTGCACGGGTCCCGCAGCATCGCGGTGCTCGCCCCGAACCTGCAGGCGGTGGCGTGGACCGACGACACCAGACCGGTCCAGGAGGCCGTGTTCCTCGGCCCGGACCGGCTCGTCACCAGCGACGACGATCGGCTCACCCGCTGGCAGGTCGACGGGCGCCGACTGATCCCGGAGGCGACCGGCCCGAGCATCGGCTGGCTCACCCACGTGACGGCGCTGCCGGACCGGGGGCAGGTCCTCGCGGTCGGGCCACGCGGGTACGGCAGCCGGATGCGGCTGTTCGACGCGGAGACGCTCGACCCGGCCGGTGAACTGCCGGCGCTGTTCGACCAGCCGGCGTGGTGCGTCTGGGTGTCGCAGGACGGCGGCCGGATCGTGTTCGCCAACCGGGACCGGACCACGCACGTCCACGACATCGTCAGTGCGTCGGTCCTGGACGCGCTGACCCGCCCCGCCATGCGACTCGGCCCGGTCGACGCCGAACGGCTCGCCGACGCCCGCCGGCGCGCGGCGAGCGAGACCGGACCAGAGGCGTGGCGGCGCGGGTACGGCCCGGCGGTCCACGAGGCCCTGGACGTGCTCGGCGCGGTCCTGCGCCACCGCCTGGAGACCTGAGCGTCGTTAGCCAGTGGGGGCGGCCGCAGCGGGCGCCACGACAACCACGGGGTGGCTGGATGCGGCGACGGCTTGTGCTCACCGGTGCCGCCGGCATCGCCACGGCGGCAGTGATCGGCGGCACGCAGACAGGCGACCCGGACCTGGTGGTGCCGGACGCGGCGCTCGGCGACGAACGCCTCGAACAACGCCGGTCCGATGCCCGGGGCCGGACCGTCGAGGTGTACACGTGCGTGCCCGCCGGTCACGGCGACGGCCGGGGGCTGCCCGTCTGCCTGATCCTGCACGGCGGCTCCAAGACCGCCCGCGACTTCCCCGCCCTCGGCCTCGGCCGGCACCTGACCGCGGCCGTCGACGCCGGCGCGGCGCCGTTCGTCCTCGCGGGCGCGACCGGCGACCGCCTCGCCTGGCGGCCCGCCGGCGCCGACGACCCACAACGCATGGTCCACGAGGAACTCCCGCGGTGGTGCGCCGAGCGGGGCTTCGACACCGCACGGATCGCTGTGTGGGGCTGGTCGATGGGCGGTGCCGGCGCGCTGCTGCTCGCCGAGACGTTCCCCGGCTTCGCCCGCGGGGTCGCCGCCTTCTCCCCCGCTGTCGCGCCCGGTGACGCCGTCTTCACCGGCGCGGACCGGCTCCGCGGCACCCCGGTCGGCCTGTGGTGCGGCCGCGACGACCCGCTGTACCGCGACGTCCGCGCCCTGCACCGCGGCCTGCCCGAAGCGCCGGCCGCGGGCGGGTACACCGGCGGACGGCACAACTTCGGCTACTGGAGCACCGTCGTCCCGGCCGCGTTCGCGTTCGTCGCGAGCACGCTCACCTGATCGGAGGGTAGGGACAGCCACACCCCCGCGCCGGGGGATGACGGGACGCCGGATTCGGGGGGCGGCGGCAATGTGCCGGGCACCCCCAGATTGGGACTCTGGGCGCATCATCAGCCCTCGACCGTGGAGTCCACCATGACCGGTCCGCAGCCCCTCCGTTGGCACCGCCCGCTGCTGTGGTTCGCGGCGGCAATGGGCCTGCTCACCATCGTCGCCGTGGCCGGCATCGCCGTCGATGACCGGCTCGTGGTCGGCAGCCCCGCATGGCTCAAACCGTTCAAGTTCGCTGTTTCGATGGGGGTGTACGCCGTGACCCTCGCCTGGCTGCTGCGCGCGGCCCGGCGGGCCCGGCGGACCGGGTGGTGGGCGGGCACCGTGGTCGCGGTGGCCTCGACCGCCGAGATGTGCCTGATCGTGCTGCAGGCGGTCCGCGGCGAACCCAGCCACTTCAACAACAGCACCCCGTTCGACGAGGCCGTGTGGTCGCTGATGGGCAACATGGTCGTGGTGCTGTGGACGGCGAGCCTCGTCGTCGCGGTCGTCGTCGCCGTCCAGCGCGGCGGTGACCCGGTGCTCAAGTCCGCCGCCCGGCTGGGGTTCGCGCTGTCGCTGGCCGGGATGCTGGTCGCGTTCCTCATGACCACGCCGACCAAGGCGCAGGACGCCGCCCTGGACAGGGGCGAGACGGTCGGCATGATCGGCGCGCACAGCGTCGGCGTCGCCGACGGCGGCCCGGCGATGCCGGTCACCGGCTGGTCGACGACCGGCGGCGACCTGCGCGTCCCGCACTTCGTCGGCATCCACGCCCTGCAGGCGCTGCCGCTGCTCGCGCTGCTGCTGGCCGGTGCCGCCCGCCGCTGGCCGACCGGGGTGCTCGGCTCGCAGCGCGCCCGGCGCGGCCTGGTGCGGGCCGCGGCTCTCGGGTACGCCGGCCTGATCGCCCTGCTGACCTGGCAGGCGCTGCGCGGGCAGCCCGTCGCCGAGCCGGACTCCCGGACGCTGCTGGCGGCGGGGATTCTCGCGGTGACCGTGCTGTGCGCGGCCGGCGTCGCCGTGCGGCTGCGGGACCGGACGCCGATCGTCGCGGAGCCCGCGCCGGCCCCGGCTATCGTCTGACGGTGACGATCGACGACCTCGAACTGGCCATCGCCGCCGCCGAAGCGGGCGCGGCGGTGGTCCGTTCCCATTTCGGCACCCAGCTGGACCGCTACGCGAAGGGCGGCGGCGACTTCGCGACCGTCGCCGACATCGAGGCGGAACGGGCGATCCTCGACGTGCTGCGGGCCGCCCGTCCGGATGATGCCGTCCACGGGGAGGAGAGCGGCCGCAGCGGCGGCGGGGACCGCACGTGGCTCGTCGACCCGCTGTGCGGCACCCTCAACTACGCCGCCGGAGCCATGCTCGTCGCCGTGAACGTGGCGCTGCGCACGCCCGCGGGCACCGCCGTGGCCGTGTCGGCCGACCCGTTCGCCCGGGAGGTGTTCTGGACCGCCGACGGCCCCGCCCACGTGCGCAGCCGCGGGACGGACACGGTGCTCACACCGACCGCCCAGTCGACGCTCGTCGACGTGAACCTCGACCCGCCGTTCCCCAACGGTCCGGCGTTCCACCCGGCGCGGCTGCTCGCCGATCCGGGCTTCGGCGAGCGGTTCCGGCCGCGGGTCGTGTCCACCACCCTTGCCGTCGCGTGGGTCGCGGCGGGCCGCCGGGCGGCCTACGTGACCGACGGCGACCTGCACGGCAGCGTGCACTTCACGCCCGGGATCGCGCTGTGCGAGGCCGCCGGATGCGTGGTGACCGGGCTGCGCGGGCAGCCGCTGCACACCGGGGCCGGCGGCCTCGTCGCCGCCGCGGATCAGCAGACCCACGCGGCGCTCATCGAGCTCATCGAGCGCCAGTTCCAGCACTGACCAGCTCACCGGCGGGCGCTTCGGGCTCCTCGGCCCGCAACTGCTCACCCTCGACGTCGATGTCGGGCAGCAGCCGGTCGAGCCAGCGCGGCAACGCCCACGCGCGCCGGCCGAGCAGCATCATCACGGCCGGCACCAGCGTCATCCGCACCACGAACGCGTCGAAGAGAATCGCCGCGGCGAGCGCGAACCCGATCGACTTGATGATCGCCTCCGGCGACAGGATGAACCCGGAGAACACGCTGATCATGATGATCGCGGCGGCGGTGACGACCCTGGCCCCGTGGCTGAATCCGTTCACCACCGCCTGCTCCGGTGCGGCGCCGTGCACGTGCTCCTCCCGCATCCGGCTGACCAGGAACACTTCATAGTCCATCGCGAGGCCGAACACGATGCCGATGAGTATGACCGGCAGCAGGCTGACGATCGGCCCGGTCTGCTCGACGCCGAGGAGGTCGGCGAGCCAGCCCCACTGGAACACCGCGACGACGGCGCCGAACGTGGCCGCGACGCTGAGCAGGAACCCGCCGATCGCCTTCAACGGCACCAGGACCGAGCGGAACAGCAGCATCAGCAGCAGGAACGCGAGGACCACGATCACCGCGAGATACGGCCCGAGCGCCGAACCCATCTTCGCCGACACGTCGATGTTGACGGCGGTGGTGCCGGTGACCGACAGCGCCGCACCGTCCGCGGCCGGCAGCGCCCGGATGGCGTGCACGAGGTCGGTGGTCTGCCCGCTGTCCGGCGCGGTGGCCGGGACCACCTGCAGGATCGCGGTGTCACCGGCGGGGTTGAACGCCGGCGGGCTGACGGCGACGACCCCGGGCAGCGCCGTGATGCGCCCGGCCGCCCCGGCCGCGGCACCCTGCGGGTCGGAACTGCCGGCGGCGTCGACGACGACCAGCAGCGGCCCGTTGAAGCCGGGACCGAAGCCCTCGGTGAGCAGGTCATACGCCTTGCGCTGGGTCGTCTGCGGCCCGGCCATGTTGTCGCCGGGCAGGCCGAGGCGCATGTCGAGGGTAGGTATCGCGACGAGCCCCAGGCCGAGGATCGTGATGACCAGGGTCAGCACCGGGCGGCGGGTGACCAGCAGCGCCCAGCGGCGCCCCATCGTGCTCTTGGCGCCGTGCTTGACCGCCGCGCCCTCGGCGCCGTGCTTGACCGCCGTGCCCTCGGCGCCGTGCTTGACCGCGCGTCCGCCGGTGACGCGGCGCCCCGCGAACCCGAGCAGCGCCGGCAGGAGGGTGAGGGCGATCAGGACCGCGACGACGACGGCACCGGCGGCGGCGAGCCCCATCTGGGTCAGCATCGGGATGTTGACGACCGTGAGCGCGGCGAGGGCGATGATCACCGTCAGCCCCGCGAACGTGACCGCGGACCCGGCGGTCCCCACGGCCCGCCCGGCCGCCTCCACGTCGGAGCGGCCGGCCGCGATCTCGTGCCGGTAGCGCGACACGATGAACAGCGCGTAGTCGATGGCGACGGCGATGCCGAGCATCAGCGCCAGGGTCGGCGTGGTGCTGCTGAGGTCCACGAAGCCGGTCACGATCTGGATGCCGGCCATGGCGGCGCCGACGCCGAGCAGCGCGGTCAGCAGCGGCAGGCCCGCCGACACCAGCGACCCGAGAGTGACGATCAGCACCAGCGCGGCGATGAGCAGGCCGATGACCTCGCCGATGCCCTGCTCCGCCGGTGCCTGCAGGGCGTCGCCGCCGATCTCGACGGTCAGGCCCGCGTCTCGGCCGGCGGTTGCCGCGGCGAGCAGCGCATCGCGGTCGGCGTCGGTCAGGGCGATCGGATCCACTCTGTAGGTCACCTGCGCGTAGGCGACGGTGCCGGCCTCATTGACGGTGCCCCGCAGCGGGTCGGTGACGTTGGCGACCTGCCCGCCGGCGCGCAGCGCGGTGACCGTCCGCTCGATGGCGGCGGCGTTGCCCGGGTCGGTGAGCTGCTGCCCCGATGGCGCGGCGAAGACGACCCTGGCCTGGGCGCCGCCGGCGCCGGCCTGCGGGAAGCGCTCGGTGAGCAGGTCCTGGGCCTCCTGCGCCTGGGTGCCCGGAATGGAGAAACTGCCGGCGGTCGGCCCCGACAGCGTGGCCGCGCCGACGCCGAGCACCGCGATCAGCGCCAGCCACAGCGCGAGGACCAGCTTCCGCCGACGGAAGCTCAGCTTCCCGAGCCGATACAGGTAGGTTGCCATGCCCCCACGGTCCCGGTGCACGCGCTGGAAAGCGTCGTCCAGGCGTAGACACCGCCGTACCATGTCCGTGGTATCCGCGGCGGCGCCGGATACTACCGGCAGACGACGCCCCAAGCCCCGCCGCCCGCGTACGGTGCAAAGATGATGGACAGCAGCGACACCGCACTCCTGCGAGTGTGGAGACGAGCGGCGGCCAAGCCGTTGCTGCTGGACATGCTGCTCGCGCTCGTGCTGGCGCTCGCCGTGCTGCGCGCCGCCGCCGACGCCCGGGCCACCACCGGCGACGTGCTCGTGGCGAGCGTCGCGTTCGTCGCTGTGCTGATCCGCCGGATCCGTCCCTTCGCCGCGCTCGGTATCGCCACCGCCGCCACCGTCGGCGCGGTCCTGCAGGGCGTCAGCAACCCCGGGCTGATCGTGGCGCTGGGGGTCACCACGTTTTCGATCGCCGCACACACCGACCGGCGCAAGAGCTGGATCTGCGCGCTCAGCGCGTCCTCAGCCGTGTATCTGACGGGCCTGATCGTCGCCGCCGGGGACTGGTGGCGCGGCGAGACCCTCGGCGTCTTCGCGTGGATCTTCATGGCGGCGGCGGTCGGCGACGCCGCCCGCACTCACCGCGCCTATGTCGCCGAGGTCGAGGAGCGCGCCCACCGGGCCGAGCGGACCAGGGAGGACGAGGCGCGGCGCCGCGTCATGGACGAGCGGCTGCGCATCGCCAGGGAGCTACACGACGTGGTCGCGCACCACATCGCGGTCATCAGCGTGCAGGCGGGCGCCGCCGCGCACGTCCTGCAGCGCCGCCCCGATCAGGTCGGCCCGGTCCTGGAGCACATCCGCGAGGCGTCCGACACCGTGCTCAAGGAGATCCAGTCGGTGGTCGGGGTGCTGCGCAGCACCGACGAGCACGAGAGCACCGAGCCGACCCCGGGCCTGGCCCGGCTGCCGGAGCTCCTCGCCACGCTGGAGACCACCGGGTTCCCGGTGCAGCACCGGCAGGTGGGCGAGCCGCGGGACCTGCCGGCGATGGTGGACCTCGCGGCATACCGCATCGTGCAGGAAGCCCTGACCAACGCCCACCGTTATGGCGACGGCTCCGCGCGGCTGGACATCTCGTACACGTCCGGCGACATCGAACTCGAGATCTGCAACCGGATGCGGCCGGCCGCGGCGACCGGCTCCGGTTCCGGCTATGGGCTGCTCGGCATGCGGGAGCGGGCCACCGCCGCCGGCGGCAGCGTGACCGCGTGCCCGGTCGACCCGCACGTGTTCCGGGTGCACGCGGTGCTGCCGGCCGACCCACTCGTGCGGCTCCCCGCGGGGCCGGCATGACCATCGGCGTGCCGCTCACCGACCGCCAGGCGCTGAATCACCGACTCCCGGCGAGGCTGGCATGGCGCCTCCACAGGGCAAGCATGACCAACCGCGCGCCGCTCACCGACCGCCAGGCACTGAACCACCGATTCCCGGCGAGGCCGGCATGACGTCCCCGCAGGGCAAGCATGACCAACCGCATGCCGCACGCCGACCACCAAGCACTGAACCACCGGCCCCCAGCGAGGCCGGCATGACGATCCGCGTGCCGGACGCCGACCAGCAGGCACTGGTACACCGGCTTCCCGCGAGGCCGGTATGACGATCCGCGTGCTGCTTGCCGACGACCAGGCGTTGATCCGCGCCGGCTTCAAGATGATCATCGACTCGGAGCCGGACTTCGAGGTGGTCGCGGAGGCCGGCGACGGGCGCGAGGCGGTCGACCTGGCCCGCACCGCCCGCGCTGACGTCGTCCTCATGGACATCCGCATGCCCCGCATGGACGGCCTCGAGGCGACCCGCCGCATCGGCGCCGACGACAACCTCGCCGGCGTGCGGATTCTCGTGCTCACCACGTTCGAGACCGACGACAACGTGGTCCTGGCGCTGCAGGCGGGTGCCAGCGGCTTCCTCGGCAAGGGCGTCGCCCCCGCCGACCTGCTGCACGCGATCCGGGTCGTGGCGGGCGGCGAGTCGCTGCTCTCGCCGCGGGCCACCCGCGGGCTCGTCAGCCGCTTCCTGACCAGCCTGCGGCCCGGCGCCGAGGGGGTTCTGCCGGCGTTGGACCTGCTGACCGAGCGGGAACGCGAGATCCTCGTCCTCGTCGCGCACGGCTTGTCCAACGACGACATCGCCGAGCGGCTGTATGTGTCGCCCCTCACGGCGAAGACCCATGTCAACCGCGCGATGACGAAACTCAACGTGCGTGACCGTGCACAGCTGGTGGTGTTGGCGTACCAGAGCGGCCTGGTCCGGCAGGGCGACCCGCTTCCCTGAAAAAATCTTCGGCCCTGCTGTCGAAGCGCGGCTCAGCCGTTCGACGCGTCAGTGAGCGGCACGGTGAGCGTGCCGGAGACGGGAGGATCGGACATGTCGTTCCAGGCGTACCTCGACAACATCGAGACCAAGACCGGCAAGACCCCGCGGGAGTTGCTCGCCCTCGCCACCGAGCGCGGCCTCGACGGTCCGGCGGTCAAGGCCGGCGCGATCGTCGACTGGTTGAAGGCGGACTTCGACCTCGGCCGCGGCCACGCCATGGCCCTCGTGCACGTCATCAAGCACGGCCCGACGATCCCGGGCAAGCACGTCGGCACCGGCGGCACCCACCGCGACGACAGCGACATGCTGTGGCTGGACGGCAAGGCGACCCGCCCCGCGTGACGGCGCCACCCCGCCGAAGGGGCAGCGAATCACGGCGCTCAGGCGGTGACCGGGCGGGCGTTCTCGAAGCGTTCGGCTGGGGCGCCGGGCCGCACGTACACCCGGACCACTGGCGGATCGGCCGGCAGCACGTCACACGCGAAGCGGGCACCCGGCACCACCTTGGGCGCGTCCCGGTTGACGAGCGTGACGTCGTAACGGCGCCGGTCGCCGTCGAGCCCCGGCCCGGCGATGGTGGCGTCGACCGTCAGCCGCACGTCGTACTCCCGGTTGCGTTTGTCGTCGTTGGCGTCGCCGGTACGCCACTGCTCCCGCACGCCCGTAACCACCAGCTCGCCCCGAATGGCTCCGACGGCTCCGGTGGCCCCACCGGCCTTCGCGCGCCGCCGCCGCAACAGCCGGCCGACGACCACGGCGACGACCACGGCGACGACCACGGCGATGACGACGAGCACAACGGTGATGATCACGGCTTTCACGCCGCCATCATCACGGCACCACGCGGACTCCTGTCAAGCGTCCCGGCCCGCCGGTCGGCTGAGCGGCGCTCGTGTGTCGGATTGGCGCCAGCGACTACGGAAATCGAGTGTCGTCATCACTCGGCGGCGGCTATACACCACTCATGAGCGAGGAGACCCTGTCGGGCGGCAACACCGTCGGTGCCGTGCGGATCGGCGATGTCGTGCACAAGCAGGCCTCGCCGTGGACGCCGACGGTGCACGCGCTGCTGCGGCACCTGGAGCATGCCGGCTTCGACGGCGCGCCCAGGGCGCTCGGCTTCGACGACCAGGGTCGCGAGATGCTCACGTACCTGCCCGGGGAGACGGCCGGCGGCCGGTTCCCGTGGCCGGCGTGGGCGTTCACCGACGTCATGCTCAGCCAGGTCGGCCAGTGGCTGCGACGCGTCCACGACGTGACGGCCGACTTCGTGCCACCGGCGGATGAGCGGTGGTTCGCTGGGACAGGGCGGATGATGGAGCCCGGTCTGGTCATCGGTCACCAGGACGCCGCGCCGTACAACGCGGCTGTCCTGGACGGCGACCGGCTGGTCGGTTTCTTCGACTGGGACACCGCCGGCCCGTCGACACGGGAGTTCGATCTGGCGCTCGCGGCGCTGTGGTGGGTGCCGCTGTGCTCGCCGGGCGTGGCGGCAGGGCTGGGCTTCCACGACAGCACGGACCGGTCCCGCCGCCTGCATCTCCTGCTCGACGCGTACGGCTACGACGGCGACCGCCACAGCTTCGGCGCCGCGGTCGTGCAGCGCGCCCGGCGGCAGGTCGCCGTCATGCGTGCGATGGCTGAGGCCGGGGACGGGGCCGCGATCGCGCTGCTGCCGGTCGCGGGCTACATCGAACAGTCCGCCTCGGACATCGAGGCGCTCCCGGACGACTTCTGGGTGCGTTGACCTCGCGTGCACGCGCCCCCTACGGGAGGCGCCGGTGGATGCGCTCGATGCGGGCCTCGACCACAGCCGGGTCCACCATGCCGGTGCGGGCCCGGCGGCGCAGCTTGTACTCCACGGTCTCAGCCAGCGGAGCGTCCCGCCACTTTCTCCACCGCTTCGTCATCCACATGGACTTCTTGGCGAGCAACCTGAGCTCCGCCCGCTCAGCGACCTCGACGGCCACGACAGGACCGGTGGCCGCGGCAAGTACCTGACGCTCGCGGTGCCGGTCGGAGCGGTTGGGTGTGCGCTTGTTGCGCCGGATGTTCTTGCGGGAGCTCTTGTCGTTCTCGCCGTAGTCGTTACGTCGATCGCGGGTGTAGCTCAGCATCTTCTTCTCAGCTGGATCTCTCCGTGACACCTGCTCACCACCTCAACCCGCACCATCTCGACGCGCCCAGGCTACGCGCCGGCCACGATCAGACCTGCTGATTTTCCGCACGACCCGGGGTCCAGTGGCCGCGGCGGGTCCATTCCTGTGCCAGCAGCTGGTAGGAGCGCACCCGGTCGGCGTGGTCGTGGGTGATGGTGGTGACGGCCAGCTCATGTGCGCCGGTCGCGTCCCGCAGCTGTTCGAGCTTGTCCGCGACCGTCTGCGGCGACCCGACCAGCTGCGTGTCGATGCGGTCCCGGACGAGGTCGCGGTCCTCGGCGGTCCACTCGTGCGCGGCCGCCTCCTGCGGGGTGGGGAACGGGATCGCGCCGGAGCCCGCGCGGATGCTGCGCACCCACAGGCCGTAGCCGGCGGCGAGCTCGGCCGCCTGCTCGTCGGTGTCGCCGACGACCACGTCCGCGGACACCGAGATGTACGGCGCGGCCAGGTCCTCGGACGGCTTGAACGCGGCCCGGTACGCGTCGACCGCGTCGATGACGGTGCTCGGGCTGTGGTGGTAACTGGCGGCGAACCTGAGTCCCTTCTCCCCGGCGACGGTCGCGCTGGAGCCGCCGGACGCGCCGAGGATCCAGACCTGCACGGCGGCGCCCTCACCCGGGTACGTGTGGACCTCGACGCCGTCGGGTGACACGTACGTGCCGGCGAGGAAGGCGAGGATGTCGCTGACCTGGGTGTCGTAGTCGGGGGTGTACGCGCCGGGCTGCTGCAGCAGGGAGAGCAGCGTGGCGACCTTCGTGGCCGAGGTGGCCAGGAGCCGGCTGAAGTCGTACTGCTTGGGCAGCAGCAGCCCGTTGCCGGCGCGCTGCTCGACGGTGTGCTCGCCGCCGCCGCGGTTGGCCACGTACGCCGAGAACGCCGCGGCCGTCGGCTGGTTGGCGGCGTCCACGGCGGGTTTCTGCCGCCCGATCGACCGGCCCAGGCCGAGGTCCAGGCGGCCCGGGTACACGGCGTCGAGCAGGCCGAACTCCTCGACCGTGGCGAGGGCCTGGCGGTGCCCGAGCTGGACGCCGGCGGAGCCGAGCCGGATGGTGCTGGTGGCGCCCGCGACCAGGGCGATGGACACGGCCGGGGAGACGCCGAGCACGCCGGGGTTCAGATGGTGCTCGGCGAACCAGTACCGCTGGTAGCCGAACCGCTCGGCCTGCCGCGCCAGGTCGATGGCGTTGCGGACGGCGTCGCCGGTACCGGTGCCGCTGCTGCGTGGAACGAGGTCCAGGACGGCCAAGGGCGTTGCACTCATGGGTTTCCTCTCAGAAGGCTCGCCGGGCGAAGGCGAAGCGCGGATCCGGGCGGGGGCCGTCGGTGGCGAGGTCGGCCAGGACGCGGCCGATCGCGGGCACGAACTTGAAGCCGTGGCCGGAGAAGCCGGTGGCCACGACGACCGGGCCGTGCCGGTCCAGGACGAACGTGGCGTCCGGTGTGGTGGTGTAGGTGCAGCTGATCGGCGTGAACACGTCGGCGTCGACGCCGGGCAGCCAGCGGCGGGCGTATTCGCGCAGCGCGGCCAGCTGTGCGGGTTCGGGCGTGAAGTCGCGGTGGTCGGGGTCGACCTCGGGTCCGACGCCGTGGAAGCCGACCTTGATGCCTTCCCCCGGCGTGGCCAGGCCGTAGATGCCGCCGTAGAACGCGCCGGCCGCCGCCGTCCCGTCGGCGAACCGGTGCCCGAAGCTCGGCCAGCCGTCCTCAGCCGCGCGGGCGCCGAAGTGCGCGGGCTGCTCCTGGGTGACCCGCAGCGGCGGCAGCGGCGCGAGGCCGCCGACCAGCTTGGCCGCCCAGGCGTTGACGGCGGCCACGACCCGGCGGGCCCGGTAGCTGCCGTCGCCGGTGTGCACGAGCACCGCGTCCTCGCCGAGGACCTCGATCGACGTCACCGGCGTCGAGTGCCGCACGACCGCACCCGACTTCGCGGCCGCCGCCTGCAGGGCCTCCACGGACCGGTCGGCGTGCAGGCGGCCGCTGTCGGGGTGGAACAGCGCGCGGGTGTCGAACCGGATGCCGGGCCACCGTTCGGCCGCTTCCGCCGGGCTGAGCCAGCTGTGCGGCACCCCGGCGGCGGCCAGCCCGTCGGCGAGGATCTGCAGGTCCGGGTGGTCGCCGTGGTCGACCCCGCCGGTGACGGTCAGCAGCTGCGTGCCGGTCTCGTCCTCGAGTTCCCGCCACAGTCGCCGCGCCTCCCGGGCGAGTCCGACGTGGACGGTGTCGGGGTAGGACAGCCGGAAGATGCGGGACGCGCCGTGCGACGCGCCGTTGGTGTGGCCGGCCTCGTACTGCTCCAGCAGCACGACCTGCGCGCCGCGGCGGGCGAGCTGCCAGGCCGCGGCGGAGCCCATCGCCCCGCCGCCGATCACCACCACGTCGACCTGTGTCATCGTCTCAGCCCAGGATTCGGGCGGCGCCGTAGCCGCCGGTCAACACCGAACCGGCGGCGAACCGGGCGGGAGAGAACTGGGCGAGCCCCGGGTCGGGGTCGCCGATGAGCAGCCGGGCCACGTGGTCGCCCCAGACGGGGGCGAGCTTGAAGCCGTGGCCGCTCGTCCCGGCGTCGACGTACACCCGCGGACCGACCTGCCCGGTGACGGGCTGCCAGTCGGGGCTGACGTCGTACAGCGACGCCCAGCTGCGCGCCGCTGTTGCGTGGCCGCGGATCGGGGCCCGGTGCGCGGCACGGGCGGCGAGCCAGTCGACCTCGTCGGCGGTGATGCCGGTGGCGTAGTCGTCCGGGTCGGTCGCCGCGGTTGGGGCCAGGGGGCCGAGCAGGAAGCGTTCGGCGCCGGCAGGCCGGGAGTAGTAGCCGTGCTGGATGTCGATGAGGACGTACGGCACGGCCCGCGGCACGTCGGCCGGCGCGTGCACGAGCCCGGCCACGACGTGCCGTTCGGCGGTCAGCGGCAGGGTGACGCCGACCTGCGCCAGCAGCGGGCCGGTCCACGGTCCCGCGGCGACCAGCAGCCGGCCCACCTCGTGCCGGGTGCCGTCGCCGGTGACGACCCGCACCGCGTGGGCGCCCTCGGTGATCTCCCGGACCGGGGTGTGTTCCAGCACCACGGCGCCGTGCTCGACCGCACGGGTCGCATACCCGAGCGCCGTGCCGTGCGGGTCGGCGTATCCGGCCTGGTCCTCCCACACGCCGACGGCGGTCCCGTCGAGGTTCAGGTAGGTGAACCGGGCCGCCAGGTCGTCCGGGCTCAGGACGGTGTGGCCGATCCCGGCGGCGGCGAGTCCGGCGGCGGTGGCGTGCACGTCCGCGACGTCGCCGGCGCCGTGCAGGTACAGGCCGCCGGTCCGCACGTAGCCGCTGCGGCCGCCGACGCGGGCGTCGAAGTCGGCGAGGATCGCGGTGCTGTCGCGGGCGACCCCGACCAGGAACCGGTTGGTGTAGTAGGACCGGACCACCCCGCTGGCCTGCCCGGTCGGGCCGCCGGCCCGCTCGCCCCGCTCGAACACGACGGTCGGCACGCCCCGGCGGGCCAGGTGGTAGGCGGCGCTGGCGCCGTGCACCCCGGCACCGACGATGCCGACCTCGTAGAAGCTCATCCGCTCACCTCCGCGATGTCAGGAACGGTAGATCCCCGCGGCGAAATTGTCTACTAAACCCATCGACTTACAATGAGTTACGGGAACTTTGTAGTATCCGACGGTGGGCGACGAGCTGCTTGACGACTTCATCCGCGCGGATCGCGAGCGCGGCCTGGGCGTTTACGGGATCCACCTGCACCGCGAGGACAGCCCGCCGCTCGAGCGGCGGGTCCGCTCCGACGACCGGGTCAACCTGTATTCGGTCTCCAAGACGTTCACGTCGGTCGCGCTCGGGCTCGCGGAGGCGGAGGGCCGGCTCACCCTGGAGGACCGGTTCCTCGACCACTTCCCCGAGCTGCGGTCCGTGGCGGCCGACGGGTTCGAGGCGGTGACGCTGCGCCAGCTGGTGACGATGACCAGCGGCACCAGCCACGAGTGGTACACCGACCAGCGCATCGACGCCGCCGACCTGCTCCACGAGATCGTCGCCGCGCCGCTGGCCGCCGCACCCGCGACCCACTTCGCCTACACCGACTCCGGCCCGTATGCGATCGGCCGGGCCATCGCCCGGACCACCGGCGCGGACCTGCGCGCCTACCTGCTGCCCCGGCTGTTCGCGCCGCTGGACCTGCACAACCCGGCGTGGCACACCTGCCCGCTCGGGTTCCCGCTCGCGGGCAGCGACCTTTTCCTGCGTACCCACGAGCTCGCCCGCTTCGCACAGCTGCTGCTGCAGGACGGCGAGTGGGACGGCCGCCAGCTCCTCCCGGTGGCATACCTGCAACGGCTGACCGTGGACCCGGCGGACACCAGCGCCATCACCGAGGGCGAGCGGTTCACCTACGGCTATGGCCTCGGCGTCTGGCTCGACCGGTCCCCCATGTACCGAATGGACGGCCGCTACGGGCAGTACGCCGTCATCTGCCCCCAGCTGCGTGCCGCCGTCACCGTGACCGCGCACTCCGACCGCGAGGTCGAGCTGCTCGACGCGATCCACGAGCTGGTCATCGACCGCCTGGCGTAGCGGGGAGCCACGGCGCGATCATGGTCGGGTCGGCGACGGCCGCCTCGACCCGGCGGCGCTCCTCCTCGGTGAGGGTGAGCTGTCGCAGCCGCTCCCCCCACTGCGCAACCAGGTCCGGCTCGTCGAGGGCCGTCGACAGCTCGATCAGCGCGGCAAGGGCGGTCGCCTGCTCCACCGGCGGCGCGCCGTCGCCGTGGCGGCGCAGGCCGGAGTTCAGCGCCCGGAAGGCGGCCTTGTCGTCGTTCTTGAACTCGCGCAGGATCCGCGCGTTGTCCAGGACCTTGGCGAGCCCCTGCAGCTGCTTGGAGCCGCCGTACTCCACCTCGGCCGGCTCGTCGCGCTGGATGAAGATGATGGAGTTGCCGGAGGGGTCCATGACGGTGAACCGGGAGGCGCCGGGCCGGAACCGGGAGATCCGCGGCAGCCCCTTGACCAGGACCTTGCCGTGCGCGGCGCGCATCGCCGCGACGAACGCCGCGTGGTAGGGCGCGACCGCGTCGACCAGGACCAGGCAGGCGCCGGTGGCCTCCTGCGCCGGGTCGACGCCGACGGAGGTGTGGGAGTAGTGCAGCTCGAAGCCGCTCCACCGCAGCGCCAGGTACAGGTACGGCTTCTTCTGCTCATACGTGACGGTGAATCCGAGGGTCCGCCAGAAAGCCAGGGTCTCCTCCGGCGCGGTGCACGGCAGCAACGGCACCGTGGTCTCGTTCATGGCAGGAAAGGCATCAGTCACGCCATACAGTGTAGAGCGTTGCGGGATCGTCGATGTGGATGTTGGATGGCGTCGGCAGCGGCCAGCTCGGCGGCGGCCCGAGGAGGATGCGGTGCTTGCACTGCTCGGCCGGTGGACCGCCAACCACCGGATGCTGGTCCTCGCCGGCTGGGTCGTGATCGCCCTCGCCGGCGCGGTGTTCGGAGGCTCCGTCTACGACCGGACCCAGTCGGTGGACAGCCTGCGCCCCGACGCGGAGTCCGCGGTCGCGCAGGCGCGCATCGACCGGCTCGCCCCGGAAGGCGAGCGGGTGGTGGCCGTCATCTCCGGGCAGGACTTCAACGCGACCGCACTGGTCGACAACGCCACCCGGATCATGTTCGAGATCCGCGCGATCCCCGGCGTCGCCAAGGTCACCGACGCCTACACCGCGGGATCCGGGCAGGTCTCGGCGGACAACCGCAGCTCGCTCGTCACCGTCGAGCTGCGACCCGAGCTCAGCGACGACGAGGCCCTCGCGGTCGCCGACCGGGTCGCCGCCGCGCTGCACCGCATCGACGCGCCGAAGGTCCTCGTCGGCGGGGAGCTCCTCGCCGAGCGCACCTTCGCCGAGCAGGCCGTCAAGGACGCCGCCGTCGGCGAGACCGTCGCGCTGGTGATCCTCTGCGGCGCCCTGGCCGTCATCCTCGGCGGGCTGATCGCCGGCAGCCTGCCCCTGCTCACCGCGCTCGCGACGGTCGCCGCCACGCTGCTGGCGCTGACCGGGCTCGCGGCGGCGGTGCCGGTCAGCGAGTACGCGGTCAACATTGTCACCCTGCTCGGCCTCGGTCTCGCGGTCGACTACAGCCTGCTGATCCTCACCCGCTTCCGCGAGGAACGCGCCGCGGACCGCAAGGCGGCGGTGCCGGACCTCCTCGCCCGCACCGTCGCGACGGCCGGGCGGGCCGTGCTGGTCTCCGGGCTCGCCGTCGGCGCGGCGCTCGCGGGGCTGTTCGCGTTCGCCGAACCGCTCCTCGCGGCGATGGCGCTGGGCGGCGCACTGGTCGTCTGTCTCGCCACGGTCGCCGGTCTGACGCTGGTACCGGCGCTGATCGCGGTCGCACACCAGCGGATCCCGGCGCCGCGAGCACGGGCGAAGCAGGCCCGGACACCACAGACCCGGTCCGCGCCGCGCCCGCCGGGCCTGCTGGCTCGGCTGGCCGGGTTCGCGCAGCGCCGCCCGGCGCTGGTGGCCCTGGCGGTGACCGCCGGCCTGATCGTGCTGAGCCTGCCGCTGCTGCAGGTCACCCTCGCCAACTCCGACGCCCGGTCGCTGCCCACCGGCAGCGAGGAGCGGCTGGCGTACGAGGCCGTCGAACGCGACTTCGCCAAGTGGACGACGCAGCCGGTCACCGTGCTGATCGCGGCGAACGCCGGCGACCCGTCGGTGCTGCCCCTGCTCGACCGGCTCCGCGCACTCACCGGCGAGGCCGAGCTCGACCTGCGCTCCGGCCTGCCGGCCGACGTCACCGTCGTGGACCTGCGCCCGGCCGGACCGGCCGGCGGCGAACCGGCCCAGCGCCTGGTGCGGCAGCTGCGGTCGCTGGACACGCCGGTGCAGGTCCTGGTCGCCGGGCCCGCCGCGGAGCTGATCGACGCGAGGGAGTCCACGGCGTCCCGGCTGCCGATCGCGATCGCCGTCATCGTCGTCGCGACCGCGATCCTGCTGTTCGCGTTGACCGGCTCGATCGTCGTGCCGGTGAAGGCCCTGTGCATGAACGTCCTGACGCTGCTGGCCACGCTCGGGGTCCTCGTCGCGGTCTTCCAGTGGGGCTGGGGCTCGGCACTGCTGGGTTTCCAGCCGTGGGGGGCCGTGGACCTCACCACGCCGCTGCTGCTGTTCGTGTTCATCTTCGGGTTGTCGATGGACTACGAGGTGTTCCTGCTCGCCCGGATCAAGGAGGAATGGGACCAGCGCACCAGCGGTGGCATCGCTGGCGACCGCGCCGCCAACGACCGCGCCGTCCTCGCGGGGATCACCGCCACCGGCCCCGTCATCACCACCGCCGCCCTCGCGATCGGCATCGTCTTCCTCGGCTTCGCCCTGGGCGACCTGATCGCCGTGAAGGAGATCGGCGTCGGCATGACCGTGGCCGTGCTGCTGGACGTCACCGTCGTGCGCGGCCTTCTGCTGCCCGCCGTCATGTCCCTGCTCGGCCCGGCCAACTGGTGGCGCCCCGGCCGCCGCCGTCAGGTGTAGCACCCGTCCACGGCGGCGTCCCGGCAGCCGCCGTCAGGTGTAGTAGCCGTCCACGGCGGCGCGGGCCTCGGCGTACAGCAGCGGCCCTTCCTGCGGCACGGGCGTGAACCCGCCGCCGGGCTTGAGCGCGCCGAGCTGCTCCCCGGACAGCGCGTAGACGACCCGGCCGAGACCGGAGCGCTCGATGGCGCCGGTGCACATCCCGCACGGCTGGCAGCTGGTGTACATCGTCACCCCGGCCGCCACGTCGGCGGGCAGGTGCCGGGCCGCCCAGCGGGCGAGCTTGAGCTCCGGGTGGGCGCTGATGTCGCCGTCGGACAGCACCGTGTTGTGCTCCTCGGCGAGGATCCGGCCGCCGGCGTCGGCGAGCAGCGACCCGAACGGCGCCTCGCCGGCGGCGCGGGCGTTGGCGGCGAGCTCGATCGCGCGGCGCAGCAGCCGCTCCTCATCCGCGGTCATCGGGACACCTCCGGCAGGGTCTGTGGCAGGGTCATGGTGCCGCGGGCCACGACCAGGCCCGAGCCGCTCACCTGTACCCGCGATCCGGCCACCGTCACGGTGATCCGGCTCGGCCGGCCCATCGACTGCCCCTGCTCGACGATCACGGTCGCCTCACCCGTCGCCGCCGGCTCGACGACGCCGCCGGCGACCAGCAGCGCGCCGAGGGGACCGGCCGCCGTGCCCGTCGCCGGGTCCTCCGCGATGCCCATCGCCGGGTTGAAGAACCGTGCGTAGGCCGTCGCGCTGTCGTCCACGGTGTCGCCGGTGTACAGGTAGCAGCCCTCGCCGCCGACGGCCTTCAGCGCGGCGGTGAGCCGTGCCGCGTCCGGTGCGGCCCGGTCGACGGCGGCGCGGTCGCGGACCGGCACGAGCAGGTGCCCGGCGCCGGTGTCCACCACCTGGGCCGGGCGGTCGGCGACCAGGTCGTCCTCACGCAGGCCGAGCGCGGCGGCGAGCTCGGCCCGGTCGGTGACCACGTCGCCGAAGACGGGCGGTGTCTGGTCCATCGTGACGACGATGTCGCGGCCGTCCGTGCGGCGCACGTGGACCGGCAGGACCTCGTTGCCGATGTGAGAAGTGAACGTGGTCTCGTCGCCGTCCAGCTCGAGTTCGCCGGAGGAGGCGAGCCACAGCCAGGCACCGAGCGCGTTGTGGCCGGCGCCGTACACCTCCTGCCCCGTCGGGGTGAACGAGCGCAGCCGCCGGGTCGCGGGCGTCACCGTTGCCCGCTGCACGAACGTCGTCTCGGACTGGTTGAACTCGCGGGCCACGGCGCGCATCTGCTCGTCGGTGACGCCGTCCGCGTCGGTGACGAGGGTCAGCGGCGCCCCGGTGAGCGGCGTGGAGGCGAAGACGTCGACGTAGACGAACTGGATCTCGGTTTTATCCACAACCACGACGCTACGACCGGCGGCCGCCGCGGTGTAGTCCGTTCGTGCGGTATCGCGGGCAGGCGGCCGCAAAAACTGCGGTAGCCTGCCGCGATGACCGCACCCACGCTGGACGAGGTGGACCGGCAGCTGCTCGCGGCGGTGCAGCAGGACGCGCGCGCGTCGCTGACCACCCTCGCCGCCGCGATCCATCTCGGCGTGTCCGCCACGCGGGCCCGGCTGCGCAGCCTCGAGGAGCGCGGCGTCATCACCGGCTACGCCGCCCGCGTCGACCCGGTCGCGTGCGGGCTGCCGCTGCGGGCGGTCGTGCGGATGAAGGTCCACGGCGCGCTGTATGACAAGGTGGCCGCGGTCCTGGCCCGCGAGCCGCAGATCGTGCGGTGCGTGCGGGTGACCGGCGAGGCGTGCTACGTCGTGGAGGTCCTCGCCGCCGACATGCCGGACCTGGCCCGCATCACCTCGGACCTCGCGCTGGTCGGCTCCATCACCACCGACCTGGTCTACGAGGTCGTGGTCGATCGCGCCGTGCCGGCCTGACGATGTTGCGTACGTCATAGCTGGAACGGGAATCGCGGTCGCGGATGTTGCTGGCGGCATGAGCCGACTCTTCGCGCCGCTGACCCTGCGTGGCGTCACGTTCCCCAACCGGGTCTGGGCCGCGCCCATGTGCCAGTACTCGTCCGTGGACGGGCACCCCACGGACTGGCACCTGGTGCACCTCGGCGGCATCGCCCGCGGCGGCGCGGGCGCGGTCATCGCGGAGGCGACGGCGGTGCGGCCCGACGGCCGGATCTCCCCGCAGGACGCCGGCCTCTGGTCCGACGAGCAGGCCGCCGACTACGCCCGGATCACCGCGTTCGTCCGCGGCCAGGGCGCGGTGCCCGCCATCCAGCTGGCGCACGCCGGGCGCAAGGCGTCGACGTTCGCGCCGTGGCGCGGCAAAGGCAGCGTGCCGGTGGCCGAGGGCGGCTGGCCGACCGTCGCCCCGTCGGCCGTGCCGTTCGACGGGTACGCGACGCCCGCGGCCCTGTCCGCGGACGAGATCTGGGCGCTCGTCCAGGACTGGGGCGCGGCCGCCCGCCGGGCCGTCACCGCCGGCTACGACGTCGTCGAGATCCACGCCGCGCACGGGTACCTCATCCACGAGTTCCTGTCGCCGCTGTCGAACCTGCGCACCGACGCCTACGGCGGGGACCTGCAGGGCCGCTCCCGGCTGCTGCTGGACGTCGTCGACACCGTCCGCGCCGCCGTCCCCGACCGGGTCGTGCTCACCGTGCGGGTCAGCGCCACCGACTGGGTCGACGGCGGCCTCACCGTCGACGAGGTCGCCGACGTGGCCGCCGCCCTCGCCACGCACGGCGTCGACCTGGTCGACGTGTCGAGTGGCGGCAACAGCGCCGCCCAGCAGATCACCGCCGTCCCCGGATACCAGGTGCCGTTCGCCCGCGCGGTCCGCGAGCGCAGCGGCCTGCCCGTCGCCGCCGTCGGCCTCATCACCGAGCCCGAGCAGGCCGAGAAGATCCTCCAGGAGGAGTCGGCCGACGTGATCCTGCTCGGCCGGGCGCTGCTGCGCGAGCCGTCGTGGCCGCAGCGCGCCGCGTTCGAGCTCGGCCACGACCTGGTTTGGCCACCGCAGTACCGGGCAGGTCGCCGGGTGGCCACAGCCGCGTGATGTTAGGATCGGTTGGCCGTTTCGCTCCTTACCTGAATGGGTGTGCATGTCGACGCTTCCGCTGTCGCCCGACGAGCTGCTGACCACGACCCGGTCCGTCCGCAAGCGGCTGGACCTGTCCCGGCCGGTGCCTATGGAGCTGATCCGGGAGTGCCTGGAGATCGCGCTGCAGGCGCCGTCGGGGTCCAACGCGCAGAGCTGGCACTGGATCGTGGTGACGGACCCGGCGCAGCGCAAGGCGATCGGCGAGGTGTACCGGCGCGCGTTCCGCGCCTACGCGGACGCGGGCGGCCCGAACCCGGACCGGTATGCCGGCGATCCTGCCCGGCAGGCCACGCAGCTGCGGGTCGGCGAGAGCGCCGCCTGGCTCGGCGAACGCATGGGTGACGTGCCGGTCCTCGTCATCGCCTGCCGCCGGGTGGCGAAGCTGTCCGCCGACAACCAGGCCGACGTGTGGGGTTCGCTGCTGCCGGCCGCGTGGAGCTACATGCTCGCCGCCCGCGCCCGCGGCCTCGGCACCGCCTGGACCACGCTGCACCTCGACCACGAGGCGGAGGTCGCCGAGCTGCTCGGCATCCCCGACGACGTGCGCCAGGGCGTGCTGATCCCCACCGCGTTCTACACCGGCGAGACGTTCAAGCCGGCACCTCGCGAGCCCCTGGACTCGGTGCTGCACCTGGACCGCTGGTAACCACCGCGGCAGCGGCGTCAGGGCAGCGGCCGGCGGCCGGCGAAGC
The DNA here is from genome assembly GCF_040676755.1 of Dactylosporangium sp. NPDC049525. NCBI lineage: Bacteria > Bacillati > Actinomycetota > Actinomycetes > Micromonosporales > Micromonosporaceae > Dactylosporangium > Dactylosporangium sp. NPDC049525. The sequence goes on along the minus strand of NZ_JBFAPO010000024.1, from coordinate 53,286 downwards.
CGAGGTCGGCGCGGTGGAACCAGGCGAGCTCCTGGTCGCCCTCCAGCCAGCACAGCAGGACCGGGACGCCGTCGAGCTCGGCGGGGAAATCGAGCAGCAGCGGCGCCAGGCCCTTGAGGTGGATCCCGGTCTGCTGCACCTCGGTCACGAGTTCGTCGAGCCGGGCGGAGCTGGCCTTGTACTCGGGCAGCCCCCCGAGCGTGGTGGGGTCGCCGCCGGGAGCGAGCGCGGCGGCCAGTTCGGACGTGTCCGCCCGGACCGCGATCAGCTCGTCGAGCAGCGGACGCAGCCGGGCGAGTTCGGCGCGCGCCTCAGTCAATGTGTACAGGCCCATGTGCGTCAGCGTGGCACCCCGCCCTGCCGGGCCATGACTTAGGGTGCCTGATCCTTGCTGTGCGCGCGGACCACGACCACCGGGCGGTCGGCCTTGTGGACGAGCGTGTCGGAGGTGCTGCCCAGCAGCAGCTCACTGATCTTGCGGTGGCCGTGCGCGCCGACCACGATGCCGGGGCTGTGCCGCTCCCGGGCCACGCGGATCAGCGTCTCGGCGACGGTCAGGTCATCGGCGACGGCGAGTCCGGTGGCGTCGGCGAAACCGGACTCCCTGGCGAGGTGCGCACCGTGCCGCGCGGTGCGGGTGGCGGCCTCGTACACCTCCTCGTCGGCCTCGATCGTGGTGCGCAGGTCCAGCATCGTCGGCGGCAGCTCCATGCCCATCTCCAGGCCCATGGCCGGCTGGGGCGCGGCCTCGAACAGCCGCCCGGGCTCCCAGACCGTGACGACGAGCGCCGGCCGGTGCCCGAGCAGCGGCGCCGCGTCGCGGACCGCCCGTTGCGAGGCGCCTGAACCGTCGAACCCGAAGATGACCGGTGCGGCAGTCGTCATCTTCCCCACCGTACCGACGGATCCGCCGCGGACAGGATGACCCCCGGGTGGTGGGCCACGGTTTACGCCGCCCGGCTGGTGGTAGTGCTGCGGCGACATCGCTTCGCTCATCGGTGTTCGGGAGGTTGCCATGACCGTTGCGGACAGCGTTGCCATGGGGCCGGTCGGCGTGTGGCTGGGGGCGCTGCAACGCGAGCGGGCGCAGACCCAGCGTGCCGTGGCGCGCCGCGTCGAGGAACTCGGGTACGGCTCGCTGTGGGAAGGCGAGGTCGTCGGCCGCAACGACGTCTTCGCGCAGGAGGCGGCGTGGCTGGGCGCCACGTCCCGGCTGGTGACCGGCTCAGGCATCGCCAACATCTGGGCCCGCCACCCGAGCACCGCGAAGGCCGCCGCCGGCGCCCTCGGCGACGCCTGGCCCGGCCGGTTCGTGCTCGGGCTCGGGGTCAGCCACGCCGCGGCCATCGACCGGACCGGCATGACCTACGACCGGCCGCTGGAGCGCATGCGCGACTACCTCGACGACATGGACAAGACGCCGGTCACCACGCCCGACGTGCCGGTGGTGCTCGCCGCGTTGCGGCCGCGGATGCTGCGGCTGGCGCGGGACCGCACCGACGGCGCCCACACGTACTTCGTGCCGCCGGAGCACACGGCGCTGGCCCGCGAGGCCCTCGGCCCCGACCGGCTGCTCGTCCCCGAGCAGGCGGTGGTCGTGGACCCCGACCCGGTGTCGGCCCGGGCGACCGCCCGCCGGCACACCGCGTTCTACCTGGGCCTGCCGAACTACGTCAACAACCTCGCGCGGCTCGGCTTCACCGACGACGACCTCGCCGGCACCGGCAGCGACCGGCTCGTCGACTCGATCGTCGCCTGGGGTGACGAGACCGCGGTCGCGGCCCGGGTCCGCGCGCACCATGACGCGGGCGCCGACCACGTCCTCATCCAGCCCCTTGCCGCCGACATCGACGGCGCGGTGCGCCAGTTGGAGACCCTCGCGCCGCTGGTCAGCGGCTGAGCCATTCGCGGAGCCGGTCGCTGGTCCGCTCGCCCAACCGGTCGGCGGCGCGGCGGGCCAGCAGGTCAAGCTCGGCGCGTTCGCCGGCGGCCGGAATCAGGTCGCCGGCGAACCGGCGCCGCACCCGCGCGTCGGTGGCGGCGCGGGCGAGACAGGTGACGTCGGCGCGGCCCCGCCGGGCGAGGTCCGGGGCGGGGTCGAGGGTCAGCGTCAGCGCGGCCCGCAGCCGCACCAGTGGCGGGCCGCCGTTCAGCAGGCGGTACCCGGCCCGCCGCACCTCGGGCCGCCCGTCGGTGAGCAGCTCCCATGGCAGGCGGTCCGGCAGCCGGCCCGTCAGCGGGCGCAGGGCGGTGGCGGCTTCCCGTACCACCGCCGGCGCCGGATCCCGCAGCAGTGGGGCGATCCGGTCGGGGGTGACACCGCCGAGCCGGGCGACGGCCCGCACGGCCTGGGCGCGGACGGTCCGGTCGGGGTGCGCCAGCAGCGGCAGCAGCGGCGCCGAGTCCGACGGCACCGTCTCCGCGTAGCCGGCGACGGCCCCTGACGTGGGCGTGGCGCCGGTGACCGTGGCCCGGTAGTGCGCGACCACGTCCGTGCCCGCGCGGCGGGCGCCTTCCCGCGCGACCGCCCGCACCAGCGACGCCGGGTCGTCGAGATAGGCGGCGACGTCGGCGGGCCGGCCGAGCCGGAGCAGCCCGGCGAGGGCGGTCACCCGGACCTCGGTGCGGCGCCCACCGGCGAGGCGGCGCAGGATCGCGGTCTGATCGGTCCACACCGCCTCCCGGCACGCGGCCTCGGCGGCCTGCGCGCGGATGCGCGGGTCGGAGTCCGTCTCGGCCAGCGCCACCAGCCCGGCAAGGGTCAGCCGTCCCTGCGCCCGGTCGAGGTCGAAGACCAGGCGCCGCTGCGCGGTGTTCCCGGCGGCCGCGAGCGCTTCCCGTGTTGCCGGCGGCGCCGCGAGGACGGCCGCGACGAGCTGGTTCATGACGAAGCGGCTGCGGGCGCGGGCCTGGATCCGCAGCGCGACGGGCAGCGTCACCGGCAGGTATGTCCCGGGGTCCTCCGCGAGCAGCACCGCCACGCCGAGACCCGCCCGGTCCCGGACCTGCCGGACCCAATCGCCGGCGCGCAGCACCAGGAACGGCGCCAGCACGGGATCGGGGTGATGCAGGATCGCCCGCACGGCACGCTCCCGGACCCGCCCGTTGCCGTGGACCGACGCGAGCGCAACGGTGATCGGCCCGGCGGCGGCGCTGTCGAGGCCCGCCGCCATCACCCGCAGCACCGCCACGGAGTCGTCGGAGCGTCTCGCGTGGTGGTCGACCGCCGCGAGGGCGTCGGGTGCCCTGGCCAGGATGTCGAGGGCGGCCCGGCTCCGGGCCTGGTCGCGTCCGGCGTCGATCTCGGCGAGCATGGTGAGCAGCCGGTCGCAGGCCGCCCCGCCGCCGCGGGGCAGGTCGGCGACCGCCTGCGCCACGGGCGGTTCCGGCCGGGTTCGCTGCCACCATCTGCGTCTCACGCCGTCATGCTGCCCCACCGGCGGCCGGTTCAGCCGGGAGTTTCCGGAGCCGGCGGGCCTGCCGCCGGCGCGCTACTGGAAGACGATGGCGTGGCCGCCGGCGATGCTGGCCCGGCACGCCTCGTGCAGGGTCAGCCACACCGACGCCTCGACCATGAACGGGTCGGTCTCCGGCAGGTCGCCGACCCGCCGCGCCTCGTCGTCGGAGAGCTCGCCGCCGTCGAGCGTGATGCCGAGCGCCGGCGCGCAGCCGCGCAGCTCGTCGAGGAGTCCCTGGCTGGAGCCGACCATCCCGCCGCCGGCGACGCCCGCGTCCGACGGCAGGAACAGCGGCTCGTCGAACGCGACCGGCACGTAGTAGCCCTCGCAGTCGGAGTGGCACAGCAGGTGCGAGTCCAGCATCGACGCCTCGTCGTCGATGGCGTCGCGGTCCCGGGACGTCATCCCGCGTTCGCCGCGCGGGGTGATCGGCAGGTCCTGCCGGTCCAGCGCGTAGACCCGGCGCAGCTCGTGCAGCCACGAGTACGGGAAACCCAGCAGCGGCGCCCGGCTCGTGTGCACCGGCGGCGCGTCAGGCTCCCGCCACTGCACGCCAGTGCCGGCGAGCGCGGCGCTCAGCCCGTCGAGCTCCTCGCGCAGGTCCGCCGTCTCCTCCTCGTCGGTCTCGCCTGCGAGCACTCCGACGGTAATCTCAAGACCCATGCGCGAAGGGTACGAGACGCTGCTTTTGCTGGCCGAGCACCCCGCGCTGCCCGCCGGCGACGTCGACGCCCTCATCGACGCGGCGGACCCTCAGGTCCTGCCAGTGCTAGCCCGGCGGCCGGACCTGACCGCCGAACAGGTCGCGGCGCTCGCCGCGGTTGGGGACCGCGCGGTGTTCCTGGCCCTCGTCGAGTCCGGGAACCTGCCGGCGGCCCGGGTGCCGCGCGACGACCCGCAGGCGCTGCTGGCCGGGATCGAGCGCGCCGACGCCCCCACGGATTGGCTGGAGCTGCTCGCGTCCTGGCCGGATCCGCTGGTACGCAAGGCGCTGGCCGAGCACGCATCGCAGCGCCCGGACATCGCCCGGATCGTGGCGGGCGACGTGGACTGTTCGGTCGCCGCGACCGTCGCCCCGCTGGATGCGGTGCAGGACGACGTCCTGCCGGCGCTCTTCGCAAGGACCGAGGCCTGCCTCCGGGTCGCGCTCGCGGCGCGGCACGACGCGCCGGCGCACCTGCTGGCCGACCTCATCACCGGCGGCGGCAGCCCGGCGCTGCGCGGCTGCCCGCACCTGCCGGACCCGGCGGCGGCGCTGCGAGAGGTCCGGCTGGCCGCCGCCGGTAACCGGGCGACGCCCACGGAGGCGGTCGCGCCGTTCGCCGCCGACCCCGACGTCGCCATGGCCCGCGCGCTCGCCGGCCGGCGCGACCTGCCGCCCGGCAGCTACGAGCGGCTCGTGGAGATGGGGGATCCGTTGGTGACCGGGCGCGTCGCGGGCAACTCGGCGGCCCCCGACCACCTGCTCCGCCGGCTGTACGACACCGGCTGGCGGGACAACGTCCTGAACAACTGGCGCACCCCGCTGGACGTGCTGGTGCGGCACAGCCGCGCCGGTGACGGCTGGGTCGCCACCGACTACCACCCCGACATCGACGGGCTGCGGGTCCTCGCCGCCGACCCCGACCCGAAGGTCCGGTTCGTCGCCGCCGCCAGCCACCGCCTGCCCGAGGACCTGCGGGCGGCGTTGATCGACGACCCGGACCTGGACGTGACCCGCCGCGCCGTCAGCGGCAGTGACGTGCCGGCCGAGGACGTCCGCCGCGCCGCGGCCCGGTGGGGGCCGCCGATATTCACCGCGCTGGCCGCCCACCCGTCGGCGCCGCCGGACCTGCTGCACACCATCGCCACCCACCCGGACAGTCCGGCCGGCGCGGTCGAGGGCGTCGCGTGGCAGGAGACCGCGTCTCCCGCCACGCTCGAGGCCTGCCTGCGGGTCCCGTCAGCGGCGGTCTGCCTGGCCGGCAACCCGTCGACGCCGCCGGCCATCCTCGCCGGCCTCGTCTCCCATCCCGACCCGCAGGTGCGCACGGAACTCGCCCGCAACCCGGCCCTGTCCTCGCGGACCGTCCACGAGCTGCTGGCTCACCCCCGCACCGTCTTGACCGACAGCTTCGGGTCCGACGCGATCGACGACTCCGAGTAGCGGCAGTCGCGCAGCTGCTTGTTCTTGTACAGCAGCGTCTGGTCGGTGTAGTTCGGCGAGGCGGGGTCGCCCGACTCGCTGAACGTCAGGATGCACCGCGCCGACGGCCCCGACGACGTGTACGCGAGCGTCAGCAGGAAGCTGGTGCCGTAGTTCACGACGTAGCCGCGGTCGGTCAGGTCGCTGCCTTCCACGAACGTGCCGGGGTTCATGAACGGCTCGCGGGACGAGCCCGGGAACGGTTCGTACTGCGCCATGTTGGCGATGCCGACGTTCTCCGTCGAGCCGGGCACCGGGATGCGCTGGCCCGCCTTCACCGTGTACTGCACCGCCTGCAGCTGCACGTTCAGCGGCAGGCCCACGGCCCGCATCCGCAGCATCGCGCTGGCGAGGCCAGTGAGCAGCGGCGCGGGGTTGGCGGGTGCGCCCCGCGGGGTGCGGCCCGGGTTGGCGGGGTCGAACGGCACGCCGAACAGCGGACCGGCGGCGGTGAGCGCGTCGGGGTACGCCGCGAGGACCGCGCCGATCGTCTCCCGCCACAGGACCGCGCCGCGGCTCTGCAGCTCGAACAGCCGGTCCCAGCCGGCGAGGGCGGAACAGCCGGCGCTGACGTCGACCGCGGTCCCGTTGACGTACACGGGGCGGGTGCCCTGCGCGCGGCAGGCCGTGACCACGTAGCCGGCGAGCTCGGCGGCGGTCAGCGAGTCGCCGGACAGGATCGCGGTGCCCAGGCCAGTCAGGTCGAACCGGCTGGTGCCGTTGATCAGTCGCAGGTTCTGCCGCGAGCGCGCCGACAGCGGCGTACCCTCGCCACCCTGCAACGGCGAGAACCCGGTCAGGAACTGGTTCTGGTTGGGCACCCAATGGCTGTCGTTGGCGTTGAACACGTAGTCACGGCGCTGCAGTTGCGGCTGCTGGGCGAAGGGGATCAGGCCCGGCGAGCGCGCACCCGGCTGCACGACCCAGGCGTTGGCGCTGTTGCTGCCGTCCAGCGCGCCGAGCGGATGCGCCGCCCACTCCGCGATCGAGGCGGCGGACAGGTTCGGCGTCGGCGACGAGTCGGTGTACCAGGCGTTGCCGGCGGAGTCGGTGGCGATCGTGTTGACCCATGGGATGCCCTGGTCACGGCCGATCGAGGCGCGCAGGCCGGCGACGTCGGTGGCGCGGGCCATGTTCAGCCAGACCCGCATCAGCCGGTCGTTGTCGATGTTGGCGTCGCGGTACGTGTACGCCGTCGTGGTGCTCCACCCGAACGCCGGGTCGATGGCGGACAGGTCCAGGACCGGGCCGTAGCGGGTGAACCACATGGTGCGGGTGACGTTCTGCTGGCCGACCCGGACCGTCACCTGCTTGGACGTCATCGCCTCGGGGCGGCCGTCGACGTAATACGTGGTCGGCGAGCCGGGGACCAGGTCGACGGAGTAGAACGTGAACCGCGAGCCCTCCGCGATGGTGTGCGTCCACGCGACCTTGTCACTGAACCCGATCTGCACGCCGGGCAGCCCGCCGAGGCTGGCGCCGTAGATGTTGAGGTTGCCGGGCACGGTCAGCTGCGACTCCCAGAAGCGCAGCTCACCCTCCCACGGGAAGTGCGGGTTGCCGACGAGCATGCCCTTGCCGGTCTGGGTCTTGTCCGCGCCGAGCGCCCACCCGTTGCTGGACAGCGCCCGCTGCTCCTGCAGGCCCTTGATCCCGTCGGTGGTCACGGCCGCCCCGATCGGCAGTGCGCCGTCCAGGCTCGCCGGCGGTGCGGCGCTGGCGATCGGGCCGAGCAGGGCGTCACCGCTGGCCAGGATCGCGATGTTGCGCTGGTACGCCAGCACGTCGACGGCGCTGATCGGCGCGATCCATGGCTGCCCGGCGCACCAGCCGGGCACCCTGGCCGCGCCGGTGGCGGCGAGGAACGCGTTGTAGCCGCGCACGTAGCCGTTGAGGACGTCGCGCTCCTCGGGCTGCAGCCGGGTCAGCTGGTCGCGGGCACGGTCGACCAGGCCGAGCGACTGGTACGCGAAGTCGGTCGCCAGGTTGACGCCGTCGGGTCCGGGGCCGAACCACCGCGACCGCTCGCTGCGGACCTTGACGATCTGGTCGGCGAGGTCGCAGAACCGGTCCTCGGCGTAGGCCCACGCCTGCCCGAAGGCGGCGTTGCCGACGCTGGTGGCCAGCACGTGCGGGACCCCGTAGCTGGTGCGCCTGATCACGGCGGCGTAGGTGCCGGAGGCGACGGTCTCGCCGTGGGCCGCGCCGGCGGCTACGCCGACGACCCCGGGGGCCAGCAGGACTGCTGCCGATAACAGTGTGACGATCCGACGGGCGCGAGGCACGGCTCCTCCGAAGTGACGCAGCGGACTGATGGCGGTTCAAATCCGTTGAACCCTGGTCGCATTCACCATGTGCAAGAAAGGCGTTTCGGTGACCAATTCGGCTATTACGCATCGACGGGCGCAGCAGTGCCCGCCAGGTGCGCAGCTGTGGCGGGCGCAACCCGTGGAGTCACCATATTGCACTCGGTGACCTTTGTACTACAGGCAATTGACCATTAATCATATTCGATCTTGAATGGTGATCAAATACCGTCGGATTGGTATTTGCCGCGCGCCGGGCGCTACGAATTCCCGCCCGGGGTCACACCGATCCACCGGACGGACCGCCCGGCCCGCGCCGTGGGGTTGAGGGGCGGATCCAGGCCGCTTCGCGCTCCGGGTCGCCGGTGGCGGGCACGCGAAGCCGGCGGCCGCGCCGCTCGTGCTCAGCGCGCCGCCGGCGCCGCGGCCCGCAGCCGGTCGCGGTCGCCGCGCACCGGCCGTTCGCTGCTGTCAGTCGTCTCGTTCGCTGCTGTCAGTCGTCTCGTTCGCTGCTGTCAGTCGTCTCGTTCGCTGCTGTCAGTCGTCGAGCTCGACGCCCTTGGCGTTGGCGAGCTCGACCACCTTGCGGGCCTGGTCGGCGTCAGTGGTGACGGGAGCGAGCAGCTTCGACAGCGCCTCGAGCGCGGCCCGGTCCGTCCCGTACGCGCAGAACATCCCGGCCTCGGGGTCGTAGGAGAACCGCCCGTCCAGCGCCGGCGCCTCGGTGCTGACGAGCAGCCGCGCGACCCCCGCCCAGAAGTACCCGTTGGGCTCGTGCCCGAGGCCTTCGATGACGTCGTCGACGCCGGTGGTCCCGGCGTTGAGCAGCAGCGAGTACTTGCCCGGCGACGTCTCGATCAGCTTCAGCGCGGTCATGGACGGATCTTGACACCCCCCGGCCACGAACAGCAAACCGCCGTGCAGTTGTGCGTGCAATAGTCCTCACTGTGCCGTTGGACGAGCTTCCGGCCTGGTTGCCGGCCTGGTGCCTGGACCAGCTGGGCGGCGAACCCACCGAGGTGCTGTTCCGGTCGGAACAGATCTCGATGGTGTTCGGTCTCCGGTTGACGAACGCGACGGAGGCCGTGGTCAAGGCACGCGCGGATGACGGCCGGGCCGTGTCGTGCGTCGCGGCGCAGGCCCGGTTGGCCGAGCGCGGGTTTCCGTGTGCCCGGCCGCTCACGCCGGTGGTCGGTGCCGGTTCGCTGGCCGTGCACGCCGAGCAGCTCCGGCCCGGCGGCGACGTGGTCCACGGGGACTCGCCGGACGTGGCGGTGCGCTATGCGAAGGTGTTCGCCCGGCTGATGGCCGAACTGGCCGGCGTGACCGTCCCGCCGCCGCTGCCGAATCCGCGCTGGGTGCGCTGGGACCACAGTGACCCTGGGCTCTGGCCGGCGATCGACGTCCTCGACGACCTGGATCAGAGCGCCGTGCCCGCGTACGTCGTCGACACGGCCGAGCGCGCCCGCCGGCGGCTCCTGGCCGCCGCCCTGCCGTGCGTCCTGGGCCACGCCGACTTCGAGGCGCAGAACCTCCGGTGGCACGGCCGGGACGTGTGGACGGTGCACGACTGGGACAGCCTGGCGTGGCAACCGGAGGCGGCGCTGGTGGGCGCGGCGAGCGGGGTGTTCGCCAGAGGCACCGGGCAGCCCACGCTCGCGCCGATCGAGAGTTCCGAGGCGTTCCTGGTCGCCTATCAGGGCGCTCGCGGGCGGGCGTTCACGGCGGTGGAGCAGGAGGTCGCGTGGGCGGCCAGCTTGTGGCCGGCAGCGCACAACGCCCGCTGGGAAGTCCTGCACGGCCAGCCCACGGTCTGCGGCGACGCACTGCGCGCACAGGCCGCGCAACGCCTGCGCCGAGCCGGCCTACGAGCAGACGAATAAGCATTCAGGGAGGGATCCTGCCGAGGCAGGTCAGAAGAGCTCGGCGAGCATGGCAGCGGCGCGGGCGGCACCGTCGTCGGGCACCGGCCGGTAGGTGACCGGGCGGTCGATCTCCTCCGCGATCGCCGCCGCGAGGGCGTCGGGGGTCAGGGTGTCGTAGTCCATCCGCCGGCCCGCGCCGTGGCGGCGGAGCCGGTGGGTGACGTGGAACTGCTGCTCGAAATGGTTGCGCAGCGGCACGTAGATGAACGGCCGGCCCGCCGCGGTCAGCTCCATGCAGGTCGTCAGGCCGCCCTGCACCACCGCGAGGTCGCACGCCGCGAGGTGCCGGTCCAGCGACGGCACATACGGCAGGACCTCCAGCCCCGCCGGGGCCGGCACCGACGCCGGGTCGATGCGCGGGCCGGTGACCAGGATCATCCGCAGCCCGGGGACCCGCCTGGCCGCCTCGGGGAACGCGGCGGCGACGAGCCGGAGCAGGTGACCGCCGACGCCCGACCCACCGACGGTGACCACGCAGACCCGCTCGTCGTCGCGATACCCGAGCGCGGCGCGTACCGCAGCCCGCGCCCCGGCCGCCGTGCCGACCGCGCCGACCGCGCTGGACGTGCCGAACGCGCCGAACCCGCCGCCCGCGCCGGACGCACTGGACGCGCCGGACGGGCCGAACGCGCCGCCCGCGCCGGACGTGCCGCCCGCGCCGGAGGGGCCGGACGCGCCGGAGGGGCCGGACGCGCCGGAGGGGCCGGACAGGCCGAGTGGATCGGTGCCGGTGACGTAGCCGGCGAAGTCGTAGTGCTCCGAGGTCCAGTCGCGGATGCGGGGCAGGTCGGGGCCGAACCGCTCGTCCACCACGTCGTCGGGGTCGCCGACGAAGATGGACCGGTCGCGCAGCCGTGGATAGCGGGCGATGTGGCCGATCATCTCCGCGTTGTAGTCGGCGGCGACGAGGGCCTCCCGTTCGCCGCCGGACGGCATCGGCAGGAACCCGACGAAGTCGGTGAGCCATGCGTACGCGGACCGCTTCAACTCAGGGTTCTCGTGCAGGAAGTGGTCGACGTCCCAGGCCTCGTCGCCGACGACCAGGTCATAGCGCTCCTGGGCGAGCAGGTCGTGGAAGACCATGAAGTTGGCGACGAGGATCTCGTCCATCCGCCGCAGCGCCTCGAAGCAGTGCAGGTCGTGCTCGCCGGACTCGCTCTCCACGTGCGCGGACTCGTTGGCCAGGAACCGGCTCGCGGGGTGGACCCGCTCACCGGCGTCGGCGAGCATGCGGGTGACGGGATCCTGGGTGAGCCAGTCGATCTGGACGCCGGGCCGCAGCTCGCGCAGCTTCGCGGCGATGGCGAGGTCGCGCCGGGCGTGGCCGAGGCCGATCGGCGAGGACAGGTAGAGCACCCGCTGCGGCCGGGACTGCCAGCGGCTCCACACCGTGCGCGCCGGCGCCGGCGGCCGGAACCGGTCGGCGAAGCCGCGCACGAGCAGGTTGACCTGGACGGGGTCGCGGGCGATCGGGATGTGCCCGCCGCCCTCGAGGACGACCAGGTCGCCGCCGGTGAGCTCGGCGAGCGCCTCGCTGCGGGCGAGCGGGACGACCCGGTCGGCGCTGCCGTGCAGGATCAGCAGCGGGCTGGTCAGCCGGGCGCACCAGGACTCGAGCGTGTCGCGGTCGGGCCGGTCCGCCTGGCTCTCGACGTCCAGGACGGCGCCGGTGGTCTCCATGGCCCAGCCGACGCCGTCCTCGACCGCCTTCGTCGAGTGCGGCTCGCTGAAGCACTGGCCCATGAAGAACCAGGCGAAGTCGTCGTGGTGCGTCTGCCAATAGCGGCGGTTGTACTTGCGCCAATGGCTCACCGGGTCGCTGCCGAGCCGCGGCACCGACGACGGCGGCAGGTCCGGTGCGGGCGGGTCGTCCAGGCCGCCGGAGGCGGCGCGGGCCTGCCCGGGCGGGGTGAGCGCGATCGAGGCGCCGATCGCGACCGTGCCGTGGACCCGCCCGGGATGCTCGGCGGCGAGCTCGAGCGCCCAGTTGACGGCGCGGGACAACCCCACGACGACGGCCTTGTCGGTGCCGGTCGCGTCGAGCACCGCGAGGGCATAGGCGACCTGGGCCGCCTGCCCATATGCCTGCGGTGTCGACGGCCGGTCGGAGCGCCCGTTGCCCGGGCCGTCGTAGCTGACGACGCGGAAGTGCCGGGCGAGATACGGCAGCTGCATCTTCCAGATCCGCTTGTGGACGAGCGTCCACGTCGGCAGCAGCAGGATGGTGGGGCCGTCGCTCCCGTGCACCTCGAAGTGAATCTTGACGCCGTCGTGCTCGATGAAGCCCTCGGTGTCCGCCAGCCGCGCCCGCATCTCCCCCGCCCTCCCTCGATCCTCCGGTCAGTGCCCGTGCACGCGTTGCTTCAGCGCACCGGGCGCGGCACGAAGCGCGGGACCCGCCGCAGGTAGTCCTCGTAGGGCTCGCCGAGCTGTGCCCGCAGGTCGTGCTCCTCGAGCCGGACTCCCACCATGATGTAGCCGGTCCCGGCGACGACGAACACCAACCGGCCGACGCTGAGGTCCGGCGCCGCCCAGAACGCGATCAGGAAGCCGACCATCAGCGGGTGCCGCACCAACCGGTAGACCCATGGCTCCCGGAAACCGGGCTCCGCGTACTGCCGGTCGCGGGCCCGGTCGAGAACCTGCCGCAGACCGAAGAGGTCGAAGTGCCCGACGGCGAAGGTGCTGAACACCAGGACGACCCAACCCAGCGCATAGACGACCCACAGCACGCCACGCGCCCAGTCCGGGCCGACCGACCACACGGTGGCGGGCAGCGGCTGCCACTGCCACAGCAGCAGGACGAGCACGGCCGTGGATGCCAGGACATAGGTGCTGCGCTCGATCGCGGGCGGCACGAGCCGGGTCCACCACCGCTTGAACCAGGGGCGCGCCATGACGCTGTGCTGCGCCGCGAACAGGGTCAGCAGCGCGGCGTCGACGAGCAGCGCCCGCCACGCCGGGCCGGTCGCGCCGTCGTCGACCCCCTTGGGCACGGCGACGCCGGCCAGGAACCCGATCGTGTAAAGCAGAGCCGCGAGGAAGGCCAGATAGGCCGTCGCGCCGTAGACGAGGACCAGCGCCTTGCGGATCATGTGCGAGACACCTCCCTTGTTCGGTCGACCGACCGATTGGAAGCACGGTAACATTCGGTCGATCGACCGACAAGCGCGTGTCGGGCAACCGGCAGAAGGGTCGGGCAACCGGCAGAAGGGAGGCGACGGTGAACACCGCCGGCCGCATCATCGAGGCCGCCAGGACGTGCCTGCTCGCCGACGGCTACGCCGCGCTGTCCACCCGCCGCGTCGCCGAGCAGGCCGGCGTGCCGCTGAGCCAGATCCACTACCACTTCGGCGGGAAGCAGGGCGTCATCCTCGCGCTGCTCGACCATGAGAACCAGCAGCTCGTCGAGCGCCAGGTCCGCATGTATGGCGCCGAGACGCCGCTGTGGAAGCGCTATGAGCAGGCGTGCGACTTCCTCGACGACGACCTCGCCTCCGGCTACGTGCGGGTGCTGCAGGAGATGATCGCGGCGGGCTGGTCCGACCCGCAGGTCGCCGCCCGGGTGACCTCGATGCTGCAGGCGTGGTTCTTCGTCCTCATCCAGGTCGCCACCGAGGCGGAGGAGCGCTTCGGCTCGCTCGGCCCGATGCGCCCCGCCGACGTCGCCGGCCTCATCGGGCTGGCGTTCCTCGGCGGTGAGGCCGTCATCCTCCTCGGCGGTGACACCGACGACGACTGGAGTCCCCGGGTCCGCGCCTGGCTGCGCAGCGTCGGCGACCTGATCCGCCATTTCGAGGAGCACTGACCGGACCCAGAGCAGCACCGACCCAGACCAGCACTGAGTCAGACCAGCACCGACCCAGTGCAGCGCTGAATGCGCCCGCCGCCCGTGTCCGCCAGCCGTCACGTGATCCGCACGACCGTGTCGCGATCCAGACCCAGCACCGCGATCCGGCGCCCGAGCGTCGATGCTGTGGCCGTGCCAACCTCCCGCCTCACCCGCGCCATTGGTGTCCTCCTGACCATCGCCGCACTGACCCTGCCCGGCGCCGCCCCCGCCGGCGCCGAACCACCGACCCGCGGGCCGGACTGCCCCGAGACCCGGGCGCAGCTGGCCGGCCAGCACATCACCACGCTCAAGGGCCTGCCCGACCTCACCTGCGCCGACCTGCACGACGCCATCCTGGACGGCCTCGACCTGGGTCAGGCCGACCTGGCCGGCGTCGACGCGCACGGCGCCTCGTTCCGCAACGCCGACCTCGTCCAGGCCACCCTCACCGGCGCCAACCTGCGCGGCGCCCACTTCGACGGCGCCGACCTCACCCAGGCCGAAGTCGACACCGTCGACGCCCGCGACGCGTCGTTCGCCGACGCCGACCTCGGCCAGGCCGACCTGTCCCGGTCCGACCTGCGGGGCGCCGACTTCACCGGCGCGTCCCTGATCCAGACCGAGTTCGTGAAGGCGGACCTGCGCGGCGCGCGCACCGTCTTCGCCGTGGCCATCCAGGCCGACGCGTCCGACGCCAAGGTGGACACCTTGAACCTGGGCACGTTCCAGCTGCCGCTGCTCGCCGTCCTGATCGGCGTGGCCCTGCTCGTGAAGTCCCTCATCGACGTCGCCCGCGGCCGCACCCCCGGCACGAGGGGCCTGCACCGCGGCCTGTCCCGGCTCGGCGTCTACGCCGCCGTCAACCTGCTGGCCTGGCTCGTCGTCGGCATCCAGCTGCTGCCGCTGATGTACATCACGGTCCTCTACCCGCTGCTCATCGGCGCGCTGTTGGTCTACCTGTCCGGTGTCGTGCGCGGATACCGGCCGGCGCGGTTCGGCCCGACCGGCCCGAACCCGTCCCGGGTAGGCATCACCATCCACTGAAGCACGGAAACTGGGCGGGCCAAGCGCGGGTCAGGCGTACACCGGCAGCGACGTCGGCCCGTGCACGGTCGGGTCGTGGTCACGCCACGACAGGACGGTGTCCCGCAGGGTCAGCGCCGGGAACGCCGACAGCAGCGCGTCCAGGGCCGCGTACGTGGTGAGCCGGGTCAGCGCCGCGCCCGGGCAGTAGTGCGGGCCCAGCCCGAAGGACAGGTGCGGGTTCGGCGCGCGGCGGACGTCGAGGGTGTCGGGGTCGCGGAAGCGGGCCGGGTCACGGTTCGCGGCGCCGACCATCGCGACGACCTCGGCGCCCGCCGGGATCCGGGTGCCGGCCACGGTGACGTCGTGGCCGGCCCGGCGCAGCACCCCGAGCACCGGCGGGTCGTAGCGGGCGACCTCCTGCACCGCGCCTGCCAGCAGCGTGCGGTCCCGGCGCAGCGCGGCCCACAGACCGGGCTGCCGCAGCAGCGCGCGGACCGCGTTGGCGATCAGGTTCTGGGTGGTCTCCACCCCCGCGAACAGCAGCATCAGGCTGTGCGCCCCGATCAGGTCGCGGTCGGCACCCCAGGCCGCGTGCAGCGCCGCCGGTACCGGCGCAGACGGCGCACTGGCGACCCGCAAAGCCGAGGTCGCCGCGACCATGGCGGCGAGGCCGGCGCGGCGGGCGGCCGGGTCGCGGGCGTTCGCCGCCGCGTGCTCGAGGATGCGGGCGCGGGCCAGGAACCCGTCGGTCTCCGGTCCCGGCGCGCACAGCAGGTCCGCGATCACCTGCGCCGCAAGCGGATGCGCGACGTCCGCCACGACGTCGAACCCGGCCGCGGGCAGGGCGGCGACCAGCGCGCGGGCCACGGCGTCGACGCGGGCCGCCAGGCCGGCGACGGCGCGCGCGGACAGCGCCCGGGTCAGCGGCGCCCGCCGGGCGGTGTGCTCCGGCGGGTCGAGGAAGAACAGCCACCGGGCGGACCAGTCGGTGAAGCCGGCGAGGGCGTCCCGGTCGCGGGGCAGCACCTGCGGCACGACGGCGGAGGAGAACGTGCCGGTGTCGTGCAGCACGGCCACGACGTCCTCGTACCGCGTCACAACGAAGCGCCGCAGCCGCCCGCTCCAGAACACGGGCGTGGTCGCGCGGAGCCGGGCGAACGCCGGGTACGGGTCGGCCGCGTATTCGGGCCCGAACGGGTCGCCGCCGGTCATCGTCCCGGCTGCGCCAGCAGCGCGTCGACCGCTTCGACGGCGGTCGCCAGCCGCTGGTGGTAGTCGCCGCGGATCGGCACGTACGGGCGGCCGAGCCGGGTCAGCTCCGCCACGCAGCAGGCGTGGAACGCGGCCCGCTCGGCCGTGGCGCCGCCGAACGGCTGGTCCGGCTCGGTCAGCAGGTACAGCTCGGCGGTCGGTGTCTCGCTCGCGGCGCGGAGCCAGTCGGGCGCGGCCTCGTACAGCCGCTCGCTCCACAGCCGGACCGCCAGCAGGTCGGTGTCGCAGATCAGGACCCGGCTGGCGCGCCGGGCCAGGAGGTCCTCGGCGGTCTGCTGCGCGTGCGCGACCCTGGACACGTCGGCGGCGTGCAGCACCGGCAGCGTGGCGGCCTGCTCGGGCACGCGGACCGTGCCGTAGTGCTCGGCGAGGCGGCTCGACAGCAGCGTCTTGCCGGTGGACTCCGGCCCGATCACGCACACCCGCCGCACGTACCAGGCGCGCACCGGCGGCGGCAGGAACCGTTCCCACGCCCACGGGTCGGCGCGGATCTTCGTGCCGGAGACGCGGACGGCGTACCGGTCGACGGGCATGAACACTGCGCCCAGCAGATGGGCGAGCGGCCCGCCGTAGTCCTCGCCGGCGAACAGGTAGCCGGGGTCGGCGTGGGCGCGGATCTGCTCCGTCCAGTGCCGCACGCTCTCGTCGCGGGTCGGGGCGCCGGGCAGGTCCTCGACCGGCACCACGGTCACGTCCGGGAACAGCTCGGTGAGCCAGTCGCGGCGGACCGGGAACGGCACCGGGTCGGCCGCGCCGACGCGGACGAAGACGTGCACCCGAGCCGCGAACGCGCGGGCGTACTCGATCAGGTAGCGGTGTCCATCGTGGACGGGCAGGAACCGGCCGAGGACCACGCCGCCGTGGTCGCCGCCGTCGCCGCCGGGTCGCGGCTCGAACTGCTTCGGCGAGAACCCGGCGAGCCGGCCGGCGCGGGCCCAGGCCGCGGCGGCGTCGCGCTCCTCGTCGGTCCGCGGCTCGTCGTCGTAGTACGCGAAGCTCGACCCGTACCACGCGATCGGCGGCGGAGGCACGATGATGGTCACCGCCGAAGAATACTGAGGGAGGTCCCGTGGACGCCTTCGCCGGGTATCTCGCGTCGCTGGTGGGTTCGTGGGAGGCCCTCGCGGCGCCGCACGCCGACGCGTCGGTGGTGCGCGGCGAGGGGTTCGTCGCGGCCCGGTTCCCGAGCCATCCCGTGCTGTGCAACGCGATCCTGCTGGATCCGGCCGCCCTGCCGTCGATCGCGGGCGGGTACGGCGCCGGTGCGTCCTACGCGGTCTGGTCCGCGGACGACGCGACGGCCGCGGCGCTTGCCGGCGCCGGGTGGCGGCGCGACGAGACGACCGTGCCGATGCGGTGCGACCTGCGCGGCCTGCGACCGGATCCCGGTGCCGGCGACGTGACGGTGGACGCCGACCCCGGCGTGGTCGCCGGCATCACCGGGGTCGACGAGGCGCTGGTGCGCGGCGTGCCGGGGTTGCGGGCGTTCGCCTCGGCCGGGCGCGAGTCGTGTGCGGTGCTGATCCCCGTCGGCACGGACGTGAACGTGTCGTTCGTGGCAACGGTGCCCGGTGCCCGGCGGCGGGGGCTGGCCCGGTCGGTGCTGCGCCGGGCGCTGCGCGAGGCGGCCGAAGGCGGGTTCGCCACGGCGAGTCTGCAGTCGACGCCGATGGCGGAGCCGCTGTACGCGGCCGAGGGTTTCGTCCCGGTCGGCGCCTGGCAGGAGTGGCTGCCACGGTCATGACCAGGCGAGCCCGGCGCGGTGCCGCCAGTACACCTCCGGCGTCTCGGCCTCCGGCAGCGGCCCGGGGTCGCGCACGTCCAGGGCCCGCAGGTTGGCAGCCAGTTGCGCCGTGGTCGCGGCGCCGGACAGCACGACACCCGCCCACGGCTGGCCCAGCGCGGCCGCGATGACGGCCGCGTCGGTGCCGGCGAGCCGCCCGTTGGCCAGGGACTCCTTGACGATGACGGTGCGGCCGTCGGCGTGCGCCTCGGCGAGGGCGGGCCCGGCCGACGGCTCCAAGGGATTCCAGGTCGCCTGCACGGTGCGGAACAGCGGCTCGCCGCCGACCTCGACGCGCAGCGCGGCGCGGATGGCGTCGGCCTGCCGCGGCCCGCTGGTCGACAGCCCGACGGTGACGCCACGGGCGGCGAGGTCCGCGAGCCGGCGGTGCAGGGCCCGGTCGGTCAGCGCGGTGCTGTCCGGTGTGACGGAGTGGATCTGGTACAGGTCGAGCCGGTCACCGAGCAGTTCCCAGGTCTCGGCGAGCTGCCGGTCGAACGTGGCCACGCTGTGGTCCTTGGCCTCGTGCACCGGCGCGTCGATCCGCCACCCGGCGGTGTAGGTGTATCCCCACTTGGAGCCGACGACGACGTCGCGCCGGTCGCCGAGCCAGCCGGCCAGGAACTCCTCGGCCAGCCCGTAGGAGCGGGCCACGTCGACGTAGCGCACCCCTGCGGCGTAGGCGGCGTCGAGCAGCTCGTGGCTGCGGGCCCGCAGCGCCTCCACCGACCGGTCCTCCGGCAGGTCCCGCCCGCGCCCCAGGTTGATGTACCCGGGCCGGCCGACGGCGGCGAGCCCGAGCCCGATGCGGTGCACCGGCACACCGAGGTCCAGCCGATCGAATGCCATCGCCCGATCCTAAGGCGTGCCGGTCAGCCGATGACCCGGATCTCCTGGCCGCGGTCCCACCCGCTGACGCTCGCGTCCCGTTGCCGCGCGGTCAGCTCGGCGCGGTCCCAGCCGCCGCCGGGGGTACGGGTGGCCGCGGACCCTTCGCGGAGGTCGCCGAGCCTGCGCAGGGACGGGTGCCGTTGCACCAGCGCGCCGAGGTGGGTGACGCACAGGTCGTCGGCGTCGTGGCCGCGGTCGTCGAGGACGTCGAAGGCGCCTTCGTCGAACAGCACCAGCGCCGGGTCGCGGGTGCCGTCGAGGACCGACCGGGCGGTGAGCGCCCAGCTGTCCGCCTCGGTCGGCAGCGGGAAGTCGTCGCCGAACTCGCCGAGCAGCCGCCAGCCGCCGGCCGGGTGCCGGTCGACGGGGAGCCACGTGAACGCCTGGCGGGTGCGGCTGCTCGCCGTGGCCTGCTCGTCCCAGGGCCAGCGGCCGGCGGCGTCGGGCCAGACGAGTTGCTGGAACGGCACCGGCTGGCCCCGGTAGAACCGGTGCGCGGTGCCGAAGAACGCGTCGCGCCACGACTCGTCGACGGGGCGCAGCTGGGTGGGGAACCCGTCGATGACGCCGGTGAACGGCACCTCGGCGGCCGGCAGGCCGGCGGCGCGGATGTGCGCGACGCAGCCGTTCAGCCAGTCCTGCATGTTGTCGCCGTTGAGGCCGAACATCGCCAGCTCCGGCAGGCGGAACGTATGCCAGAGGCCGACCGTGTATGCGAAGTCGACGCCGGCGGGGACCCAGACCGCGGACCAGCCGTGCCGCGCGACGGTGGACAGGATGTCCGCATCGGTGCCGGGCGGCATACCCGTGCAGATCAGGCAGCCGCAGGGTTGGTCGTCCACCTCGCGAGGATAGCGTCAGGCCTGCCGGCGGCGGCGCCGCAGCAGCGTGACCACGCCGGCGGCGACGGCGACGAGGGCAACCGCGCCGATCGCGAGCACGGTCGGCCAGATCGAGTACGTGCCGGTCGGCTGGGCGACGGGGATCGCGGACTGGCCCGGCGCCGTGGGCGGGGGTGTGGCGTGCAGCTCGGCCGCCTCCTCCGGCGTGACGAGGTGACCGACGGACGTCGCGGCGGGCAGCGCGAACCCCCAGTCGAGCAGCATCGCGCCCTGCTTCCAGGCGCGGGCCGGCACGATCTCGGCGCCCATGACGGTGACGACGAGCCGCCGGCCGCCGCGCTGCGCGCCGCCGACGTAGGTGTGGCGGGCCTCGTCGGTGAAGCCGGTCTTGCCGCCGATGGCACCGTCGTACATGGTGAGCAGTTTGTTCTCGTTCTGGATCTGGAAGCCCTTCGGGTCCTTCGGCGGCTGCGCCGGCCACTGGAAGACCGGGGTGGTGTCGTACTTGAGGAAGTCGGGCCGGGCGAAGTCGGCGCGGGCGATGAGCGCCAGGTCGTAGGCGCTGGTGAGCTGGTCCGGGGCGTCCAGGCCGGACGGGGTGACCGCGTGGGTGTCGTCGGCGCCGAGCCGGTGCGCCTCGGCGTTCATCGCCGCGACGGTCGCGGCGACCCCGCCGTCACCGCCGGCCACGCGGGCCAGGGCGTTGGCGGTGTCGTTGCCCGACTGGAGCAGCAGCCCGAGCCACAGCGTCGAGACGGGGTACTTCCCGCCGAGGATCATGCCGACGGCGGAACTGTCCTTGGGCAGGGCGAGGTCCTCGGCGGTGCACTCCACGACCAGCGCCGGGTCGAGCTTCGGCAGCGCGGTCGCGGCGAGCAGCAGCTTCTGCACGCTGGCCGGGCGGCGGCGCAGGTGCGGTGCGCAGGCGCCGAGGACCTCGCCGGTGTCGAGGTCGGCGACGACCCAGGACATCGCCGACAGCGTCGGCGGCGCCGCGGTCCCGGCCGCCACGGCGAGGCCGGTGGTGCCGAGCTGCCCGCCCCCGACGGCCTTGACGGTGGGGTCGAGCACCGGCGACGCGGGCGTCGGCGGGATGGTGGCGATGCTGGCGTAGGGGCACGGCACCACCGGCGCCGGGCTGCTCGAAGGGCTCACCACCGGCGCCGGCCACGCCATCAGGCCCGCGCTCACCACCGCGGCCACCAGTCCTGTCGCTCCCATGGCGGCGAGAGTAGCCGTTGCGGGCCGCTGCGGTCGCACCCTGGTACACAAGGGGTCGGCGACACGGGGGAGGATCGGTATGACAGGGTTCGACACGGCGGCCGCGCTGCGGGGACGGCTGGACGAGCGGGCCGCGGTGTGGGAGTTCCTGCGCCTGTTCGCCGCCGCCTGGGACCTGCCGGTCTCGCCGGCGGCGGCACCCGAGCGGCCCGGGCTGCGGGTGCCGGAGGCGCTGCGGGAGGCCTACGCGTGCGGCACGCCGCTCGACCCGCGCGGCGTGTCCGTCGAGGACGGGATCCTGGTGTTCCACTGGGCGGACCCGCTGGTGACCGAGACGGCATGGGGCATCCCGCCGCATGGCGCGGACCTGCCCGACCCGCCGGTCGTCATCGACACCGGGTCGGGCTGGCGGCCGTACGTCGACCGGCTCTCCCTCGCCTGCGTCGACTTCGCGCTCACCGCCGCCCTCGACCACCCGGACGCGCCGGCGAACGCGTGCGAGCTGGCGCCGGAGCAGGTGCCGGCGGCGGTGGCGGGCCTGGACCGGGTGCCGCTGCCGGACCTGCCGATGTGGGCGGAGCTGGAGGAGTCGCCGGTGCGCTGGTACTCCACCCCCGGTGGGCTGCTGCGCACCCACGGCGACGGCTGGGTGTGGCTGTGGGTCCGCGCCCAGACGGCCGCGGGCCTCGAGGCGATCTGCGCGACGATGCCGGAAACCCGTTGGAGCCAGTGAGCGGCGGCCGGGCATGGTCGGTCGATGAAGCCGCGGGCCGCGCTGCTGGCGTCTACGGCGTCGCCGCCACCCTTGCGGGAGCAGCGAGGCGGGTCAGGGGCCGGTCGGGGCCAGCCGGGCGGCGTGCGCAGCGAGGACGTCGACCGCGGTGGCGACCGCGGGGCGGGCCGCGGCGCTGTCCCGCCACAGCGCGAAGACCCGGCGGGTGGGTTGCGGGTCGATCGGCACGATGCGCACCGACGCCGGCACCGGGTCCCGGCCGAGCCGCGGGATCACCGCGGCGCCGAGGCCGGCGGCGACCAGCGCCAGCTGGGTCGAGTGCTCCGAGGCGGTGTGCCGGATCCGGGCCTGGGCGCCGTGCCGGCGCAGGGTGGCGGCGAGCCAGTCGTGGCAGATCTGGCCGGTGCTCCAGCCGATCCAGTCGTCGCCGGCGAGGTCGGTGACGGCGACGGCGGCCCGACCCGCGAGGGGGTGCGCGGCGGGCAGCGCGACGTCGAACGGGTCGTCGAGCAGGTGCCGCCGGGACAGCCCGTCGGGGACGGCGAGCACGTCGTCGGACCAGTCCTGCACGACGGCGACGTCGAGGTGGCCGCGGCGCAGCGCGGCGACGGCGGCGTCGGGCTCCAGCTCCGACAGCGACGCGTCCAGGTCGGGGCAGCGGGTCCGCAGCTCCGCCAGGGCGCCGGGCAACAGCCCCCGGGCCGCGGTCGCGAACGCGGCCACCGCGAGCGGCCCGGCGACGACACCGCGGTGCCCGGCCAGGCCCGCCTCGACCCGCTCGACGAGCGTCAGCACCTCCGCGGCGCTGCGGGCCAGGACGGCGCCGGCCTCGGTGACGCGGACGCCGCGGCCCTGCCGCTCGACGAGGTGCTGGCCGACCTCCCGCTCGAGCCGGGCGAGCTGCTGCGAGACGGCCGACGTGGTGACGTGCAACGCGGCCGCGGCGCCGCCGACGGACCCGGTGGTCCACACGGTGTGCAGGACACGCAGCCGCTCCAGGTTCAACACCGTAGCGATGCTACGCGATCCGGCCCACAACCTGTCACTTGTTCTAATGCATCGCGGGCCGCAGGGTGGAGTCCATGGAGACCACGACCTTCACGATCGGCGGCGACATGCCGGTGCACCGGCTCGGGTTCGGCGCCATGCGGCTCACCGGCCGCCCCGCGTCCCTGGAACGCGCCGCGGCGACGGCGATCGCCCGCCGGGCCGTCGAGCTCGGCGTCACCCTCATCGACACCGCCGACTCCTACGACTTCGGCGCCAACGAGGAACTGCTCGCGGAGGCGCTGCACCCGCTCCGCGACGACGTCGTCATCGCCACGAAAGGCGGCCAGATCAACCTCGGCCGGGACTGGATCCCGCTCGGCCGGCCGGAATACCTGCGCCAGCAGGCGGAGCTCAGCCTGCGCCGGCTCAGGGTCGAGCGGATCGACCTGTACCAGCTGCATCGCGTCGACCCGACGGTGCCGCTCGCCGACCAGATCGGTGCGCTGCGGCGGCTGCGGGACGAGGGGAAGGTCCGGCACATCGGGTTGTCGGAGGTCACCGTGGAGCAGCTCGTCGAGGCGTCCCGGATCGCCCCGATCGCGAGCGTGCAGAACCGGTACAACCTCACCGACCGCAGATCAGAGGCCGTCCTGGCGCACTGCGAGCGGCACGGGATCGCGTTCCTGCCGTGGCTGCCGGTCGCGCCGCTCACCGGCGCCGGCACCACCGACGCAGTCACCCGGGTCGCGGCCCGGCACGGCGTCACCACGACCCAGGTCGCGCTGGCCTGGCTGCTGCACCACTCCCCCGCCGTCCTGCCGATCCCCGGCACGTCCCGGCTCGCCCACCTGGAGGAGAACGTCGCCGCGGCCGCCGTCGCGCTCGACGCCGCGGACCTCGCCGAGCTGGCCGCGTGACGCTCACCGGCACGGTCATGCCAGCGGCGGCGCACACCGCCGCGCCGGTAGCATGGCCGCCGTGGCAGGCGCCGAGGTTCGGGTCGGGATCGGTGTGTTCGTGTTCCGCGACGGCAGATTCCTGATGGGGCAGCGCCGCGGCGCGCACGGCGCCGGCACCTGGTCGGTCCCCGGCGGCCACCTCGAGTTCGGCGAGTCGTTCGAGGACACCGCGATCCGTGAGGTCGCGGAGGAGACCGGCGTCCACATCACCAACGTCCGGTTCGGCGCCGTCACCAACGACATCTTCACCGACGAGGACCGGCACTACGTCACCGTCTGGATGCTCAGCGACCACGTGTCCGGCGAGCCGGCGATCCTCGAGCCCGACAAGTGCGTCAGCCTCGGCTGGTATGACTTCGACACCCTCCCCGAGCCCCTCTTCCTGCCCTGGCGGCAGCTGCTGCGCTCCCCGCTGTTCGACGCCGTCCGGAAGTCCGCCGGTTTTCCTGCCGAGCCGCCGCCGCACGCCGATGAGCCTCAGGAGTGCCCGATGGCGTAGCCCGTTCAGGAGGCTCGGCGACATGAACATGCTCCGACGGACCCGGGTCGCGACGCGGCTGGCGGTCGGGTTCCTGATCGTCTCCCTGTGCGTGGTGGCCATCTGGTTGACGGCGTTGTCGTCGGCCGACGGCACCCGCACGACCGCGTCCAGCTTGTCCGACGCGCAGGCGGAGCTCGACGCGGCGCAGCAGCTGAAGTTCCGCAGCACCGATGTCCTGGGCTGGCAGGCCGGCTACGCGTTCGACATCGTCCGCGGCGCCGACGACGCGGCCGCGGACACCGCACCGTCCCGGTCGGCGTTCCTCGCGGCGATGGACAGCTTCAGCGACGAGGTCGACGCGATGGCGGCGCTGCCACTGACCGACGGCCAGCAGGCGGACGTCCGCGCGATCCGGGCCGCCTTCACCGACTTCCTCGACCTCGACAACCGGGTCATCGCCGCCTACCGGGCGGGCACACCGGCGCAGACGTCCGAGGCGAACGACATCGTCGCCGGGCAGGCGCTGGACGTCTACCAGACGATCAGCGACGGCGTGGACGACCTGCTCGCCGTCGCGCGGCAGAAGTCCGCGGCCGCGCAACGCGCCGCGCAGCATTCGGCGAGCACCACGAACCGGACCGCGACCATCGCCGGCAGCGCGGCCCTGCTGCTGTCGATCGTGCTCGCCGTCGCGCTGTCGCTGTCCATCATCAGGCCGCTGCGCGCGATCGGCGACCGGCTCGCCGACATCGCCGACGGCGACGGGGACCTGACCCGGCGCCTGGACGTCGCCGGCGACGACGAGTTCACCTCAGTCAGCCGGTCGTTCAACACGTTCGTCGCGAAGATCGGCGACACCGTCCGCGCCATCGGCGGATCGGCCGCGACCGTCGCCGAGGCCAGCGCCAGGCTCACCGACACGTCGACCAGCATCATGGCCGGCGCGCAGCAGACGTCGGACCGTTCGGGGCTCATCGTCGCCTCCGCGGACGAGGTGTCGGACACGGTCCGCACCGTGGCGCACGGCGCCGCGCAGATGAGCGTCTCCATCCAGCAGATCGCCGGCACCGCCGCCGAGGCGGCCAGGATCGGCAGCCAGACCACCGAGCTGACGCAGGCGACCTTCGAGATGATCGGCCGGCTCGCCTCGTCCAGCGGCGAGATCGGCAACGTGGTCAAGGCGATCACCGCCATCGCCGCGCAGACGAACCTCCTCGCCCTCAACGCGACCATCGAGGCCGCCCGTGCCGGGGAGGCGGGCAAGGGCTTCGCCGTCGTCGCCGGCGAGGTCAAGCAGCTGGCGCAGGAGACCGGCCGGGCCACCGAGGACATCACCGCGAAGGTGCTGAGCATCCAGCAGGACACCGCGGCCGCCACCGACGCGATCAACCAGATCGTCGAGATCACCGGCCGGCTCGGCGACTACCAGAACACCATCGCCACCGCCGTGGAGGAACAGACCGCGACGACCGACGAGATCAGCCGCAACATCACGCAGGCGGCGGCGAGCTCCGCCGACATCGCCGCGAACATCGCCGGGATCTCCGCCGCGGCGCAGAGCACCACCGGCGGCGTCCAGGACACCCGCACCGCCGCCCACGAACTGTCCGCGATGAGCCAGGACCTGCACGAGCTGGTGGGCCAGTTCCGGGTGTGAACCGGATCGCGTGTATCGCGGGCGTATCCGAAATCGCATACGCCCCTGCAACGGCCGCCCGGCTGCAATGAGGGCATGACCCACAGCCCATCCCCGTCAGCGCCGCCCCGCCGTGCGCACCTGACCGTGCTCGTCGGCCTGGTGGCCATCGGCCTGGCGGGCGCGGTGTTCGCCGTGCGGCGGCCGCTCATGATGTCCGCTCCGACGTGCCTGGCCGGGCGGTGGCACGGCTGCCTCGACACGGAGAACGGGGTGCTGCTCGTGACGCTGGCCGGGTTGCCGCTGGCCGCCGCGGTGGGGTGGGCCCTGGCGCGCCGCCGGCAGGCCGCCGGCGTCACCTCGGCGTGGCGGATGTCGCTGGCCGAGGTCGGCATGGTCTACGGGACGGTGCCGTTCGTGTGGATGACGATGATGCCGGGCCCGGGCGCCGGCATCGTCCCGGGGCGGGTCAGCCTGGTCCCGCTGCGGGACCTCGTCACGATGGGCACGCTCGGCATTGCCGGCAACCTGCTGATCCTCGCGGCGCTGGGGTTCTTCGCGCCGATGCGGTTCGCCTCGCTGGCGTCCGTGCCGCGGATCCTGGCGCTCTGCGCGGGTTGCTCGGTCCTGGTCGAAACCGCGCAGTACGTCTTCCAGCTGGACCGGGTGTCGTCGGTGGACGACGTGCTGGTCAACGCGGCCGGTGGCGTGCTGGCCGCGCTGGCGTCGCGCCGCTGGTGGCGCACTCCAGGCTCATAGGCTTCAGGCATGCGCGTACTGATCGTCGAGGACGAACCCTACCTGGCCGAAGCCGTCCGGGACGGGCTGCGGCTGGAGGCGATTGCCGCCGACATCGCCGGCGACGGCGACGCCGCCCTGGAACTGCTCAGCGTCAACGCCTACGACCTCGCGGTCCTCGACCGCGACATCCCCGGCCCGTCCGGCGACGAGGTCGCCCGGCGCATCGTCGCCTCCGGCAGCGGCATCCCGATCCTCATGCTCACCGCGGCCGACCGGATCGACGACAAGGCGTCCGGTTTCGAGCTCGGCGCCGACGACTACCTCACCAAACCGTTCGAGCTGCGGGAGTTGGTCCTGCGGCTGCGGGCGCTCGACCGCCGGCGCGGGCACGCCCGGCCGCCGGTCCGTGAGCTCGCGGGCCTGCGGCTCGACCCGTTCCGCCGGGAGGTCTTCCGCGACGGCCGGTATGTCGCGCTCACCCGCAAGCAGTTCGCCGTGCTGGAGGTCCTCGTCGCCGCGGAGGGTGGGGTCGTCAGCGCCGAAGCGCTCCTGCAGCGGGCGTGGGACGAGCACGCCGACCCCTTCACCAACGCGGTGCGCATCACCGTCTCCGCACTGCGCAAACGGCTCGGCGAACCATGGATCATCGCGACCGTGCCCGGCGTCGGCTACCGCATCGACACGGCACCCGGCGCCGGCCGTGGCTAGGGAGCCCGGGGTGAGCGTCCGCCTCAAGCTGACCCTCAGCTATGCCGGGTTCGTCATGCTGGCCGGTGGCCTGCTCATGGTCACGGTGTGGGTGTTCCTGCTGCGCTACGTGCCCGAGGTGACCGACAACCGCCACCTGGCCGAACCCGGCCGGTTCCGGGCCCCCGTGACCTTCGTGCCGAACCGCTCCGACCTGCTGCGCGCGTTCGCCCCGCGAGCCGCCGTGGTGCTGGCGTTCCTGCTGCTGTTCGGCCTGCTGGGCGGATGGGTCCTCGCCGGCCGGATGCTCGCGCCGTTGACGCGCATCACCAGCGCCACCCGCGTGGCCGCGGACGGATCGCTGTCCCACCGGATTCGCATGGAGGGCCGCAGGGACGAGTTCCGTGAGCTCTCCGACGCGTTCGACTCGATGCTCGCGCGGCTGCAGGCCAACGTCGCCGAGCAGCAGCGGTTCGCCGCCAACGCGTCGCATGAGCTGCGCACCCCGTTGGCGATCTCGCGGACGCTGCTCGACGTCGCCCGCAACGACCCGGCCCACGACCCCGGTGAACTCGTCGAACGCCTGCACGCCGTCAACGAGCGGGCGATCGAGCTCACCGAGGCTCTCCTGCTGCTCAGCCGCGGCGGCCGCGGGAACTTCACCCGCGAGAGCGTCGACCTCTCCCTCCTCGCGGAGGAAGCCGCCGAAACGCTGCTTCCCCTCGCCGAACAGCGCCGGATCACGCTGGACGTCACCGGCGGGGCGGCCCGCACCAGCGGCTCCGCCGAGCTTCTGCTGCGGATGGTGACGAACCTCGTCCAGAACGCCATCGTGCACAACCTCCCCGCCGGCGGCACCGTCACGGTCCGCACCGAGGCGCACGGCGGCACCAGCGTGCTGCGGGTCGAGAACACGGGTCACCGGCTCCCACCAGGCCTGGTGCCGACCCTCACCGAACCCTTCCAGCGCGGCACGGAACGCGTCCGCACCGACGGGCACGCCGGCCTCGGCCTCGGCCTCGCCATCGTGCACAGCATCGTCGGCGCCCACGACGGGACCCTCGACCTCGTCCCCGGTCCCGCCGGCGGTCTTCTCGTCACGGTCCGGCTTCCGGGCTCAGGGACCGCGGTGCGTTTTCCTCAGGGGTCGACCGGGGCCGTTCCCTGATGCCGTCAAGGGTCCCGGTGCCGCACGCTTGAGGCACAACAGACAAGCGTGAAGGAGCAAGACAATGGAGACCGTGTACCAGTCGATGCGACAACAGGGCCTGGTCCGGCCGGCGCAGGGCCGGGTGCTCGGCGGTGTGTGCGCCGGGCTCGGGCGGCGCTTCGGCATCGACCCCTGGCCGGCGCGGCTGCTGTTCATCCTGATCCTGCTGCTGATCCCGGGCAGCCAGATCCTGGTGTACCCGATCCTGTGGATCATCATGCCGGCCGAGCCGGTGACCGTCACCCCGCCGTCGACGGTGTGGGCGTCGACCACTGACTAGCCTGTGCCCTGGCGGCCGGGTGATAGCTTCGGACACATCGACCTCGGTGGAGGTGTCATGGAGCACGTGCCGCAGTCCGAAACGGTCGGGGCCATCGAGCGCACCTTCGACGTGGCCACCGGCCGGCGGCTCCGGCAGGGCATCGGGTTCACCCTCGCCGGTGCCGTGGTCACCTGGATCGGGCTGGTGATCAGCGCGGCGTACATCGCCGCCGGGCAGGGCGGGTTCAGCCCGCTGCCCGGGCTGGTGCTCGGCATCGGGCTGGTGCTGCTGATGTTCGGCGTGGTGCGGCTGGCGCAGAGCGCGCTGCGGCCGCAGGAGCGCTTCGACATCGGCGAGCACGGTCTCGTGCACCACACCGCGCGCGGCGACCGGGTCGTGCCGTGGACCCAGATCGCCGAGGTCCGGGAGCTCGGCGTGACCCGCAGCGGCGACCTGGCCGTCTGGCTCGGCATCGCGCTCCGGGCCGTCATCGTCGTCCGCGGCGCCCGCAACATCCGCTTCAACTCCCTCGCCGGTGACGCCAACCTGCTGCTGTGGAGCATCCAGCAGCACACCGCACGCCGCTAGCTCAGCTGTCCGGGCGGGTGTAGCGGTGCTTGACCTGCGGCGGGAAGTAGTCCGGGTCACCGGCGGCACGCAGCTCGACCTGCGGTGTCTGATATGCGGCCGGTACGTAGTTGGCGAACTCGCTGTTGAGCCGCAGCAGCTCCTCCCGGATGGCCTCGGCCAGCAGCGCGGTCCGCGCGGCCGGCCTGTCCTGCCCGTCCTGCGCGGCGACGCCGGGGGCGAGTTCGGCCACAATGGACAGCCGGCGTTCCTCGTCCTGGTCGGAGACGACCTGCAGGACGAACTTGCCCGTCACCCAGTCACTGATGCCGGCGCGTTCCAGCGCCACCGTCACGTTCTCCGGGTAGATGTTGGCGCCGAAGTAGGAGACGGTGAACAGCGACCGGCCGAAGACCCAGACGAACGGCAGGTGCGGGGCGGCGGCGCCCTCGAGGCCGGTCGTCGGGTCGAAGCCGTGGGTGCGGCAGAACGCCAGCATCGCGCCGTGCGAGATCAGGCCGCCCTCGTCGGCGATGTGGTAGCGCACGAGAGGGATCCCGCCGTCGCCGGTGAACAGCAGCGTCCCGTCGTGCGTCTCGAAATACCGGGTGGCCGGGTCGTACTGCACGAGCGTCGGCAGCCGCGGGTCGCCGAACAGCGCACGCGCGGCGTCGGGGCGCCCGGCGAGGAACCGCCGGATCGTGACGCTCAGTGGCGTCTCGGTGCCCAGGACGCCGGCGTCGGCGGTGCCGTAGAGCGAGACGGAGTCCGACAGCGGATCGGCCATCCCGGCGCGGGCGCCGACGAGCGTGCGCCACTCCTCGCTGAAGACCTCGCCGGCGAGCAGGAGCCGGATCGAATACCCGGGCCAGTCCACGCCGCGCTGCCTGCCGGCGTCGACGACGTTCTTCACGAACGGCGGGTAGCCGGCCAGGACGACCTGCTCGAAGAGCGGCCCGAGCTCCTGGACCACCCGCAGGATCTCCTCGACGTTGTTGCCGGGCGTGGCCACCGTGATCGGGTACCCCTTCGCGGCCAGGTGCCGGCAGGCGGCGGCGGTGTACATGCCGCCGACCCAGGAGCCCAGCGCGAAGCAGACCACGACCAGGGTCCGCCGGCGGTCCGCGCGGAAGCTGCCGACCATCGCCTGCTCGAACCGGCGGGCGACGACCAGCTCGTCCAGCACCGAGCGCGGCCACACGGTCGGCTCCCCGGACGACCCGGACGACACCGCGACCGTCTCGGCGCCGTCCAGGCGCCCGCCGCGGCACAGCTCCGGCAGCGGATACCGGCGGTGGTAGTCCGCCTTGGTCAGCAGCGGTACCCGGGCGAAGCCGGCCGCCGACACCACGGCCGCCGGGTCGACGCCGCGGTCCCGCAGGAACGCCTGGTAGGCGGGCACGGTCGCGGCGACCTCATGGAAGAGCCGCAACGCGCCGTCGGCGCCGTCGCCCGGATCCTCGCCGCCCGGCGCCGCCGCGTAGAACTCGTGCAGTCCGGCGAGCACCTGCTGGGCCCTGTCATCCACTGTGGACACTCCGTTCATGCGTTCGCGGCGTGGTGCGCGGCGGACAGCCGGCTGGCCAGCTCGGCGCTGCGGGCCGCGAACGGCCGCCAGCTGTCCGGGGTCCGCTCCAGGTACCGCTCGGCGTTCGCGCGCCGGCAGGTGCGTTGCGTCCAGGTGGACAGCCGCCCGCCCCGGACCTCGAAGCGGACCAGGAGGTCGTCGGCCCAGCCGTACACGTCGCTGTCGGGTTCGGTCAGGACGGTCACCTTCTGCTCCGCGACCAGCCAGCCGACGGCCTCGATCTCCTGCTGGATCCGCTCGGCGAACTCGAACGCGAGCCCTTCCGAGGCCCGGTCCCGCTGCCGCATGAGCTGCTCCCGCACGCTGTCGACGGCGTCCGGCCGGCGCTGCAGCACCGCGATCGTCGCGGCCAGGAACGCGTCGCGGTCGGTCACGTCGACGCCGCGGATGCGGGCCATGTCCCGGGCAGCGCCGGTGAGCCGCTCGTCGGTGTACCCGAGCGGCAGCACCCGGCCCAGCCCGGACATGGCCAGCCGCGCCTGCGTCCCGCCGAGGTAGGGCCCGAACACGTCGGCTGGCCGGTCGGGGCCGAACGGTCCGTAGTCGACGACGAGCCGCGGCACGCCGCCCTTGCGGTCGATGCGGAGGTAGATCGGGACCTCCAGGCCGCCGCGGATCCGGTTCCAGCGGGGCTTCGAGCGCTCCAGCAGGTTGCGCTCCAGCCAGGCCGCCTCGTGCACGGAGTCGCACGTGACCGCCTCGACCTGAGCGATCTGTGCCACCATCCTGGCGAGATGGCGCCGGCCGCGCAGGTTCGTCCAGTAGGAGCCGACCCGGTGCCGCAGCTCGGTGGCGCGGCCGATGTAGAGCACCTTGCCGCGCTCGTCGCGAAACCGGTATACGCCGGGCGTGTTCGGCAGGCTCGCTGCCGCCGTTCGAGGCGCCGTCGTCACCCCGGCATTCTACGGTCCGGCACGCACCCGCCCGTCCCCGGCGCCGCCCCGGTCACCGGGGACCGACGGTGACCCAGGCGGCGTCCGGGACGGCGATGGCCTGCTCCTGCGTGCCGTCCGGGGTGAAGACCTTGACGTGGTCGCCGTCCGGGACGAGCAGCCGGGTCGGGGACGACCAGCACAGGGTGTCCGGGTTGGCGTGCGCCATCGCGGGGAGCCGGGCCGCGCGCCGGCCGGTGGCGGCTTCGGTGATCTCGAGCCACGGGTCGCCGGTCTCGGGACGCATCTCGGTCGCCACGTAGCGCCCGTCGGTCGACCAGCTGCAGGCGCCGGCGAGGTACCCCTTCACGGGCAGCGACTTGATCGTCGCGCCGTTCTCGGCGGAGATCACCTGGATGCCGGTCTGCTCGCCGGTGGACGGGTCGAAGACCGCGACGCTGGCGGCGGCGTCGCCGGGGTACCACACCGGGGCGCACCCGACGGTGCGGTCGCAGCCGACCTGGGGCGCCTTGAACAGCACGTCGCGCCGCTCCCCCGTGTCGGCGTCGATCATGTGCAGCCAGCCCGGGGCCGCGCTGCCGTCCAGGAGGGTCCGTCCGTCCTGGCTCCACATCTGGGCGGAGACGTTGTCGAGCTTCGGCCGTGGCTGTGCGGTCAGGTCGTGCAGGTCGACCAGCAGCGGCTCGGGGCCGCTCGCGCGGGCCTGCACGATCGCGCGGGTGCCGGTGGGCGCCAGCGACGCGAACGCGTAGGGGGTGGCGACGAGGGCGCCGGCATCCCGGTTGTAGATCCACAGTGACGCCCCGCCGGACGCCGTGCCCATGGCGGTGACGGTGAACCCGTCCGGGAGGTCGACCCGGGGCGGGACCGGCGTGATCGTCAGCGCCGGCACGGGCAGGGCAGCGCCGGACGGCGACACCCGGCCCGCGGTCGGCGAGGGCCGCGCGGGCCCGTTCCGGTCGGCCCGCACTCCGGCGAGGAGCGGCGCCACGAGCACGGCCAGCACGACCAGCACGGCCGCGCCGGCGGTGGCGGCGGCGCGCCGCCGGAGGATGCGCCGGACGTGCCCGGCGGTGCCGTCGAGCAGCTCCGCCGGCCGGGACTCATCGGCCAGGTCCGCCAGCACGTCGCGGACGATGCGGTCGAGATGCTGGTTCGTCACCGTGCCTCCACTCCGTCGAGCTCCGGCATCCTGCCGCGCAGCGTCGCCAGCGCGCGCGACGCCTGGCTGGCGACCGTCCCGGGCGACACGCCCAGCAGGTCGGCGACCTCGCGTTCGGTGAGATCCTCGAGGTAGCGCAGCACCAGCACGGCCCGCTGGCGCGGCGGGAGCGTGCCGAGCGCGGCCCGGACGGCCACCCGAAGGACGGTGTCCTCGCCGGTCGAGACGCCGCGTTCGGGTGGATCCGCGGTGAGCACCTCGGCGCGGCGCCGCCGCCAGCGCCACCAGGAGACGTACTCGTTGTACATGATCCGGCGCACGTACGGCTCGGCGTCGCCGTGCAGTCGGGACCAGCGCAGCATCGCCTTGGCCAGGGCCGTCTGCACCAGGTCCTCGGCCGCGTGCTGGCTGCCGGTGAGCGCATACGCGGTCCGCAGCAACGCCTGCCCCCGCGCCGAGACGAACTCGGTGAACTCCTGTGCCGCCCCGCCGTCCATGCGTTGCCTCCCACCATCAGTACGCGCGCCGGGTCCAGAACCTTGCACGCCGACCACGGGAAATTTGGAACGATGCCACAGATCGTTCCAGTGAGGTTGGGGCTGGCCGGCCGGCCGTTGGAATCTGATTCCAGCGAACACGGTGGTTCGCTCGTTCGCTTTCGCTGGAGGGGGCGCGGCCATGACAGGGTTCTGGGGGCAGCTGACCGCTGCGGAGCGGGAGGCGTTCGCCGGCCGCAGCTTCCGGCGGCGCTGGCAGGGCGGCGAGGTGCTGTTCCACCAGGGTGACCCGGCGCAGTGGGTGGCGCTGCTGCTCGCCGGGCAGGTGAAGGTCTCCTACGACACCGCAGCCGGTGACACGGTGCTGCTCGCCATCTGCGGACCCGGCACGCTGATCGGGGACCTGGCGGCCATCGACCGGCGCCCGCGGTCCGGCACCGTCGAGGCGCTCGGCGACGTCACCGCGGCGCTGATGCCGATGGCCGCGCTCGACGGGTACCTCGACGCGCACCCGCGGGTCGGCACGGTCCTGACGCGGGAGGTCACCCGGCGGCTGCGCGACGCCGACCGCACCCGCGTCGAGCTGAGCGTGCACAGCGCCGCGGACCGGCTCGCCGCGCGCGTGGTCGAGCTCGCCGACCGCTTCGGCCGGCCGCACGCGGGCACCGTCCGCATCGGACCGATGCTGTCCCAGGACGACCTCGCGCACTGGGTCGGCGTCTCCCGCGAGGCGGTCGCCAAGACCTTCGCCGGGTGGCGCCGGCAGGGCTGGATCCGGACCGGCCGCCGTTCGGAGACGGTCCTGGATCTCGAGGCGCTGCGCCGCCGCGCCGGCACTCCCGACCCGGTCCCACGCGCCGCGTGAGACCGCTGCCCCGCCGCTACTGCCGCTCGGCGATCGTCCGGGGCGCGCCTCGCCGGCGGTGGGACGGTCAGAGGCGGCGCAGCACGCTGACGACGCGGCCGAGGATGACGGCCTCGTCGCCGGGGATGACGTCATACGCCGCGTTGCGGGGCACCAGGTCGACGTGGCCGTCGCGGCGGCGGTAGACCTTCACGGTCGCCTCGCCGTCGATCATCGCGGCGACGATGTCGCCGTTCTCGGCGACCGGCTGGCGGCGCACCACGACGAAGTCGCCGTCGCAGATGGCCGCCTCGATCATCGAGTCGCCCTTGACGCGCAGGGCGAACAGGCTGCCGTGGCCGACGAGCGAGGACGGCAGGGTCAGCTCGTCCTCCGCCTGCTCCTCGGCGAGGATCGGCTGGCCGGCGGCGATCGCACCGAGCACCGGCACGCTGACGCCCGCGTCGCGGTAGGCGGCCGGGGGCGCGCCGGTGATGTCGACGTCGGTCGTGCGGGCGTCCATCGCCCTGGGCCACCGCCCGTCGCGGCGCAGGAACCCGAGCCGCTCCAACGACTTGAGGTGGTGCGACACCGACGAGGTCGACACGAGGCCGACCGCGGCGCCGATCTCGCGCACCGTGGGCGGATAGCCGTGCTCCTCGACCCAGCCGCGGATCACGGACAGGACGTGCTGCTGCCGATCGCTGAGAACGCTGTCCGCCATGCGATCACCATACGCCATGATTCGATCATCTGTACGAACTTCCCTCGATCGGTTCCGGGACGCTGCGCCGCCCCTCCACAATGGACGCCTCAGCGCCGGCGGTCTCCGCGCCCCGGCGGCTCCGCTACCGGCGGGGTGCGACGAACAGGCTCTGCGCCGAGCGGCCGATCGGGCCGTGCTGGTCGTGCAGGGCGGTGTCGGCCAGCCCGATCCCGGCGGCGTCGATGGCTGTCGCGGAGCGCAGGCACACCCATTCGCCGACCGGATGGCGCAGCAGGTGCACGGTCAGGTCCGCGTTCACAAACAGGAAGTGCTTGAGCTCCAGCTCGTTGCTGATGCCGTTGCCCGAGTCGGCGGCGACCAGCACCCGGCTGAGCGGGCTCGGCTCCTCACCGTCCACAAGGGACTCCCGCATGCGCATCCAGGCGGTCGCGGGTCCCCGCTCCAGGAACGAGCCCTCGGAGAAGCGGACGTCCATCGCGGTGTGGTAGCCGACGTCGTGCGTGGTCGGGTACATCGGTTTGACGGTGGCCCCGTCGAGGTGGACGGTGACGGGCGGGGTGGCGGCCGGCACCAGGTCCTCGCCGACCCGGATGAGCAGCGCCGAGCAGCGCATGAACGGGTCGATCGCGGCCTCCACGAGCGTGACGCTGCGGCCCTGCCGCACCACCCGCGCGGTGACCTCGAGCGCCGCGATCGGCACCGGCCGCGCGATCTCGTACGTCAGGCGCGCCACCCGCATCCCCGGCGGCGCCACCGACTCCACGGCCCGGCCCAGCAGCGCCGCGGGCGGTCCGGCGTGCTGCGAGCCCGCGTCCCACGGTCCGCGGGTGTGTTCGGTGGACTCGAACCGGCCGTCGCCGAGCGGGAGGTAGAACGCCATCGGGACATCGTAGGTCGGCGCTGCCCGATAGCCTGCGGTGATGCCGGACCTGATTCCCGTCGGCCGGGCCGTGCCCGCGTCCGACTGCGAGCCGATGTCCTCCCGCAGCAACCACCAGGACTGGTTGGTGTCCTGGCACCCGCCTGGCGAGCGGCCGGCGGGCCGCCAGCACG
Organism: Dactylosporangium sp. NPDC049525; assembly: GCF_040676755.1. Lineage (NCBI taxonomy): Bacteria > Bacillati > Actinomycetota > Actinomycetes > Micromonosporales > Micromonosporaceae > Dactylosporangium > Dactylosporangium sp. NPDC049525. The sequence goes on along the minus strand of NZ_JBFAPO010000024.1, from coordinate 17,515 downwards.
GCGCCAACGGTGTCTGCCTCGCCGGTGCGGACCTGGTCCTGATCAGCGACCAGGGTGTCCACTTCGGACTGCCGGGCGGCCGCCCCGAAGCTGACGAGACCGACCTGGAGACCCTGTGCCGCGAGATGCGGGAGGAGGCATGCGTCCGCGTCACCGAGGCCCGCCTGCTCGGCGTCGCCCGCTCCGAGTGCATCGCAGGCCCGGAGCTCGGCCTGGTCCTGATCCGTTCGTTCTGGCGCGCCGAGGTCGTGGTGGACCCGTGGGAGCCGAGGTTCGAGATTCCGCACCGCCGGGTCGTGCCGGCGGCCGCCGCCCTCGACGAGGTGTGGGACTACGCCGATGGCTCGGTCCGCATCATGGCCCGGGTCCTCGCCGAGGCCGGCCTTGCGCAGGTGCGGCCGGCGCCGGCCTGAGCCCGCCGCGGTCCGGGGCCGCGCCCGCCCCCGGACCGTGCGACGGCGTCATTCGCTGCGGGCGGTCTCCGGGCCGGTGATGCGGCGCAGCAGCGGGAACGTCGCGGCGATGATGGCCAGGGACAGCAGCAGCCCGCCGGCCACGATCAGGCCGTACGTGAGCCCTGGCGGGTGCAGGTTGTACTGCATCTGCGCGGTCAGGAACAGCTGCGCGCCGAGCAGCCCGGCGCCGATCGCGAGGACGGCGGCGGCCAGCAGCGGCACCGCGCTTTCCAGGGCCACCACCCGGTGCAGGACGCCCAGCGGTACCCCGGTGAGCCGCAGCAGGCTGAAGGGGCGTTTGCGGTCGGTCAGGCCGGCGATGACGCTGACCGCGAGGCTGCAGCCGGCGATCGGCAGGCTGGCGAAGATGACCACGGCGGCGAGCTGTTCGAAGCCGGCCAGCTGCGAGTTCTGGTCGTGGACGTGGTCCCACTCCGTCGCCGGCATGATCCGCAGGTCCGGGAACGCGATCTGCAGCGCCGTGCGGGTGCGTTCGAGCGCGGCGGTGGACCCGTCGGTGCCGACGACGACCTCGATGACCGGCTGCGCGGCGAGTTGCGCCTCGGTCAGCGGCGCGGCCGGCCAGACGACACCGGAGCCGTGCGCGGCGCGGTACTGCATGAAGCCCTCGGACACCCAGGCGACCACGGCGCCGTCGGCGCAGCGCCCGAACTCGGGGGTCCGCGCGAGGTCGGCGCAGGACACGGTGCCGGCGTACGCGCCGTCATGGAACGGGTTGTCCCGCATGACCGTCACCGAGCGGACCTTGTCACCGGCCGCCAGTGACGCGATGACCGGGGCGGGGATGTTGTCGGGGTTGTGTTCGAACTGCGCGACCATCGTCGAGGCGGCGAGGGCGTCGGCGTAGGAGCCGCGTTCCGCGGCGATGCTCTGGATGATGCCGATGGAGACGGTGGTGACGAACAGGCCGATGACGACGCCGCTGATCGCGCGGAACGCGGCGGCGGGGTTGTCGGCGAGGCGGCGGGCGGCGATGAGGGTCGCGGGGCGCTGCGCCCGGCGGGCGAGCAGGCGGGCGCCGACCATCGTCAGCCACGGCCCGGCGATGACCAGGCCCGTCATGATGAGCAGCAGCCCGGGCATGAACACCGCGACCTGGGCGGTGGAGTGCTCCGGCACCCGGCCGATGAAGAAGGTGAGCTCGGCGATGCCGAGCAGGAGCGGGATCAGCCGATACCAGCGCGGCGGTTTCGGCGTGACCCGGCGCACGACCCCGAGCGGGGAGATGCGGACCCGGCGCAGCGCCACGCGGGCGGCGATCGCCGCGCCGACCGGGACGCCGACGATGACCGCGGCGGCCATCAGCGGGCCGAGGGTCACGTCCTCCGGGTGGAACGGCATGCCGGTGAACGGGATCCCGGCGAGCTGGACGCGGAACGCGAAGTACAGCCCGAACCCGACGACGGTGCCGAGCAGCGCGGCGACGGTCGACTCGACCGCGGCGACGACCGAGATCTGCCGGGGCGTGCCGCCGATGAGTCGCATCGCGGCGAAGCGCTGCTCGCGGCGGGCGGCGGCCAGCCGGGTCGCGGTGCCGATGAAGATGAGCACCGGGAAGAGCAGCCCGCCGGCGACGACGGACAGGATCAGGTCGAGCGCGGCGACAGGAATACCGGGCGCCACCGTCGGGAAGGCCGTGATGCGGCGGGCCCCGTACAGCTGCGAAACGAGATCCGGAGTGCTGCCGACGATCACGGTGAGCGTGTCGGGCGAGGGCAGGGCGGCGTCGCCGACGAGCCCCGCCTGCCGGCCCGGGAACCGGTCGGCGAGCTGGTCCGCGGGGGTCGCCGCGATCAGGTCAGCGAGGGCCGGGGACACGTAATACTCCCCCGGTCCGGGCAGGCGCTGCAGGCCCTGCGGGACGGGCGCCCCGGTGCCGGTCGTGGCGACGTCGATGCGCTGCATGGACTGGCCGTTGAAGTAGTCGTTGCGCTCGGCCCACCACAGTGGACCGTCGGCCGAGCTGGTCTGCGGGCTGAGCGCGGCGAACCTGGCAAACTGGGCGTTGACGGCGTTGACACCGGCGAGGGTGCTCACCAGCAGCCACACGCCGAGCGCGACGGCACCGGCCATGACGGCGAGCCGGACCACGGCCTCCCGCCCGCCGGCGACGGTGAGCCGCACCCCGAACCGGATCACGACGCACCCCGGGCGGCGGCGAGGGCGTGCACCCGGCCGTCGCGGACGATGACCTGGCGGTCGGCGTACGCGGCGACCCTGGCCTCGTGCGTGACCAGGACGACGGTGGTGCCCTGCGCTTTCGCGGAGTCGACCATGAGGTCCATGACCTGCTCACCGGTGAGCGAGTCCAGAGAACCAGTGGGCTCGTCGGCGAACAGGACGCGGGGCTTGGCGACGAGCGCGCGGGCGAGCGCGACGCGCTGCGCCTCGCCGCCGGACAGCTCCCCGGAGCGGCGCAACTCCAGCCCCTCGAGGCCGAGCCTGGCGAACCACGGCCGGGCCTCCGCGACGGCGGCGGCGCGCCGGGCCCCGCCGAGCAGCAGCGGCAGGGCCACGTTGTCCTCGGCGGTCAGCTCCGGCACCAGCTGGCCGAACTGGAACACGAACCCGAACCGGTCCCGGCGCAGGGTGCTGCGGCGGGTCTCGTCGAGCCGGTCGACGCGGGCGCCGTCGAACAGGATCTCGCCCTCGTCGGGCACCAGGATCCCGGCGAGGCAGTGCAGGAGCGTCGACTTGCCGGAGCCACTGGGCCCCATCACGGCGACGATCTCGCCCTCGGCGACGGCGAGGGTGGCACCGCGCAGCGCGGGCGTCTGCCCGAACGACAGTTGGACGTCGCGTGCTTCGATGATCGTGGTCACCGCTGTACCTCTTTCGTCAGTGCGTCGAGCCGCGCCACCGTCGTCTCGATCCAGTGCAGGTCGGCCTCGAGGTGGAACAGGCCATGGTCGGCGAGCATCGCGTCGACGAGGTTGCCGGCCCGCTTGACCTCGGTGAGCTGCTGCATGCGCCGCAGGTGCGCGCTGCGCTGCAGGTCGAGGTAGTCCTCGGCGGAGCGGCCCAGCATCAGCGACAGCACGACCTTGGCGAACAGGACCGTCTGCAGGTGCGGCTCCGGCTCGACCGGCTCGGCGAGCCACGCGTCGACCTCCGTGGCGCCGACGTCGGTGATGACGTACCGCTTCCGGTCGGGCCCTTCCCCGGGCTCGACGTCGCTGATCACCACCTTGCCGTCCCGGGCGAGGCGCCCGAGCGTCGCGTAGACCTGCCCGAACGACAGCGGCTTGCCGCGCCCGAAGAACGTGTCGTAGTCGCGCTTGAGGTCATAGCCATGGCTCGGCTCCCGTTCGAGGAGCCCGAGCAACGTGAGGGGAACGCTCATGCCCACCACCATACGCTGAGAGTATACGCCGCGTATATACCCTCAGCGTAGGTACCTGGATCCGGCGTGCTGCCGCGCCTTGTCGGCTCGGGTGGTTGGTGGTTGGCTGTGGGGTTGTGGCTGTTGACGGTTCGGGGCGGGATTTCTTCATCTCGTATGCGGGGGTGAACCGGTCGTGGGCTGAGTGGATCGCGGTGGAGTTGGAGCGGGCCGGTTATTCCACGGTGGTGCAGTCGTTCGACTTCCGGCCGGGCGCGGACTTTGTACATGAGCGGGGTGGGGCGGTTTCCGGGTTCTGGGCCGCGGGTGTCGAACCTTCCGGCGCGCACGACCACCACCACGAAGACGAACTACTACACCTCCGATGGCGACCGACCGGCGTGGACGGACGAGGCGGGCAGCACGTGGACCCGGGTCGTGGCCGGCGCCGGCGGCACGGCGGCGGTCACCAGCACCTTCGGCGTCACCAACACGGAATGGCAACTGGCCAACCTGCACGGCGACATCGTCGCCACCGTGAACAACTCCAACTGGGGAGTCGGTGCTGCTACCCTTGGCGCCTTCGCCGGCGAGTTCGAGTCGATTTCAGCTCTCACAGTCACCTGTATTACGGCGGTCGTTGCGAGGTATTGGAACTAGATGCGCTCCTCACCATCACTCCGGACGCCCGGCTTTGTCGCCGTAATGCTCGTGATGATTACGGCAAGCCTGACCCAGTACCATTGGCTGCGGGGCCACCCGATGTGGGAGAAGGCACTGCTCGCCATGGCGGCTGCGCTCGGGATAGGGTTCATCACCGATGCCGTCTGGCGCGCCGCCGGCGGCAAGCGGAGCTGACGATATCGGCGTAGCACGCCGGAGCCGAATGGGAACAGCACCGTAGAGCCGTGCGGGGCGCGGATCGTGACCGGAAGCCGGCCCCGGGCGGCGGTGCGGCCAGTCGCACGTCGGCCAGGGCTGTCACCGACACCGGCTGGTAGTCGTAGGCGGCCACGTACACCGGCGCCGGCGGAGAGTCGATCTGCCGTTTGCCTGCATGTCCTGATGGTGGATCGGAGATGCGCGTTCCGATGATGCGAACCGGCGAGCCTTGGAAGCGACGTCCAGGACCAGTCGCGAGACGGTTGCGGTTGGTAACGGTCGTCCTATGTGCTGCCGTCTGGTTACTCGGATACGTACTCGTCACACTCGACGTCATCTCCTGGGAGACGGCTATCGCAGTCGCCACACCTGGCAACGTGCTGGTCATTCTCACAACCCTGTTCCTTTCCAGAGATTGAGCCGCTCTAGAGATTGAGCTGCGAGGGCAGACGTCGCAGACACGACGCCTGCCCTCGATGACGGCCGCGAATTCCCCGTTCTTCAGGTAGTGCGGCTTGCCGTACTGGAGCCGCTCCTCGAGCCCTTGCTCGGCCAGACCATCGGTGAGCCGGCCATTGCGTGCCGTCCAGGACGAGCTGTTCGAGACCCTGGCCGAGCAAGGGCATCCGGACGTACGGCCACGCCATGGCATGGTGCTGGCCTTCCTGGACCCCGAGGGCACTCGAGCGACCGAGTTGTCCCAGCGATCGGGCCCGCGGGCCCGCGCCATCCTCGCGGCGATTGAGCACCGCCACGAACAGTCGCTCGGCACCGAGGACTACACCGGCTTCAAGACGGCGCTCCAGCGGATCACCCGCCTGCAGCGGCAGTGGCGCGACGCCCGCGCGGCCGAATGAGTCCGTCCCGCCGTGCAACACGACCGGTCCACAGCTTCGTGTTAGGGGGTGAACAGGGAGGGCCGGGTTGGTATTCGAGGAGTACGTGGCGGCGCGGCTGCCGGCGCTGCTGCGGCAGGCGACGGTGCTGGCCGGCGATCCGCACGTGGCTGAGGACGTCGTCCAGGACGTGCTGATCAAAGCGCAGCCGAGGTGGGCACGGATCAGCGAACTGGACGTGCCGGACGCGTACCTGCGCAAGATGATCGTGAACGAGCTGCTGTCCGCCCGCCGCCGGGTCGCGGCCGCCCTCCGCCGGGAACGGGTCCAGTCGCCCGCGCCGGCCCAGGACGGCGTCGACGCGCTCGTGCGGCGCGAGGCGATCCTGCAGGTGATCCGTACCCTCCCGGTCCGCCAGCGCATCGTGATCGCTCTGCGCTTCTACGAGGACATGACCGACGGCGACATCGCCGCGCTGCTGGGCTGCACCGAGGGGACCGTCCGCAGCCAAGCGTCGCGGGCGCTGGCCAAGCTGCGCGAGATCGCGGCGTTGCAGCCGGTACAGGAGGACTGATGATCGACACAGAAGCCATCCGTAGCGCGTTCGCCGCCCTCGCCGACGAGGCGCCGCCAGCGGACCGGATCCGCGCCTCGCTGGTCGTCCGCGCGCGGCGGCACCGCCAGCGCCGACTGGTCCTGCAGCTGGCCGGCGCCGGTACGGTCGTGGCGGCCACCGGTGTCGCGGCGGCCGGCGTGTGGCGCCTCACCCAACCCCCCGCGTCGAGGTTTCCGGTGTTGCATGCCGGTCCCGGCGGCGGCTGGCTGGAGGTCCCCCTGCGCTTCCGTCCGGCCTGGCTGCCCCGCGGTTACGGCGAGGGCAAACGGACCGTCGTCGTGGACGGTACCCAGGCCCCCGTCCTTTCACGGGACTGGCAGCCAGGCACCGCGGACCGGATGATCGCACTGCTGATCGGCTGGCACCCGTCGCTCGATCCCGATCGGCCAAGCGGCCGGGAGACAACCGTCGACGTCAACGGCGTACCGGGCCGGCTCGTCCAGACCGGCGATCAGACCCCCGGCACGTACCTCACCTGGCAGCCGCCTGGCCAGCCACAGCTGCTGGTGAGCGTACACACCGATGACGTCGCGGACGCCCAACAGGACCTGGCCGTCCGGGTCGCGCGTTCCGTGCGGCCCGACCCGGGAACCACCGCGGTCGGCCCCCGCTTCGGCTGGCTGCCGCCGGACCTCGCCACCGCGCCCTGGCGGCTGCAACACGGGTTCGAGGACACGAACTGGACCCAGGAGGTGACGATGAGCGGCACCGGCGGGCGGCGGCTGCTCATGACCATGGGCACCAGCGCCGCGATGCGGCTGGGGAACACGTTCGCCACCACACCGATCCGCATCCGCGACTGGAGCGGCTGGCAGGTGCCCGAAATGCGGCAGCTCTTCCTGACCCTGCCCGACGGCATCGAGGTGTACGCCCAACTCGACGACGACCCCGACGGCGAGCCGGCAATGCCCACACTGACCCGGATCATCGAGGACTTCGACTTCGGACCCTGGCCGGACCTGAGCTGGATCGGTGGCCGCTGAGCTCCAGTACCGGCAGGCGTCGCGATGCGAACCCGGCCCACCTGATTGCGCGACGCCCCGCCGTCACGGTTGTACGGCGGGGCGTCGGCGGGTGGCTCGATCGGACGATGCAGAGATCAGCCCTCTGCTCTCCGGTGTATCGGGCACTTCGGGTCGGGTTGGTCGAGTTCGTGCCAGGTGTCTTCGACGCAGCTGCCATCAAGCAAGTCGACGCGCGCGGTGCAGCGACTCCAATGGCAGGTACATCCGGCTCCAAGAGCCTTTTCGTATTCCATGACCGGATTCTCTTGCGCCACCAACAAAGACGGGGCGCCTCAAGACCAGGCTCACACACCAGTCACATCGCCGGCACTGGCATCGCCCAGCGCCGGTACCCAGTGTCCTGAACGGGTGAGCGCCGCCCGTACGGTCGCATCCCCCTGCAAAGCGCGAACGGTTACTTCCCCAGCGCCGGACAGTACTGTTGCGCGGCGGTGACGACCTTCTTCAGTTTGGCGTCCAGTGCGGCATCCTCATTCGGGGTGAGGTACACCTCCTGCGCCACGGCGATGTAGTCCGCCAGCGCCGCCTTGAAATGCGGGTCGGTGGCCTTCGCGAGCTCAGCGTGGGCCGCCTGCGAAAGGCGCTTGATGATCTCTTCGACCTTGGCCCGCCGCTCCGGGATCTTGGCCTGGTCGTTGAGGACCGTCGCGGTGACGTACTCACCGTAGGCGCTGACGAGCGGTCGCTTCTCGGCCTCGTAGACTTCGATGATCGCCTTGCACACCGCTTCGGCGCCGCCAGTGCCGGCCGCTACCGGACCGGACGCCGCGGCCGCTTTGGAGGAAGCCGCAGTGGTGACGGGTGCGGCGGGCTGGGTGGTGCTCCCGGGCTCCTGGCCGCAGCCCGCGACCAGTCCCAGGGCCGCGGAAATCGCCAGCGTCACAAGTGCCCGTCGCAACTGCACGCAGCGCTCCCCCGTCTCGTCGATAAGGCATGCCGGCCGGAAAGCGGCCGACGGCAGCGGCGTGCGCCGCGAGATCGCATGCTACGCGGGCGATCACGCGGGCGCGGCATCGATCGGCAGCGGCGGTGCGGCGCAGGCAACGGAAGAACCCTCATGGGTCTCCGTGATCACCCCCGCCACCGGTCGCCGGCACGATCATCATCAGCGCGACTTCATCGGCAAGGTATCCGGGCTGCACCGGTCACTGCACGTAACAGGCCTTCCCGGTGCCGGGGACCGGGTCGCCGAACACCCCGTTGCCGCAGGCGGTGCCGCCGCTGAGTGTCGCGTACTTGAACTGCCCGTTGGCCCCATACGCGGCCGTTGCGGCTCCGGCGAAGGCGCACGTGGCGGTCTCGGTCGCGCACTGCGTCCAGGTCGTATTGGCGGGTGGCGGCGCAAGGAGGTAGCAGGACTTGGAGACATTGGGGATCGGGTCGCCGAACACGCCGTTGCCGCAGGTGGTGCCGCCCGTGAGGGTCGCGTAGGCGTAGCGCCCCGCGGCACCGTACGCCACCGTCTGTGTGCCCGAGAACGCGCAGGTGCCGGTCTCCCCCGCGCATTTCGGCCAGGCGCCGGGCGGGACCGACGATCCCGCCGGGAGGACGGAGCCGGTGAAGTGCCAGGCGCCGGAGCCGATCGAGTACACGGTCTCGGTGCCGGTGGCCGACTGCTGGATCGCGCCCGCCGAGCTCGCGGTGGCGGTGCCGCGGCCGAAGTTCGGCACGTGCACCGTCGCTGTGGCGCCGACCGGGACGGTGACGTCGAGGGTGATCTGCTGGCCGGTGACCGTCCAGGACGACGTGACCGGACCGCGGACGGTGTCGATGGTCGCGGCGACGTGCGACAGGCCGGGCGGCACGCGCGGGTCGACGGTCAGGGTCGCGTAGCCGGCGTTCGCCGGCTGGATGCCGGCAAGCTGGGTGTACAGCGACGCATTGATGCCGGCGAACATGGCATGGTCGTGGGTCTCCATCGAGGAGGCGTACGTCCACTCCTCCCACGCCGTCGTCGCGCCCCGGGAGATCTCGTAGCCGAAGCCGGGGTACGACGTGGAGTCCAGGATGGTCATCGCGACGTCGATCCGGCCGATGCGGGCGAGGGCGTCCATGAGGTACCGGGTACCGAAGATCCCGGTGTCGAGGTGGCCGCCGTTGCGGTTGAGGATCGTGTCGACGAGCCGCGCGCCGACCGCGGTGACGTTCGCGTCGGGCACGAGGCCGAATGCCAGGGGCAGCACGCTCGTGGTCTGGCGGCCGCTGCCGTAGCTCGCGCCGTCGGCGTTGAGGAACCGCGCATTGAACGCCTGCTTGATGCCTTCGGCGAGCTGGTCGTAGTGGGTCGCGTCGGCGGTCTGACCCAGGGCCGTGGCCGCCTTGGCGACATTGAGCGCCTGGCGGTACGACAGTGCGGGTGACCAGCATCTATCTCATGTCCCGCCCGTAATGCGCGGATTACGCTGCTTCTTACGATCCGGTTTTGTCCAACGTTGACATAACGGATCGTGGCCCCGCGGCCCGGGTGCTGGTTGCGCGATCACCGTGGCGTATCAGGCGCGCGGCAGCGATGGGGACGGCCATGGCGAGAGGCTTGGGCCGAGCGAGGGGGTCGGCTCCGTCGAATAGGCTTCGACGTCCCAGGAGGTGATGGTGTCGGCGCGGTCGAGCGCCACGGTGAAGGGGCCGAGGTCAATGCGACCGACAGCCAGTTCGTTGGCCGGGAAGAACATCATCAGGAACCGCCACTGACCGTCGCACGTCCAGCCGTCCGTGAAGCTCATGCTGATGGCGGTCATGCGCATCTTGAGCACACCCGAGCCGGTACACCGGCCGCGGAGATGAATGCTCCAACCTTCGCGGATCGAGACCTCGACGAACGACTCGCCGAACTCCGTCCCATGCCATGCGCCGACCAGCCGGTCGTAGGACCTCACCTCCCCGTCCATGGTTCCCAGCACGAACGGCGCCTGCGCGGGATCCGGGGTGGCCGAGCGGGAGCAGGCGGCCAGCCCGATGACCGCGACCACCACCGCCGCCAACAGGACGGCCCTCTTCTTCACAGAACCAGGCTAGAAGTGCCGGCCGCGATCCGCTGCCCCTCGCAGCATGGTCGCGCACCGGCTGATTACTGGCCGTATCCGGGCCGTCACGGAGAAGTTGCAGATGTAGCGGCACCGAACGAACGGGGATCAGCTTTGGACACGAACTACGCGCGGGTGTTCCAGGACACCGGTGCGGTCGACAAGTACGAGCATGTCACCTACGCGCCCGGTAGCTACGCGTCGCGGATCAACGAGCGGCAGCGGGCGTACCTGCGGGCGCTGGTCCGGCGGGCGTTCCCGGGGGTCCGGCCCGTCCAGCACGACTTCGCCTGTGGCACCGGCCGGGCGATCCGCAGCCTGCACGGTCTCGTGCGGGAGGCGCACGGGTATGACACCTCCACCGACATGCTGGCCAAGGCGGCCGAGGTCGGCACCCGGGCCCGGCTGCACGCGGTCGCGGCGGACGGTCCCGTGCCGCGCCCGGCGGCGGCGGAGCAGGGGCCTGCCCTGGTCACCATGTTCCGGCTGCTGCTCAACGTCGACGACACCGTCCGTGACCGGGCCCTTGCGTTTGCCGCACAGGCGTTGCCCGACCCGGATGCCGGCCTGCTCGTCATCGAGAATCACGGTAACGCCCGGTCGTTGCGGCACCTGCGGGCGCGCCGGCTGCGGGGTCAGCGCTGGTTCGCCGAGTTGTCGCACGACGACATCGGCCGGCTGCTGGAGCGGCACGGGTTCGAGATCGTCGAACGGCGCGGGTTTTCGATGCTGACGCAGGGTTGGTACGAGCGGCGCGGGCTGGACCGCATCGCGCGTGGTGTCGACTCGGCGGCGAGTGTGCTGCCCGGCGCCGACCGGTACGCCGTCAACGTCGTCTACGTGGCGCGCCGTCTGCAAGCCTGACGGCAGACCGGTGCACCGCCGCAGCGGCGATCAGCGACGCCGCGGTGATGCCCAGCAGCCGCGCGGACAGCACCGACGGCCGGGGCAGCGGGGGCAGGAACCGCACGATCCGCTCCCGCGGGCTCGGGGCGAGCACGGCGGCCGCGACGCCCGCCGCCCCGGTCGCCGCGGCCGCGCCCCAGAACACCGCGGGCCGGCTGGGCACCCGCGGCGAGGGCCCGTGCCAGGCCGCGATCTGCCGGCCCCGGCCGACCCGGGCGGACAGCGCGAGCCACCCGAGCGCCCCGGCCGCGCTGGACGCCAGGTGCAGCGGCATCCACGCCGGTACCCCCGGCAGCACCTCGCGGTCCAACGAGCGCAGGCCGAGCCCGGTGCCGCTCACCGACGCGTGCGTGACGTGGTCCCACGCGACGTGGCTGGCGGCGCCGATGAGCGCCGAACCGGCGGTGACCCACCACGGGTGCCGCACGGCGCCGAGCGCGCCGTAGTCCCGGGCGGCGAACGGGCCGAGGTCCGGCAGGTGCGCGGCGACCTCCGGGGCGGCCCGGCGCACCAGCCGCGTCGCCGCCATCGTGGCGGGCACCGAGGCGAGCACGCCCCACCAGGTGTGGCCGTAGGTGTACGGCGCCGAGCTGCTGCGGCCCAGGGCATACGGCAGGTCGGGCGCCGCGGATCCGATGACCAGGGCGACGCCGTCGAACCAGGTCGGCTGCCACAGCTTCAGCGGCAGCACCGCCGCGGCGTGCGAGGGGAACGTGGCCGGCATGATCGAGACCCTAGTCGGTCATGTCGCGACGTGTGTCACCCTCCGCAGCGGGCCAGGCCGGCGCGGACCTTGGCGCGCACGACCCGGGTCGCCGACTCGGTCACCCGGGCGGCGAACGCGGGGTCGGCCTTGGCCGCCGCGAGGAGCGCATCCGTCCACGGGCCGGCGTCGGACAGCTTCACCGACAGGGCGACGTCGCCGCCGGCCTTGATGAACCGGACCGCGCGCTGCCCCAGCGGCACGGAGTTGACCGCGACGGCGGCGCCGAGGTCGTCGGAGAGGACGAGCCCGTCGAAGCCGAGCTTCTGGCGCAGCAGCCCGGTGACGATCGGGGTGGAGAACGCGGCGACGTTGGCGGGGTCCAGCTTCGGGTAGGTCGCCGAGGAGATCATGACCGCCGCCGAGCCGGCCTCGATGCCCTTGACGAACGGTTGCAGGGCGGGGTCGTCGGCGGTGGTCACGTCGTCGCGGGCGCCGGTGGACGTGTCGGTGTTGACCCGGACCCGGCCCAGTCCCGGGAAGTGTTTCAGGGTGGTGAGCACGCCGGCGCCCTGCATCGCGGTGACGACCGTCGCGACGTCGGCGGCGACCGGTTCGGGGGTGGAGCCGTATTGCCGGTCGAAGCCGCCGATCGGCGGGTTGGCCTTGCCGACGTCGGCCGGGACCACGTCGGCGACGGGTGCCAGGTCGATCGTCACGCCGATGGCCTTGAGCCGGCCGGCCCATTCCGCGGTGCGGGAGGCAAGGGTCGCGTCGTCGAGTTTGCCCTGGTTCACCGCCGACGGGATGGCCGGGAAGTCGGTGCCCTTCAGCGTCTGGACCTGGCCGCCCTCCTGGTCGACGCCGATCTGCAGGCCCAGGCCCGCGGACTTCGCACCGGCCGCCTGCAGCTGACCGATCGCCTGCTTGAGCGAGGCCGCCGATGCCGTGCTGCGCCCCGCGAGGAAGATCCCGCCCAGTTGGTACCGCTGGATCGGCTGGACCGCGTTGAGTGGCGTGCCGATCGGGGTGCCGATCATGAGCAGCTGCCCGACCTGCTGCTGCAGGGTGAGTTTCGCGACGATCGCCGAGGCGCAGTCGACGCTGGGCGACGGGGAGCCGGCGGCCGAGGACCCGGCGGCCGCTCCGGTCCCGGGCGTGCGGGTGCCGGAGCCGGGAGTACCACGGCCGGCGGCGACGAACCACAGCGCTGCGCCGGCGGCGAGCAGGGCCACGGCCGCGACGGCGACGCTCCACCTGGGTAACGGGCCGATCCGGCCACGATGGCTTGCCACTGGCCGCTCCGTCCGACGGTTCACGTGATGCCGACCCGGTGGACGTTACCCGGGCAACGCTCGTCAACCTGCGGCGGATCGCGGGTAGCGGTGGTCGGGCAGCTGGTGCAGCCACAGGGCGAGCGCCCGGACGGTCTCGCGCTCGAAGGCGTCCTTGGCGCGGGTCACGGCCGCCGCGCCGGCCGCGTCGTCGGCGAGGGCGTGCATGCGCGCGCGGGTGACGGCGAGCCCGCTGCGGATGAACGCCTCGAACGTGGCCTCGTCGGCGGACTCGACGGCCAGCATCCCCCGCACGTAGACGTCCTCGATGCTGACGTCCGGGGTCAGGTCGCACAGCCAGGCCCGCTGGCGCTGCCGCCCGGCGGCGGTGAGCGAGCAGGTGCGCCGGTTGCCGCTGGACATGCGGGCCGGGACGGCGGCGTCGACCCGCAGGAAGCCGGAGCGTTCCAGCCGCGTGACGGCGGCCATCACCCGGACGATGTCCATCCGGCGGGCACTGCCGAAGATCTCACCGTGGCGCTGCATGAGCTCCCAGGCGCTGCTGTCGCGGCCGCCCAGCAGGGCGAGAAGGACGTCGTCCAGCACCACCGCCAGACACCTCCCCCCGCAAACTTCTACACGACGTAGAAGTTTACCGAGCTTAGTCCTCCGGGTGCTCCCGCAGCAGCGCGCGGAGGGTCTCGCCGTCGCGGTCGTCGAGCGTGCCGACGAACCGGCGCAGCACCGTGGCCCGGTCGGGCTCGTCGGCGAGCAGCCGGCTCATCCGCTCGGCGACCAGGCCGGCGGCGTCGCTGAGCGCCCCGTAGCGAAACGCCCTGCCGTCGCGGTGTCTGGTGACGGAGCCCTTCTCGTGCAGCCGGGTCAGGGTCGTCACCACGGTGCTGTAGGACAGCGCGCCGGTGGGGTCCAGCAGGTCGCGGACCTCGCCGGGGGTCAGCGGGGCCGGTGCGGCGCCGAGGACGGTGACCACCTGCGCCTCGAGCTGTCCGGGCCGGCGCCGTCGATCGCCCGTCGGCTGGGATGCGCTCACCAGCACGACTCTATCGACCGTCGGGCCGCCGCCGCTGCCCTGGGCGTGGCAGACTCGACCGGTCTGGACGGAGTCACATGTTCGATCATTTCGTGTGGTCGGTGGTCGTGGTGCCGCCGCTGGTCGTGCTCGTGGTGCGGCTCCTCGCCGACCGGCTGCCGCCGGCCAGCGCCGCGCGTGCCGTCGCCTGGTCCGCGGCCGTGGTCGCCGCCGCCAGCACGGCCAACCTGCTGCTGTTCGCGATGAAGGCAGTCGCTCAGGTGCCGGCCGTCGGCCGCGAGTTCGGCTGGTCCGCCAGGGTCGTCACGGCCGACACCGCGGCCGAGCCGTGGGTGCCGTGGCTCAGTGTCACGCTCCTGGCCGCCGTCGTCGTGTCCGTCACCCAGCGGTGGCGCCGGCACCGTGACGTCCTGGCGCTGGCCCGTTCGACCCCGGCCGGTCCGCTGGTCGTGCTCGAGGACCCGACGGCGCGGGCGTTCGCGGTCCCCGGCACGCCCGGCTACGTCGTGGTCACCACCGGCATGCGGTCGCTGCTCACCGACCGGCAGTTCGACGCGCTGCTCGCGCACGAGCACGCGCACCTCGCCGGCCGGCACCACCGGCTCGCCCGGATCGCCGGGCTGGCCGCCGCCGCCCATCCCGCGTTGTGGTGGGTCGCCCGGCACGTCGACTACCTGCTCGAGCGGGCCGCCGACGAGCAGGCCGCGACCGAGGTCGGCAGCCGCCGCACGGTTGCCCACGCCATCGGTGTCGCGGCCCTGGCCACCGCCGGCACCGGCGCGTCGGCGGCCGGGTCGGCGCTGTCGGTGCTGCACGTCGCGACCCCGCGCGGGATCGTGCCGCGGCGGGTGTCGCTGCTGCTGACCCCCCGCACGTGGCGCGGCGCGGGTCTGCTGCGCCTGCTGCCGGCGGCCCTCGCCGCGTTCTCCTGCGTCTGGTCCGTCGAGGCGGCCCTGGACCTGGTCGAGCTCATCGAGGCGGCCCGCGGCGTGCACTGACGCCCGCGGCCGCGCTTCGCGCAACCAGGGTGACGCACCGCCGGGCGGCCTGCACACGACCGTCGAAAGTCCGGTAAGCGGATCGGGGTCCCCAGACGTATCCAGGGCGTGGGGCAATTGGAGTTCACCGAGTTCTACCGGTCCGATCGGGACAGGTGCCTGCGCGCGGTGCTCGCCGGCGTCGGCGATCGGCAGCTGGCCGAGGACCTGGTCGCCGAGGCGTTCACCCGGGCCTGGATGTCGTGGCACAAGGTGCGCCGGCATCCGGCACCCCGGGCGTGGATCGTCCGCACCGCGCTGAACCTGCGGGTGTCGTGGTGGCGCCGGCGGCGGCGCGAGGTCGACCTGAACGACGGGCACGACACCGCGGACGCCGCCGGTGATCCCGGCCTGTCCACCGCCGGGCTGGACCCCGCGCTGCTGCGGCTGCTGCACCGGCTGCCGCAGCGGCAGCGGGAGGTGATCGCCTTCCGGGTCTTCCTCGACCTGGACACGGCGGCCACCGCCAAGGCCCTCGGCATGGCCCCGGGCACCGTCACCGCCCACCTGTCGCGGGCGATCGCGACGCTGCGCGGGCATCTCGTCGTCAACCACAACCAGGAGGGTGGATCATGAACGACCACGACACAGGGGTACTGGACACGCTACGGGACGCGATGGACGGGGTGACCATGTCCACCCCGGTCGAGCAGATCCTGAGCACGGGTCGCACGCGCCGGCACCACCGCCGCGTGGCGGCCGTGGCGGCCGGCACGGTAGCGGTCGCCGGCCTCGCGCTGGGGGTGGCGACGCTGGCCAACCCGTCGGCCGCGCCGCCCAGCAACGGGGGGGACGTGCACGTCCGCACGGTCGCATACAGCGTCGACAAGCTCGCCGACGGCACGGTCCAGGTGACCTGGACCAAGCGCCAGTACATCGACGACCCCGCGGGACTCGAGGCGGCGCTGCGCCAGGCGGGCTTCCCGGTGCTCATCAAGGTCGGGGAGTTCTGCGTGGGCCCGCAGGACGACCCGACGCTGGTGCGCGGCACCGGCCCCGGCGTCGAGAGCGTCGTGCAGCGGGAGGTCAACACGGACGGCGAGGCCACGTTCATCTTCGTCCCGTCGGCGATGCCCGCCGGGAAGCAGCTGTTCATCGGCTACCTGAACCCGGCGCAGCTGGAGATCACGGACGGCGCCCCCGGATCGGTCGAGCGGCTGGTGTCGGTCGGCGTGCCGCTCGTCTGCACCACCGAGCTGCCGCCCGGCCACGGCGTCGCCGGTGTCAAGGGAGACCCGAACGTCAAGTCGCCCGGCGTGGAACGTCCGGGCGCGACGACGGACCCGAGTGAGAAGGCGCCCAGGAACAAGTAACGCCGGCGCCGGTTCGTCCCTGACAGTTCACAGCTCGGCCTGCGGGAACACCTCCTTGACGCCGGCGCGGTCGGTCGCGCCAAGGAGGTCGTACCGCAGGCCGAGCCGCTCCAGTGGCAGCGTGACCAGCTCGTCGGGCAGCTGCCGACCGTCGCGTCGAACCGCAGCAGCTCCGGGATCTCCCGCGCGACGGCAGCCGGTGTACGACTACCGTCGATCCATGAGCACACGACCATTCGGCCTGATCGCCGTCGCGACGCTGCTGGCGCTCGCGGCGTGCAGCGACTCCCCCACGACGTCGACCGCGACGCCCACGCCCGGCGGGGCCTCCACTGGGGCCGCGGCGGCCCGCGACGACTGCGGCGGCGCCGTCACCAAGGTCCAGGAACGCCTCGCGCGGCCCGGCGTGCAGGGCGTGAAGGCCGAGGGCCAGTGCACGACCGTCGTCATCACCACCACCCTGTCCGACGGCGACGCCGGCACCGCCCGCCAGCTGTGCGACCTGGCCGCCGAGGTGGCCTACACCGGTGACGTCAAGGGCATCCGGGTCCTCGGCCAGTCGAGCAAGGAGCTCGCCCAGGGCATCGCCGGCGGGAAGTGTCTTTGACCGGGCCGATCGACTACGGTCGTGATGGTGTCCGCCAAGCGTCTGACGCTGCCCGCCCGGGTGAAGGCCCTCACGGTGCCCCTGCCCGCCGGGAAGCACATCCGCCCCGACCTCGACGACGACGAGCCCGTGGTGCTCTGGCTGAGCAAGACGGCACCGCCACCGGGTCTGTGGGGGCAGTTACGGGCCGCGCACCCCACCTCCGGGCTGTGGCCGCTGCTGCTGACGCCGCTCGACGGTGACGCCGCCCGGCCCTGGGTCGAGGGCGAGCTCATCCCCGACGACATGTCCGATCCGGCCGACCACGACCCCGCGGACCTGCTGTCGTCGTGGTGGGCGCAGTCCGCGGCGGGCAACGGCGCCTGGCCCGGCCTGGCACCCGCCACCGCCACCGCCACCGCGACCGTCCCTGGCGGCGGCCGCGTGGCCGAGGCCGACGCGACC